>CBFGRJ010000330.1:0-8326 GCA_965651135.1 uncultured Myxococcales bacterium
GAGCGCGGCCTCGCCAGCGCTCTCTTGTGGGTCGCTGCAAACCTGAATCGACACACGCACCGAACCCACGTGGGGGCCGCACTCGTGAGGGGCACAACCTCAAGAAGCCGCATTTATTCTCCGATCGAGGTTAGTTTAGGGTCCCGCTCTGGGACTAGTGAGGTCCCGCTCTGGTACTGGTCAGGTGCCACGCTGGGACTGGTCCCGCTCTGGTACCAGTGGTGGGAGGCTAGCGAGCGGTCTCAGGTCGTACTCGTTGGACTTGCCGCGTGCCCGCTTCGGGATGATGGCTCCCGAGACTGCTAGCTCGTTGAGCTCCCGGATCACAGTCGATCTCCGAGACTGGCGAGCTGAGCAATTCGCGAGACGCTGGGGAAAACGCGACCCTTCCGGCTCCAGTGCGAAAGCAGGGCGAGCGCCACCAGCTTGGTCGGAGCTCGGAGACCAGAGGCCAGCACGCGACTTTGCGCCGCGAGCAAGCCGGGCGTGCTCCGCCCTGGTCTCCCGGAACATCGACTTGTCGTGGCGCAGAGCGGCCGCTAGGAGCGCTTTCAGCTCGGGGGAAGTCAGATACTCGACGCGCTCTTGCTGACGCGCTCTTGCTTCAAGCCGTCGCGAAGCGCGGCGCTGCTCCGCCGGCGCCGCGAGCGGGTGGTTCCTGCGTCGGAGGGTGACGAGCCGCGCGGCCGACATCGGTCTAGAAAGAAACGTGGTGAACGTGCCCGCGCATCTGAACCCCGCAGCTTCGCCACACTCAAAAGTCCGGTGTTGGCACGCGCGGGGCGCTTCGGGTCGTGCTACAAGGCGAGCACGATGTTCTGCATGGAAAAGCGTTCCGTCGTAGCATTCATGGTCTATGGGACTTTCGTGGCGTGTGGCGGCGCTCCGGCTCCGGCGACCGCCACGAGCGCGGCGACGAGCCCGAGCAGCTCTGCGGCTGCTGTTGCGACCGTTCCTGTAACACCGGCGACGTCTTGGAAACCCCTCGCCAAGAATCCTCTTACCGCGGCTCTCGCGTCCAGCGCCCCTCGGTTGCTCTCCGAACTCGAAGCTATCTACCAAGACCTGCACGAAAACCCTGAGCTTTCCATGCACGAGGTGCGTACCGCGAAGATCGCGGCGGATTGGATCGAACACCTGGGATATGAGGTGACCCGCAACGTCGGTGGGACGGGCGTGGTCGGCGTGCTCCGCAACGGCAGTGGGCCGACGGTTATGCTTCGTGCGGACATGGATGCGCTTCCCATGACGGAAGCAACGGGGCTTCCCTATGCGAGCACGGTGAAGGCCAAGGGGGACGACGGCGCCACCGTGGGTGTTTTCCACGGGTGTGGTCACGATCTTCACGTGACCTGGCTCATGGGCGCTGCGCGCGTTCTGTCCGAGCACCGCGATGTGTGGCACGGCACCGTGCTCGTCGTGTTCCAGCCTGGCGAAGAGATTGGTCGCGGCGCTCAAAGCATGATGGATGACAAGATGGCGGAGCGCTTCCCCAAGCCGGACATCATCTTCGGCCAACACGTCATGGTCGGCCAGGCGGGTACGGTGGGGCACAAGTCCGGTGTCATCCTGTCCGCTGGCGACAGCCTGCAAGTGAAGCTCTTTGGGCGCGGGTCGCATGGGTCTCAGCCGCAGACATCCATCGACCCCGTGATTATGGCTGCCGCGACGACGCTGCGCCTGCAAACCATCGTGTCGCGCGAGGTTTCGCCGCTCGACAGCGCTGTCGTGACCGTAGGGGCGCTTCAAGCGGGCACGAAAGAAAATATCATTCCAGATGACGCGACGCTGAAGTTGAACGTGCGCACTTACGACGAAGGCGTTCGCAAGCACATCCTCTCAGCCATCGAACGCATTTGCCGGGCCGAAGCTACCGCCTCAGGCGCCGAGACGCCCCCCGAGTTCACGACACTCAGTAGCTACCCCCTGACAGAAAACGACCCTGCAGCCTCCGAACGAGTTGCACAAGCGTTTCAGGCGCAGTTCCAAGAGCGTGCGTTCGAGACGCCGCCCGCTTCCGCGAGCGAAGACTTCAGCGTTTTCGGGCGGCGGTGGGGAGTTCCCTATGTATTCTGGATCATCGGAGGCACAGATCCCGCTGTGTATGCGGCAGCAAAGCGCGACAATACCCTCAACACGATTCCGAGCAATCACTCTCCGAAGTTCGCGCCCGTTCTTCATCCAACCTTGGAGACAGGTCTCGAAGCGATGCTCACCGCCGCTGCCGCGTGGCTTTGCGTCGAGCCGTAAACCGGGTCGATTTCTTGCGTCCATCAGCGCCGAGCGACGTCTTTGCGTAGTGAGGCTCCTACCGTCGGAGCCCTCCACCAGAAGTCGGTCATGCTTGCGTCCGCTGAACACCTATCCCGCTCGATTCTCGAGTATTGGTTCTCATCGCTCGACGACGCCTCGTCGCTGGACCGTCAGCTCGAACCATTCCGCACCTGTCTTGCGCGCTGGTACGGTAAGCAGCCAGCGATCGACGACGAGATCCGAGCCCGTTTCGAGCCCGCGCTCCTGGCGGTCACTGGAAACGGCCGTCGGTGGGATGAGGAAGTCGCTCACTGGCAGCAAACGCCATTGGGACTTCTCGCCCTGGTCATCCTGCTCGACCAGTTTCCGCGGAACATATACCGCGATTCGGCGCGCATGTATGCCCACGACGCCCTCGCGCTCACCGTGACTACGGCTGCCATCCGCGAGCAGGAGCAGACCCTCTCGCTAGTGCAGCGCATGTTTCTCGACGTGCCGCTCATGCACGTCGAGAACCTGACGCTGCAGCAGGCGATGGTCGTGAGGTTCGAGGCCCTCGTCACGCTCGCTACCGAGCGTAGTCCGCAGAACGTGGGCTTCTTCGAGTTTGCTCTCGATTACGCTCGCCGACATCGCGACGTGGTAGCGACCTTTGGGCGGTTTCCGCATCGCAACGCGATCCTCGGGCGGCAGTCCACGGCGTCCGAGCTCGAGTTCCTGGAGCGGCACGATTCGAGGTTCTAGCGGCGGCTCGACTTGCGGCGCGTCTGGTCGCTCGAGGATACGAAGGGCAAGCTGATCGAACCCCCTCCCATGCTGACCTCAATCCCCCACGACCTTACCCTCTCCCGCATGCCGCCTGATCGACTACCAAACAGGGGTGAGTCGCACGGGCCACCGCGCCACCGAGCTAGGGCGTGTTACCAAGCCTGGGGCTGCACGTAGGTGGCGTGCTTTTCGAGGAACCGACCCGCCTGGAAGTCACTGTGGGAGATTTCTCGGACGCCGTCGTACGACATTTCGATGACGCGTGTCGCCACCCGGTCCACCATGTTGCGGTCGTGCGTCACGAAGACGGCTGTCCCTTCGAAAACGCGCAGCGCCTCGGTCAGGGCTCGGATGGCTTCCAAGTCGAGGTGGTTGGTGGGCTCGTCCAAGAGCAGGACATTCGGTTCCGAAAGCATGAGTTTGGCGAGCAACAAGCGCACCGTTTCACCACCGGACAGCACCTTGGTGGGCTTGAGCGGGTCGTCTTTCTTGAACAGCAGGCGCCCGAACAGCGCGCGCAAGTTTTCTTCGTCGGCCTTGGTGTTGAAGCTCCAGAGCCAGTCGCGTGCCGATTGGTCCGATTTTTGGATGGCTTCCCCATGTTCTTGGGGCATGTAACCAATGCGCACTTCATAGCCGTGCTCGACGCTTCCGGAGTCCGGCTTCAATGACCCTTCCAGCATCCGCAGCAGCGTCGTTTTTCCGATGCCATTGGGCCCCACCAGCGCGATCTTGTCACCACGCGTCACGCTCAAGTTGAAGTCCTTCACGATGAGCTGTGAATCGAAGCGCTTGGTGAGGTTGACCACGTTCATGACGCTTTTGCCGCTGGGGCGCGCCTGCTCGAAGCGAATGAAGGGTCGCTGGATATTGGAGCGCTTGAGATCCGCCATCGCCTTCTTCTCGCGATCCAGCTCTTTGCTGCGCGAGCGCACCTGGCTCGCGCGCGACCCAGCACGAAAGCGCTGCACGAATTCTTGCAGCTGCGCAACCTTCTTCTGGCGAGCGGCGTTGGCAAGCTCGAGCGAGGAGCGCGCCTCCGCCTTGGCGCTGATCATGTCATCGTAGTTGCCGGGGTAGACGATGATGGTCTCGTAGTCGATGTCGGCGATCTTGGTACAAACGGCATTGAGAAAGTGCCGATCGTGGCTGATGACTACCAACGCGCCCTCATAGGCTCGCAAAAAGCTCTCGAGCCAGCGAATGCTGCCGATGTCGAGCGTATTGGTGGGCTCGTCCAGGAGCAGCGTATCGGGAGAACCGAAGAGGGCTTGTGCCAGGAGCACGCGAACGCGATCGCCTCCCTGAAGCACTGACAATTTCTCCTGATGCAAGTGACCAGGAATGCCAAGGCCCTCCAAAAGGGCCGCCGCTTCGGCGTCGGCGACATAGCCATTCTCAGCGGCGATTTCTGCCTCTAGTTCCCCGAGGCGCATCCCTTCTGCATCCGTCAGATCATCGCCCTTCGCGAGCAGGTGCTCTTTTTCTTGCAAAGCCTCCCAGAGGGTAGGGTTGCCCATCATCACGACGTCGACGATTTTGTGGTCGGCGTACAACGAGTGATCTTGCTTCAGCACCCCCAGCCTGCCCCTGACGGTCACTTGACCCCCCACGGTTTCGATCTCCTTGCTCAGGATCTTCATGAACGTGGTTTTGCCCGCGCCGTTCGGACCGGTCAGGCCGTAGCGTTCCCCGTCGTTGAAGGTGACGTTCACCCCTTCGAAGAGCACCTTCTCGCCGAAGTTCATGGAAATGTCACTGACCGTAAGCATCGTCGATTCCTCAGAGTGGATGGTGGCAAGCTCGCGATGAACGCGCCTTCTGGGGCAAGATCCGGGCGATTTTCCCGGGTGGGAGGTCGCGCAACCTAGCAGGCCGGATTGGACCGCGCCAGGCGCAGGGCTGACAAACCCAAGCATTTCAGCCTCGACGCATACGTTCTCGACGGATGCGTTGGATGGGCCACGACGCCCGAGGCGCTCGAGCCATGAACTTTAGTGCATCTTCGGCCCGCGTCCAGTGAGCTTCAGGGTCGTTCGCTTCGTGCTGCTTGGAGCGTCAGCCGATTGAGCTTCTGACAACCGATTCTGAACGTGATGCCGGGACTTTGCCAATACCCGGCGGCGCTTCCAAGGCGAACGAAGCGGCGGCCACAGAAGGTTTTCAAGGGAGTGTTGGTCCTACCCACGAGCTTTCCCTGCACGAAGACATTCGTGTCGAGCGTCGACGTCACGTGCAGGTAGCCGAGGTGCACGGGGAGAGCGGCAGGATCGACCTCCAGCTCGGGCGGCATCGCTGGCGCGCTCGCTACCTGGGCAGCGCTGGGGGAGGGGGCCTCGTTGCTCTTCACGCTAGCAACCTGCGGCGGGCCGCCGTTGGGACTGTGAGGGCTCGTGGTCACCGAAGTCAATGCCTGCACGCGTGTTGCGCCGCTCGCTGCGGTTGCATCGACGCGCGGTTCCTCCGTAGCCCCTTGGTGACTCGTGTTCGGCGGAGGTCGGGAGGCTATCCACAGGCCGACCACTACCGCGGAGAAAACCATGAGCCATGCCAGCATTGCCCCAGCGCTTCCGCGCTTGGGTGGCTTGGTGGAGGCGACGACGCGAGCTGGCCGCGAGCTCTCTTCGTCCGTGTCGGCGGGTTGGGCGGGCTCGTACCGTTCCTGCATGGGCTCGGCACGGGTAGCCAAGGCGTCGCTCAGGGCCTCGTCCGTCGATGCCGGTGGATCCATCGACGCCTGTGGAGGCGGGTTCGACGCCCGTTCAGCGCCCCGTTCAGCGGGCTCCGGTGGGAGCTCGCTCGCGCTATCGTCGGGCGGCGGCTCGACGCTGACCAACGTGGTCGGCGCGTGAGCATCGCCGGGCAATTCGGACTCCGCGGGTTCGGGGTGCGGTTGGCCAATTGCTTCGGCTTGCGTCGCTGGCTCGTGCTCGCTCTTTGGGTTGGGCACGGCGCTAGGTGGGTCAGCCGCTGCCGATTCGGGAGGACTGACCAGCTTCACGCGCGCAATGCGCACCGCTTCGACAGCCGACGTATCCGGTTTTTCTGGAGCGTGGGGTGCGACGAGCTCGCGCCCGAAGCGCTGCTGATAGGCGGCCCGCACGGCGCTTTGCCAGGCTTCGAGCCCCTCGCCGAAGAGCCGCACGGTGAAGCCCGGCGGTGCGGATTGCCTCTGCGGTTGTCCGAAGACTCGGCGTTCGGTGACCTCCCCAGAGAGGCGTAGGGTTGCCGTCTGAGCCGGCGGCACCAGCTCGAGCTCGAGCTCGGTGCTCGGAGGCAAGGCCAGCGTGCGCACCGACAGCGCCTCGTCGCCGAGCGCGTAGGTGAAACCATGCTCGCGCCACTGGTTCTCGCCGACGCTGAAGGTCACGGTGGCTCCGAACAGCAGCTGGGGGGCAACGGCGCGCGGACTCTCGCGTTCGGTCGCCAAACGGTTCGCCTCGTACAAAACGTCGCTGGCGGACGAGTAGGCATTCACCACGGCGACATTGGCGAACGCAGCCAGCTCCGTGGCGAGTGCATCGAGCTGATCGGGCCGTGCCCGAATCAACCAAATGGGGTGCCACTCTTTGCGGTTGCCCCGTCTGATCAGTTCGGCTGTGGTGCTCGCTTGCCCCTCCGTAACCACCAAGCGGACCGACTGGCGCCCGAGATGGAGCCTGCCCGCAGCCTCGTCGCGCACGGACTTGATCAAGTAACCGGCCTCTTTGAGCAAGCGACCCAAGGCATCGGCTCGGGCCCGGTCGGGATCGATGATCAGCGCCTCTCCTCGCGATTGCCCAGCTGGTTTCCAGCTGGGCCTGGGAATCGCCACCAGCCGCTGACTCACTTGTGCCGATGCGCCCAGCTGAATCACGTCATCGACGCCGACTCGAAACGCCTTGTTGAAGACCGCGTCATCGACGTGATCGGTCAAGCCCATGATAGGAAAGTGCACGCGCGTCAGAACCGTGCGTGCTTCCAAACATGCGCGCGCAGCGCCTGGTGTCTGCAAATGAACGACTAGGGTGTCGAACTTCCCCGAAACGAGCTTCGGGCCGACCATCTCCGCCGACGTGAGCCAAGTGACCTCGAAGTTGCAGTTCTCACAGTCTTGCTGGAGCACCGACCGTTCGTCATCGGTGAGCTCAGCGAGTACCAGGACCGACCGGGCGCCCATCTTCGAAACTTACCACAATCCAGATGTCAGGCTGGCACCCATTCCGTACTTCGAGCCCAGAGCGCGCTTCTATCTGCCCCGTGCAATCAGTACGGAGCAGGGTGCGTGTGCGCACACAGCCTCCGCTACGCTGCCGAGGGCCATGCGTTCGAAGCCGGTCCGTCCGTGCGTCCCAACGATGATGAGTGCGGCGCCGGTCTTTTCGGCATGCTCGACCAGGGCACGGCCGGGCTCCTCGCGAACGACGAGCGTGTCGCCCTGCCCACCATGAGCCGCCAGCAACGATTGTAGCGTGGTGTGCGCGGCTTGCTCCCGGCCTTTCAGATCTTCGTCCGTTGGACGGGGCGGTGACATCACCAAGGGTTCCAAAAGGTTCAGCGGAGAACTCGGTTCGTACATGCTGTGCAGCAAGATCAGCTTGGCTCCGCGCTTCGTGGCCTCGTTGCCGGCGGCCTCGAGAGCGCTGGTGACGGCATCGGAAAAATCGGTACCTACCAAGATGGGGCCAGCCGCGGGTGAGGTGCGAGCCACCAACACCGAACACTCGGCGTAGCGTGCGACGCTAGCTGCGGTGCTGCCCAAAAGCATGCGACCGATGCGACTGTGGTCGCTGGCTCCGACGACCAGTAGGCTCGCTTGGCGCTCGCTGGCCAGCTCGATCAAGCCCCGATGAGGCGACCCTTTGCCGAACACGATTTCCGCATCCGTGTCGATCAAACCTTTGACCAGCTCGGCGAGGGCTTGCTTTACCTTGTCTTCGCTGGTTTTGAACAGCTCGAGGTTCGTCGTCAGGTGAGCGATGAGCAGCGGAGCCTGGTGGCGTTCGGCCCACTCGGCGCCCTGCCGGATGGCCGGAAAAGAGGCGTCGCTGAGGTCGGTGCCCACGATCACGGGGGAGGAGGTCATGCGCGGGTTTTTCCCACGAGCCGTGCTCGCTGTCGACCGGATCCGTGAACCCGGCTCTAGACCTGCACCATCGTGCTAGCCGATGCTCTGGTTCGGAGCGACGGGTGTATCTGGCTGTTTGCGTTCGACGTCGACACCCACCGTCACTCGGTGTGCTCCGCCGGCGAGCACGACTCCCTTGAGCGGGCTAACTAACGTCGCTGAAGTCTCGACCCCAGCCCACGATGATGTGTCTGTCGC
>CBFGRJ010000331.1:0-8299 GCA_965651135.1 uncultured Myxococcales bacterium
CAAAGAGTTGTTCCCAAATGACGGCAACCGAGTAGGTGCGCGCGTGATCGATGACGCCTGGGTCGGGCGCGGGAACGAGACGAGGGCCGCTCCGCTGGCGAAGCGCGCGCTCGGCTGCCAGTAACTCTTTGCCGCTGAGCTCCATGACGCCGATGGGTTCGTAATAAAACAGCGGCACCAAGTCCCGAAGCCGTGTGGTGCCGGCGAGGTGGGGGAGAGAGCCTGACGGAAAGCTCCAGCCGGCAAGGGCGAATGGCGCATGGGTCAATTGGCGAATGGCAGCTGCAATGCTTGCTTCGAGCTCTTGGCGCGTGTCTATCGCTGTGTCGATGGGCGCTGTGGAGCCAGTGTTCGTCCAGCGCCAGCGACTGTCGAAGCTCCTCGTCATCACGAGCGTTGGAGTCGATATTCGGGTCACGATCGCGTCAGCTCCGATCGGCCGTGCCATCAGCTCGGGGATCAAAAAGCCAGCCGCGTAGGCGCTGGCATCCTGCGCTGCTACCCAAAACAGGAGTCGACTGGGGGCCTCGGGGTTGTAATGCAAGAGCCCGAGCGCACGATCACTGCCGGGCACGGCAACGCCGTCGCTGAAGGTGACTCCATCGGGATTCACCGCGACGGGCAGCCGAGCCGAAAGCCGAGCGACGACCGCGTTTTGGCTAGCGGTTCCGATCAGCACCAGGTGCTTTCGAGCGATATCGTCCGCGTTGACCTCGATGTCGGACTTTGTCTCGAGCTCGCCGTAGAGGTTCTGGTTGTGGGGCACGCCGTCGCTGCCTCGGTCAGTGCTGGGCACCTCCCAACGAGCCGTGCTCGAGCGACGCGCGGCCTCGGCAGCATCGCGCATGGCATGCTGTTCGGCTTGGGTTCCGCGGGTGCCGTAGACGATGAGAAGCGGCTCCCCGTTGTAGAGCTGGTTGGCTCCGCCCGGAGTGTGCAACCGGTACGGCGCCTCGGGCACCCGGGTGTGCAGGCGCCACTCGGCGCCGGTGTGTTCCAGGTAGGTAACGGCAGGGAGCGGCGGCTCCAGCTCGGCGACGATGGAGCCGCCTATTTCGACAGCGAGCTTGGCGCTGGGGTCGAAGGGCGCTTGTCTCAGCTCCAACCTTAGGCGCTGGATGTTGTGCAGGGTTGCCTTCAGCAGATTGCCGGGGGCAGCCTTTAGCACGAAGCGCGCGGGCTTCGGCTCCGGCCCCCACTCGTGGACTTCTGCCCAGAACGAGCGGCGAGCGTCACCGTCGAGCGCCGTGAAGTCCAGCGCTGTCACCTCCTTGGAGTTTGGCGCTGTCTGTTGCTGAAACCACTGCGTCGCTCGCGCCACGCCTTCGGCGAACAGCCACACGCCGTGGCCGTATCCGGTGACCTCTTCGTAGACGACGGGCGCACCGAATTTCTGGAGCCAAGCCAGCGGGCCGCGCGAATGCAGCACCGGTACGTTGAAATCGTCGTCGCTGTGCAGTGCGTATACCGGCACCGTCAACAGGTTGCCGAGCGGCTTGTCCGATGCCCAGCCACAAGCGACCCTGAGCGAGGCAAAGCGGTGTGGCGTGCGCGCGGCGAGCCAATAGGCTCCGTCACCACCCATGCTGCCGCCGCCGAGATGCACGCGCCTGCGGTCGATGTTGAAATGTTGCTCGAGATAGCCCAAGACCTGACGCACATCGGCTTCTCCGAGGCCGCGAAACCCGGCGCCACGCGTTCGACCCAAGACCGCGGCTTCGAAGTAGCTGGGGTGTGGCTGCATGTCGAGCGTGTGCTCCAGGTGGTTTCCGGAGTACCCGTGCATCAAGAGAGCCACGGGCGTGGGCTTTTTCGGATCGTAGTCGCTGGGTATGTTCAGCTTGAAGGGTTGCCCGGACCCATCGACAGGCGACAGATAGGCCCACTCATGGATGCCGCGGAGCTCACCGAGGAGCTTCGGATTGTCGAGGATGCGCTGTGACAAATCCAGCAAACGGCGCTCTGCCTCAGCTTGGGCGCCGGGGTCGCTCGGGGCGCGCGCATGGGCGTGTTCGGCTCTGAACTGCAGGTACTTGACCAAGCCATGGTAAGCGGCGAGGTCCGAGCGCGCGAGCACCTGCTCCGGTGGGCTGAGCGGCGTAACCGGAGCGTGGCGCTGGGGTTTGGATTCAGCCAGCCGGGTGGAGGGCTGGGCCGGCCGCGCGCGCTCGCAACCGAGTGCGACGAGCAGCACGGCTGTGCCAGCCCAAGCGCGGTTGCAACCCACGGGCATCACGCTCCAAGCTCTACTACAGCGCCACCTGGCATGCACAGCCGCGTTTCGGCTCGCGTAGGCCTCCGATTGCGCTCGTCATTTTCAAGCTCCGCAGTACGTGGCAGTCTGGCTTGGTCTCCCCCTATTCCCACCCGGTCCGATCATGATCACGTCGTTGTTATCGAAGCGAGGCCACGCTGGGTCTCCTCCGGCGCGTGAAGCGACGAGGTTTTGTGTGCCCGTGTGCGGCGGGTCGCTGGTGTCATTGGCGCGCCAAGACAATGCTCAACGCGATGGCGATCAGGCGTGAGTGAGTCCCTTCGTTACCTCGTGCGCCGGCTGGCTCCACTCGTAGCCGTAGTGGTCGTTTTGTTAGCCCGGAGTGCAGCGGCTCAGCAGGCCGTTCCGGTGCTCCTGTCGTACGACGTACCAGCCGGTTGCCCTTCGCAGACTCGTTTCATTCAGCGCCTGCGTATGCACACACAGCGCTTGGTGCTGTCCAACGCCGGCGATGCGCTGCAGCTCGAGGTGAGGGTGCGGCGAGTGGGCAGAACGTATCAAGGCCGCCTGGATGTCGCGCGGGTGGGCCAACCCATCGGGAGCCGTGAGTTCAACGATTCGGAGTGTGGCGAAGTCGTCGCCGCGTTGGCGCTCAGCGCGGCGCTGAGCATCGATCCCGACGCTAGCTTGTCGGTGACGGATAGCGTCTCTAACGAAGAGGACGATGCCACTGCCGCTGCGGCGGGCGATCAGACTGGGGCTCAGACCGAGGAAGGGGTCACCGGGACGGAGCGCTCGAATGCTGCCAAGCCAACGACGGCAGCAGAGCGCCAGCCCGGTGGGCCCTGGGCTCCCGTTCCGGAGGCGAGTGCATCCGATCAGACTTACCTCTGGTCACTTGGGCCGCTGTTCGTCACCAGTTTCAACTTCGGTCCGAAAGCCGCTGTGGGCCTAGGTCTGTTCGCCTCGGTGCGCGACCTCTCCCCCCAATTCGTATTTCCTCTCGAGCTGGCTTTGCACGTGGACTACCTGAGCACGCGTTCGACGCGTGGATCCGATCCGCTGGCTCTCGATTGGTTTCAGGCGGCGGTCCGCTACTGTCCGCTGCGCTCGGGCAGTGCGCTCACACTGCTTTTGTGCAGTACCGTGCAGGGCGGCTGGATTGTCGCGCAAGGTCGCGATCTTGCTGAGTCCGAGCAGGTAACACGCAGTTTTTTTTCTGCGGGGCTCGGCCTCCAGGGGCGCGTCACCGTGAGCGAGACCTGGGAGCTCACCGCATTCGGCGATATCACGGTGCCCTTCGTCGAGCGACGCTTCGCCATAGACCCTGGAAGCGTCGAAGTGGCCAGCTCGCGTCCCGTGGGAGCCATGCTCGGCCTGGGTGCCCACTTTGGATTCTGACAGTGCCACTGGCTAGATCGTGATCAGAACCCTTGTTTGCGGCGATTACCAGGTCATGCAAGGATCTGTGGCAATCTGGAGAGCCTGCGGCCAGCCAGTCGTGCTAGGCAAGCTCATCCCCGAGTGCCATGACAGATCGACAAATCCGCTTGCGCGCCATGGTCATTGAACACGGGACGTTCGTCGCGCGCACGTTGCGCAACTTGGGGGTGCCAGCCCGAGACCTCGATGACTGTGTGCAACGCGTCTACATCGTAGCCGATCGCAGGCTCGACGATATACGCACGGGTTGCGAGCGAGCATTTCTGTTTCGTTCGGCGGCACACATCGCTGCGCACGCCCGCCGCAGCCTCGCGCGCAAGCGCGAAGTGTTAGAGGAAGATCCGCTTCCGGTGCGAGCCCCTCCGGTTCAGCCCGATGAGCTGACGGAACGCAAACAATTTCGAGAACTGCTCGATTCCGTGCTCGCCAGCCTCAGCGAAGATCTGCGCAGTGTCTTCGTCCTGCACACCTTCGAAGAGATGACCATGGCCGAGATCGCCGAGCTGTTGGAGCTGCCTCCGGGGACCGTCGCCTCGCGTCTACGCCGCGCCCGCAGCGTGTTCCGAGATCGTATCGAGGCATTGAGGGGTAGTGCCAGACAGGAGAGTGCATGAGGGAACCCCTGCTGGATTCACGAGATCGAGATCTAGAGGCGCAGCTGCTTCGGGCAGGTAAAGACGTGCATTTGTCACCTGCAGCGCAGGCCCGCTTGTTCGCGGCGTTGGGCATCGCCGCCGGTGTCACCACCGCGGGCAAGGCGGCAGCTTCCGTAGGGTTCTTCGGCAAGCTGATGGGAAGCAAGGGTGTCATGGTGGCGACCTCGGTCGTTTCGGTGGGTGCACTCGGCGCGGGGATCTACCTTGCCGCACCCGAGGTGCCCGAGCCGTCGGTACCACCAGCGGAGCTGAGCGAAATGCAAAGCTCCACGGTAACGCCTTCGAGCGACACGGTGGCGCGCCACGACGCGGACAGCGCTCCGCCGGTAGCTCCGTTGCAAGAGGCGCCGTCGGTTGAAGGACAAGACAGCGAGCCAAAAGCATCCGGGGCTCGAGCCAATGTGCGAGCAACCAAGTCGGCTCCGCGAACGACAACTCCTTCGAAAGACGGCTTGGGTGAAGAGCTCGCGCTGGTGGAGGCGGCGAGCCGCGCGACAAAGAGCGGCAACGGGCAACTCGCACTCCAGCATTTGGCTGCGTACCGAAAGAGCTTTCCACACGGCAAGCTAGCGCTCGAAGCACAGGTGCTGCGCATCGAGGCGTTGGCCCTTGCCGGACACAAGTCCGAAGCGGCGCGCTTGTCGCAAGCATTCTTGAAGCGCTACCCCAACAGCCCGGTTGCAGCGCGCATTCGTCGGTACGCGAGCCCCTAACCGCCCGCTGGGTCGCTCGGGGTCCACTCCGAAACGAGTCATGGTAGGTTCGCCGCGTGCGCTACCGGATGGCCTGCCATCTCTTCTGTTCGTGCGCTTGTTTTGGCTGGCACGCGCAGGCAGCGAATCCCGAACCCCTCGTCCTCGAGTGGGTGGCGCCACCAACCTGTACCGGCGGCGAAACGGTTCGCCGCGAAGTGCTGCGTTTAGCGAGCCTCGATGGGCCTGGCGTACACCGTGTGCACGCCCGAGTCCGTATCCAACGCTTGGGTGATCGAGACTTCGAGCTGAGGCTGAGCGCCGACCTGGATGGTGTCGAGGGCGAACGCACATTTCGCGGTCAGTCCTGCGACAGTGTTACGGATGCGGCGGCATTGACGCTGGCGCTCATGCTCAATCCGGATGCTGAGGTGACCCCCGCGGAGCCCGCTCCCGCGAAGCCCACACCGGCACCTCGGAGTGCCTCAGAACCTGGGCCGCCGGCAGCCCAGCGAAAACGGCCGCCTAGCGAGCGAGAGGAGATCTCGTGGGCACTGAGTGGTGCTTCCGCTCTCGCCATCGGAGTCCGCACGGGGGTCCTTCCCGATCCAGGCTTGGAGGTCGCCATCGCTGCGGGTGCCGGCCTGGGGCCGCTCAGAGGTTGGCTCGGTGGCAGCATCATGCCCGCGCAGTCCGCCGCCATCTCCGGCTCGAATGCAGGCGGGCGCATGTGGGTGCTCTCCGGCACCGCGTTAGCGGCTTGGGCTCTGAATACTGGCAGCTTCGAGGTCGCCCCTTCGTTGGGCATCGAGTTGACGCGGGTCGCGGGCCGGGGCGCCGGCGTCACTGCACCCGAGCGAGCCTCGATCCACTGGACCTCGGCGATAGTGGGCGGTACGGCCCACCTTCGGGTCTCCGGATCGGCGGCGCTAGGCGTTGGTGTATTCGGTTTGGTGCCTCTGGCCCGCCCCAGCTTCTATCTCGACGATCTGGGCCCCGTTTTCGAACCCCAAGTCGCTGGAATCAGAACGCATTTTTCTGCAGTCTGGCTGATGCTGTGACGCGCTTTGCCGCAACCGGCCACTCACTTCAAAGGTAGTCTAGCAGTCGCCGCCGTCACCGCGACCGAGTGTCATTGTGTCCGCCGTCCTGGGTCTCAAACTCTCCGCCGAATGTTCATCGGCGCCGAGCGAGCTAGACGCCTCGTTTCGTGTGGTCTACCGCGATCACTTTCAGCTGGTCTGGCGGGGGCTCAAGCGCCTGGGCGTGACCGAAGCCTCGCTAGAGGATGCGGTACAGGACGTTTTTCTCATCGTCTACCGCCGCTGGCATGACTTCGAGGGCCGTTCGCAGCTCAAGACTTGGATCTACGGCATCGCCGTCAGAATCGCGAAAGACTACCGCCGGGCGGAAGCTCGCAGATCGCGAAGGGTGCAACGGTTGGCCGAGCTCACAGCGGCAGAGCCCGACAGTACCGCTCCAGCCGACCAGGCAGAGCGTCGTGAAGCCAACCGCTTGTGCTATCGCGCGCTCGGCTCGCTCGGCGACGAAGAGCGAGCGGTATTCGTTTTGGTGGAGCTGGAGGAGCTTTCCGTGCGCGAAGCGGCAACGGCGCTTCAGCTGCACGTGCGGACTTGCCAGCGGCGGTTGAAAAGCGCCCGCCGGACATTCGAGCGGGCCGTGACACGAGAGCTCGCAGCGCGGAGACCCGTACCATGAAACAAATGAGTTCAGAGGCGCGTAAGGTGTTAGAGCTCGCTCGGCTCGAAGACGGCCCAGACGCCTCAGCGGCCTCGCGTGTGGAGCGTTCTCTCGCCAAGCGAATCGCATTGGGCGGGGCTGTGATGGGGGGCTCGGTGCTCGCCAAGTCCGCTGCCGCCTCCGGGCTTTGGGCCACCTTGGGCAAGTCTGCCGTTGCGGCAGGCGCAGCCGCAGGGATCGCGTTGGCGGGGTGGGAGGCGGCTCATTCCGATTCGCCTAGTGAAGCGCAGGAGCCTCCGTCACGCCCTGCCAGTGTAGAGCGACATCGAGCGCGCGTGGCTATGCCGCCACCCTTAGCGCCGCGTGCCGAGCCTGAACGCGAGGCCTCACCCACCGATGAAGCGCCTCGCCCTCAGCCGGAGCCCAAGTCCGAGACCATGCCGGTGGCTATGCACGCAGCCGAGCCGAAAACGCGGATCAAGACGTCCACCCCCGAACAGGGTCCTTCGCCGCAGCCGCTCTGGCAAGAGGAAGGGCCACCTTCGGATGCGCCTGTGACGTCGAAGCCGGAACCGGACCAGTTGGCGCTAGAGACGCGAGAGTTGCGTGAGGCACAGCAAGCCCTGCGCAACGGTGATGCTGGGCGGGCTCTCGGCTTGCTCGAAGCGCAAGAGCGCCGGTACGCCGCCGGCGTTCTGACTCAAGAACGGCAAGCCGCGCGCGTGCTGGCACTGTGTCAGAGTGGGCAAGTCCAGCGAGCTCGTGACGAGGCCAAACGATTCGAGCGGCAATTCCCGCAGTCTGCGCTACGCGGAAAGGTCAAGAATGCGTGTAGCGAGTAGCGCAGTCGCTTGACCGGGGATCACGTGGGCATTAGCGTCCAGCCGACATGACGGCTTCGCGTGCGTTGAGCTTGCCGCTGGTGTGCTGGCTGACGAGCACAGTCCTCATAGCTTGCGGCGAAGCGCAGGCGGAAGCACCGAAACGCGCTGACACCGGCGCGTGCGACGTACCTTCGCGGGCCGTGTTCGTCGATGCCGAGACAGGCTTTTCAACCGCGCGCGTTTACGATGCCGATCGCGAGGTCGTGTGTTTCGAACCTGCGCTATCTGCCATGGTTTCGAGTGATGGGACCATGGTGGCCGAGTGGACCGCGAGCGACAATGCCCTCACTTGGCAACGATCGCCCGTGGCTTTTGGCGTGCTATTCGGCAGTGAGCAGGGCGAGCGTCGCGCCTACTTCACTGAGACCGCTACCGGGACCATTTGCGATCTACGCATTTCAGGACCCGACGAGCTCATGATTTTCCCCACCTCGGAGCCACCACCGCAGCAGTGACTGCGCGTGAGCAGACGATCCGGGCGCGGCAGCTGTAGTCAGCAGCGCGCCCGGTTCAGTACCAACGAGCGAAGGGTCTACCAGCGATCGCCGCGCTCGCCACGACGACGGCTGCCACCGCCACCGCGACCGCCGCGACCACCACCGCCGCCACCGCCGCCTCCACGGCCACCGCCGCCACCGCCGCGACCACCGCGACCGCCGCCGCCACCGCCGAAACCACCGCCGCCACCGCCGCCGCCGCGTGGCGCGC
>CBFGRJ010000332.1:0-8294 GCA_965651135.1 uncultured Myxococcales bacterium
CTCATGTTGACGAACGGCAACACGGCGACCGACGGCAATGACGGCGCCGCCCTTCTCTCCCGAGAACCTGGCCAGCAGGAGCAAGGAATTCGAAGCCACCGTAGCCTGTCTAACAGAAGAAAAACAGGCCAGCGCCTATGGCTACGACAAAGGCCTCACCCCCGAGAACCAGAAAGCCTTCCGCGAATTCCTCGAGCGAGCAGCGCGCTCTCGCAAAAACTAGCTCTCACTCGATTG
This sequence comes from uncultured Myxococcales bacterium, assembly GCA_965651135.1. GTDB lineage: Bacteria > Myxococcota_A > Polyangia > Polyangiales > Polyangiaceae > JAICQQ01. The sequence continues at coordinate 238 of CBFGRJ010000332.1, forward strand.
TGGAGTTTTCGATGATCTGCACGGTGTCTTCGTGCATCGAGATACCGGGCAGCACGTTCCAACCGCCACCCGTATTGTCGCGAACGGTCGAATCTTTGATCTCGAGGGTCCCGTCGTGATTGTTGCTGACGAAGAAGATGGCGCTGCCATAGGCGTTGACTTCGTTGTGCTCGATGCGCGTCCCACAAATGCTCAAGGTCATGGTTTGGCCATCGTTGTAGATACCGCCACCGCTCCCGCCGCCGGGCGTGCCCTCCTCGGCAGGATTGCCGCCGTTGCCGACGGCACGATTGTGCGAAAATACGCTATTGAGGATGGTCCAGGACACGCCGATGCTGCTGATGCCCCCGCCGTTCGAACAGACGTTGCCGAACCCCTCGGCGCCACCGAACGTGCTGTTGACGATGTACGCCGGTAGTCCCTGATACTGGCTGAACAAGCGGATGCCGGCGCCCCCCACGTCCGGGCCCGTGTCGGCACAGACATTGTTGAAGAACCGCGTATTGATCGCCTTGAAGCGCCCGCCCCGCGCCCAGATGGCGCCTCCACCGTCACGTTCGTCGTCACCTCTGGCTTCCGCCTTGGAGTTGCCATCCACGAACGTGATGTTCTGCACGGTCAGCCGCGGGTGATCTTGGTTGTCGCAGTGATCGGTGGTCCACACCTGCTCGGAGTCGCAGGTATTCATGTACAAGATGCGGGTTTTTCCGCCTCCGCTCAGCGTGATCAGGCCGCCCCCGTCGATGACCACCTCGTCGTCGGCGTCATTGAAGACTTTGGCGGGGCGATCGAGAGTGATGGTGAGCGGTTCCGGCCCGCAGTCGAAGGTGATGATACCCCCTTCGGCCACCGCCGCGATGAACGCTTCTCCCGTGCAGCTCGCGGGAGATCCATCTCCCACCACACGGTCTGGATTCGAGGTGTCTTCGATTCGGGCTTCTTCTGGAATGGCGCAATCACCGGATGGATTGCCCGCGGCTGGACCGTCGTCGGGGTTGGTGAGAGGGTTGCCCGAATCCCCACCGCTTCCACCGCCGCTGGTTGCCGAGTCACCGCCACCGCTGGTCGCTCCAACCGTGCCGCCCGTGTTCCCAGCGCCGGACCCCTGCCCTCCACCCGCGCCGCTTCCGGTCGTGTTCGTAGCGCCCGTAGAACCCTTCGTGACGCCTCCGTTCGTATTGGCGCCACCGCCCGAACCGACGGCTCCGCCGGTCACCGCGCTTTGACCACTCGAGCTGTCGCTTGAAGCGCCGTTGTCGCCCTCTTCACTACACCCAGCGCCTGCGCCCAGCACCAGAACGAGGGGCAACACGTGGGCCGAACCGCGTTTGCTACTCCCAAAGATGCCGTTTCCGAATACGAGCATGAAACCGAAACCTCCGATCCAAATATGAACCACGAGCTCGTGCTCTTGGTTCATCCAAAGCAAGCAGTCAGCTGCGCTCTGCTTCGATCGTGATCAAATCGGCCGCGAAGCAGCTCAACGCGTGCAAGCTGCGGCGTTGCCAGAGCATCGCAGGATTGGACAAGAAGCGGATGCGGTACTGGGGAGGGGGCAGCTCCTGGACATCCGTGACCCACTTGACGAAGCTCTTGAAACAAGACGAATTCATGAATTCGAGCTCGCGCAAGTCGACCACCACCTTTTGGCTGGCAAGCTCCAGGGCTTTGGCGTGAACCGTAGTCAGCACTGAACTGATGACATCGGTGACTCGCAAGTCCGCAGTACCGGACAGGTGCAGACTCAGAACCTGTTCGCGCCGCGTGACATGGGCAGCCAGTTCCGCGCGCTGACTCACCGAAATGACTTCCGCGTTCACGATGCCTCCTCCATCGGTAGAGAGACGATGGTCTGCGCCATGAGGATCACCTGATTGTCGTCGCCGAGCTCGAGGCTCATATCCATTTCGGCCTCGGCGTGAACCCGGGCCAGCCCCAACCCCGAGCCGGTTTCGCGCTGAGCGTTCTTGCGCATCAGAGCCTGATAGTAGTCGAAGCGGTTCTCTGCCCCGTTCATCTCTCGAATCTGTTGGCGTAAGACTTCGATGTGCTCGGGGCGGGCTCGGTTCTTGGTACGGATCTGCACTTGTGCCAACGGGCCGGCCTCCGCCACGTTGATCCGGATCGTCGTATCGCCCCCTTCGCAATACTTGACGGCGTTCTCCAAGAGCTCGTGCGTTGCCAGCGCAACTCGCGACGTGTCGTCCAAGCTGTCGAACACCTTCTGATAGAAATCGAGCACGAAACGCCGAACGATCGAGACCAGGTCGGTGCTGGGCCGAAAGGTCAGTTCACAATAGCCAAGGTCAGTTCGGATCATCGCGCAGCGGATGTGAGACAACCGCTTCTACCCCGACGGCCGGTAGCAGTCTGCGGTTAAGCCCATTGCTCAACCTGAGAAAAAACAACGAGCCCGGCCGAAAACGCCGCGCCTTAACCCAACGAAACCGGCGACCGTCTTGCTGATGTGTCGGTAGCGAGCTCCGCAGACGGCGTCATGCCCTTGGCGAGCGATGGCCCCAGCGCTTGGTCTATCGCCAGGGGCGCCCGGGCCATGACAGACGAGCGTCGCCGTGCGTCGAAGCTCGCGGATCGAAACCGCTTTCGGTCATGAGCACGGCCGCCAAGCTCCCGGCGCCAGCGCCCGTCGAAGCGCTGCCCCAGAAGCCTCCCGCTGCGCCGCTTTTACCTGGAGCTCCGACGCTCCTACCCCCGGAGGAGCGGGCACGAGTCATGTCGAGCGGGCGCCTGAAGACAGCGCTCGCCCTGTTCATCGGCGCCCTGCTCTTGGCCCTGGGAATGATGGTGGTGCTTTTGGTGTCTCACATTTTCAATTGGCTGACACCCAGCATTCACCAAGACCTGGAGTGGAAGGCGACGCGAGGGGCGGTCGAGCTTTCGCAAACGGGCGAGCTGGGTGTGGTCCTTTTGGACGAACCCATGCTTCACGACGCCTTCGAGCCCTACAAGGCCGATCGTGACGTGCAGGCCATCGTAGCCACCGACGCGGCGGGCCACGTGCTGGCTCAGCACGGCACCTCACCGGTCAGCGTGGACGCCTTGTTTCGAGGCAATGCGCTCGAAGCTCATTGGACCGCAGATTTCGTGCGCGCGTGGTCGGAGCTCTCGGTCGAGGGAAAGCGCGTAGGCCGCATCGCCATGGTGGTTTCCACGGCGCGGCAGCGTGCGGGCGAGGACCTACGCGAACGCATTCTGCTGTTGATCGGACTCGCCTGCGTGGGGGGCCTGTTGTTGGCGCTTTCGTTCGTGCGTTTTTACATCGGTCCGCTGATCCGCGTCACCGAAAGCGCACTGGCCACGGTCGAGCGCGCAGCACTGGAATTGGCAGCCAAGCAGAGGTTGGAAAAAGAATTGGAGATCGGCGCGCGCATCCAAACCTGTCTCTTGCCACGCAGCGTCGAGATCGATGGGCTCCAAGTCGCAGCGCGCATGGCGCCCGCCAGCGAGGTGGGTGGCGACTACTACGATTGCTTCCCGGCCCTGCGCGGCGGCTGGATCGGCATCGGTGACGTGGCCGGGCACGGTTTGAGCTCCGGCTTGGTGATGCTGATGGTCCAGAGCTCCGTGGCATCGCTGTGTCGCAAGAACCCTTTGGCTTCGCCGCGCGAGGTGGTGACGGCGTTGAACGAGGTCTTGTACGACAACATCCGCCACCGCCTGGGCAACGACGAGCATGTCACCTTTACGCTGCTTCGCTACTTCGACGACGGGCGCATCTCGTTCGCAGGCGCCCACGAAGACCTGATTGTGTGCCGTGCAGCGGACGGCCGGTGTCAGGTGATCGAAACCCCTGGAACCTGGCTGGGGGCCATCCGCGACGTATCGCGCTTCACCGGCGACAGCCAACTGATGCTCGAAGACGGCGATCTACTGGTTCTCTACACCGATGGCGTGACCGAGGCGATGAACGAAGACGGAGAACAATTCGGTCAGCAGCGGCTCGTCGCACTCGTCGAGCGGCTACGCGACTTGCCCGTCGATCGCATCGTCGAGCTCGTCTTCGAAGCCGTCGAAGCCCACATGCGCCGGCAAGACGACGACCTGACGTTGCTCGTGATCCGCTACCGGCCTCCCGAATCCGGATTGCGCCCGATTCCCTGAGACCGCCAGCGGGCCTACTGGTAAATCACCCAAACCAATTGACGTCGCAGTATGCTCGCCCGTCCGTCGATGACTTCTGCCAGAAAGCCCGACCGAGTACCGGCCATCACCCAGCCGTTGGGCACCTGTGTCTCGGGCAATCACCGGATCCGGCGCACCACGCCTCAGGTGCTTCCCGCGGCTTCGGACCTCGCGCTCTGTCGCGCTGCGGAGCCGGAGTCGGTCAGGGCAGCCATTCAATCTGCCTACAGACCCAAGCCTGCCAGTGGCGGTGGTTATTCGGTGACCGTCAATGAGCGAGCGCGGACCGCGAGCGGCGCACCACCTAGCTCACGCACCCGACCCAAGCTGCCTTGAGGTTCGAAGGTTCAAAGGCGGCGCAAGGTGCCCGTCACGGGCAGCTCGCACAACACTCTGATGCGCTTCGATCGAGCGGCCCCTGAACGAACCGCCAGCACCGCGCCACCTCGGGCTCTGATGCCACGCTCGAGCTCACTCAGTCGGGTTTCCAGCTCGTCTTCCCCCTGGTGGTCGAGTTCGTACCATCGTTCGATGCGGGCTATCTGCATGGTGGCTCCTGTCGAAATCGTCATGCGTTACGGGCGAGTTCCTTTCGCCTAGCAACCACCATTCCATCGACCTTGTATTGGTTTCCATAGGGATAGGGTGCTGTGACCGCGCATCCGCTGCGGTTGAATCGGCCTGGGGCGAACGAACTGCGCCAAATCTGCCCCATCGAGGCAGCGCGCTCAGCTCACTGCGGCCACCGCAGACAGCCCGAGCACGCCAAGTCTGCAGCAGCAAGTAGCTCGCTAGCGCGGCACTCGAATGCCCTGGACCAGCTCGCGAATATGCGAGGGTGGTGCCGGAGTGAAGCGGGAGACCACGAAGGTCGTAGCGAAGTTCAAGAGCATGCCCACGATGCCGATACCTTCGGGTGAAATGCCGAGCAGCCAATGTTCGGACTGATTCAGATCGGGCCGCAGGAACTTGAAATAAACGATGTCTTCCTCAGATACGGGGGCAAGCAGCAGCGCCAACAACACGTAACCGCCAGTCCAGCCCATGAGGTAGACGGCGCCGTCTCGACCCATGAAGCTGATCAAGCCGGCCATGGATATGAAAGACGCCGCGCTCATCCAGTCGGCGGCGGTTGCCATACCGTTCACGGCTGCGGGCACCTGCCCCCCGGCAACGTAGAAGTCGCGCGTCGTACCCGCACGCGCCCAAACGGCAACGCCGATGTACAGCAGAAACGACAGGCCCACCAGGACGAAGGTCCACTCTCGAACGCTCACGAGCCGTCTCTTTCGTGCACGTCGAACTTCCGGTCCAGTCGATGCATGAGCTTCACGTACACGACGATCAGCAGCACGAAGCAGACGATCGAGCCTTGTTGCGCAAACCAAAAGCCGAGCTTGAAGCCCGCGATTTTGATTCGATCCAGCCAGTCTACCAGCAAAATGGCCGCCCCGTAGGAGACCAAAAACCAGACCGTCAAGAGTCCCAGTACGATCTTCAGGTTCTCCCGCCAGTAGCGCTCCGCGCGCTCGGCGCGTTCGTTGTCGTCACGGGGCATGCGCTGCTTTCCTTCTGATTCGACTCGGCCCACTAGGCGGGGTGCATGCTACGCACCAAATCGCCCCGTCCGCACGCCCAAAGCGCTCGCCGGCCAAATCCGGAGCCGCTGGCTCGCTTGGGCCGAGGCTCCTGGCCTCACCGTCCAGGGCGTGCGAAGTAACGGCCCATGGCCGACCAACGAAGCCCCGACCTTACGCCCACTTTGCTGCCCAAGCCGCCGAGCCTCGATCAGCCGCTGCACGACGACATGCGATGGTTGACGGCTGCCTTGGGCCGGGCGGTGCGCCGACTGGAGGGTGAAGCCGCATTCGAGGCGATCGAACAGCTCAGGACCGCCTGTCGCGACCGCCGTCTGGGCAAGAAGCAGCTGACCGAAGTGCTGGAGCAGGTCAGTCGATTGCCCTTGGAGCTTGCCGCGCCCGTTGCCCGAGCGTTCACGTTGTTCTTCTTGCTCATCAACACCGCCGAGCAGGTGCATCGCGTGCGCCGACGGCAGAGTTATCGCAGAGACGATCAGGGTGGCCCCCAACCGGCGAGCGTCGAATGGGCGCTCCGCTCATTGGCCCGCCGCGGGTACAGCTCGGAGCAACTGCGAGAAACGCTGCGTCGGCTCGAGGTCTGCCCCGTATTGACCGCCCACCCCACCGAATCGACCAGGCGCACCGTGCTCGATCTGCAGGATCGCCTCGCCGTAGCATTGCTCGCTCGTGAAGAGCTTTCGCCGGGAGAGCGCGACCTGCTGGAAGAAAGCATGGAGGCGGATATCGAGCTCTTGTGGCTGACCGACGAGGTCCGCCGGGATCGCCCGAGCGTGATGGACGAGGTCAGCACCGTCATCTGGTATCTCGAAGATCGCCTGCTGGAAGCGTGCGCGCTCGTCGACAATGCCACGCGCCACGCCTTCCGCGAGGTCTTCGACGAAGAGCTGGGGTTTTCCATGAAGCTGCCGCTCGGCAGCTGGGTCGCGGGCGATCGCGATGGCAATCCCTTCGTCACGCCCGAGATCACGCTGGCTGCGGCAAGGCGCTCGGCGCATGCCGTCGTCGGGCACTACCGGGTCAAGCTCAGGGAGCTGATCCGTCGCTTGAGCATTTCCGATCGGATTGCTCCGGCCCCGGCCGAGCTGCGTGCTTCGATCGACAACGACAAGCTGGCGTTCCCCGATGTTTGGCTTGCCAATCAACAACGCGACAAGCACGAGCCGCTGCGTCTAAAGCTCACCTTCATGGTCTCGCGTCTCACGGCAGTGCGGCGTGAGATCGCGTCACGCGATGCGGGCCGACCCGAGGTGGTTCCCGGAGCGTACCGGAGCGCCGCGGAGTTTCTGGCCGACTTGGAGCTGTGCCGGAGTGTGCTTGCGGGCGCCCGCGCCACCCTTTCTCAACGAATCATCCTGGAGCCGCTGATCGGGCAAGTTCAAAACTTGGGGTTCTGCGGCTATCGACTCGACATTCGCGAAGACTCCGAAGTCCACACACTAGCGTTGCAAGAAATTGCCGAACGCACGGGCGCCAGCGCACCCGGAGCCGATTCGCTGGGCACCGTGTTGCTCACGCGACGTCCATTGCTGCCGCGACACATCGAGCTCAGCGAGCTCGCGCAACGCACGGTGTCCGTCTTCGATACGATGCGCACGATTCAGAACGAGTTCGGCGAACAGGCCGCTGACTCGTACATCATCAGCATGACCAGAAGTGCCGACGACATGCTCCGAGTATTGTTGCTCGCCAGGGAGTGCGGACTCGTCGATCTCGCCGCCGATCCCCCGATTTCGCGGCTGGACGTGGTGCCCTTGTTCGAAACGGGCACCGATCTCGCCAATGCGCCGGACATCATGCAACAGCTGTTCGCCGACCCCGCCTATGGGCGCCAGCTCGACGCTCGCGGCAGGCAACAGGAGGTCATGCTCGGCTACTCGGATTCGGCCAAAGACGTGGGGATGCTAGCCGCCTCCTGGGAGCTCTACCGCGCTCAGGAGAAGTTGGCATCCGTCGCACGCAAAGCGCAGGTCGAGCTGACACTCTTTCATGGACGAGGCGGCACCGTCGGGCGCGGAGGCGGGTCTCCGGTGTTCCGAGCGCTCTCCGCGCTACCGCCCGAAACAGTGAGCGGACGCATCAAAATCACCGAGCAGGGCGAAGTCATCTCGCAGAAGTTCGGTCTGTTACCAATCGCAGAGCGCAGTCTGGAAGTCATGCTGAGCGGTACGCTGATGGCCATGCTCAGCGATTTTCGCAATGACCTGACGCTGGCTCAAACCAACGAATTCCGGGAGACCACCGAACAGCTGGCTGAACGCTCGCGCACCGTGTTTCGCAAGTTCGTGCACGACGACAACGCGTTGTTCTCGATCT
>CBFGRJ010000333.1:0-8259 GCA_965651135.1 uncultured Myxococcales bacterium
GGGCAGCGGCACGGCGGGCGCAGGCAATGTGGTCGGCGGTAGGGGCAAAGGCGGCAAACTGGCGGGCTTGCCAGGGGCGACAAAAGCCGAGCCGTAACCGCCGTTGCTTCGGGCCTCTGCGTGCAGCGGGACACCCGGTTCGGAATCGGCAGCCAGCCTGAGCCCGGAACTTTCGTGCTCCGAAAGCTCTCCCTCCGCAGCGGCGTCCGCCAGCAGATCGAAATCGTGGTTCCCCTGAAAATACTCCGCCGCCTCGAAGTCGCTGAACGCGGGCTCGCCCCGCATCAGCTCGAACAACTCCGACGCCGTCAGCTCGCTGTCGGAGGGATCGGACCTGAGAGCCGTCTCCCAGCAAAACAAGAGCAGGTCGGTGAACGAAGAGCGCGCCGGGGTGTCGCCCTGCGCGAGCTGCACGTTGACGAGCACGTTCAGCACCCCGCGCCGCCCGAGCGCTGCGCCCACCTCACTCACCACGTCCGTGACGCTCGAGTCATCGCGCGGCACGGCCACGGCGTCGATGATGACCAGGACGCGTGAGGCGTGCTCTTCGAGCATGCGACGAAGGCGCGGCAGGGCGAACGCACCGAGCCGCTCGCCGTCCAAAATGAGCGAAGGGTCGCGGCCCGGGGCCGTCACCAGACAACCGGCGAAGTAGACGATCAGCGCGTCGAGCTGCTCGGCCTGCTCGCGCAGGCTCTGCTCGAACTGCTCGGGGAAATCCCGATTGGCGGTGAATTCCTCGATTTCGATCTCGGTGTCGTGCTCGTCGAGAAAGGCTGCGAAGCGGTCGGCGTCCTCCAGCGCTCGGGGAAGGGTCGCTAGCTGCGGCGATTCGCTGTAATCAGAAGCTATGACGAGTGCGAGGCGCATTGCGAATACGAGCCGACAGCCCGGCGGCCGCCATACGAGGGGAGCGTCACCACTTGGCGCCGCGTGAATTCAAGAGCGCGAAATCGTAGTCAGCCCCGCAGCCCAACGCAAAGCCGTCGACTCGCCTAACCCCTCGAAAGTCTGACCTAATCAGATTTTTACACGGAACGCGGCGCGCTAGGTGCTCGAAGGTGATCCAAAATCGCACCAGTACGGTCAAGGTGTGCACAAAAGACGAAGCCCCCGCGAAATCCGCGAGGGCTGTCGTCGAGCGCTGAAGGCTCGGGGTGAGGTTATTCGTCGGGGTTGTCCTCGATGATCGCGGGCGAGACTGCCAGCGTCACGCTCCCGTCTTCCGTATTTGTGGTAACCCTGCCTTCGATCGTGAACGTAGACGTCACGCCGTCGCCGTCCAAGTCGCCCTTGGCAATCGCATCGAACCCCGCGTTCTCGTCGAGCAACTCATAGTCATACTGATAGTACTGCGGTCCTCGCATCGAAAAGCGCAGGCACTGCCAGCCGGTATCAGCACTACCGCCCCAATCGGATTCTTTCGATTGATACTTCAAGCCCTTAATCTTGTCCAAGGCGTCAGGAACGGGGTCAGCGCTGCCGCACAGCCGGCGCGACGATCCGACGCTCTCACCGGGCGGCAGCGCCTCACCGTCCATGATCTCGGAATCGAACGCCGTCTGCGCGCCCTTCGAGATCTGCCCGAGCGCGTTGCGGGCTTCCGTCGTCTTGGCGTTGGTCATGTACTTGCGCACGCCATAGATCGCCAGCGCTGCCAACAGGCCTACGATGGCCACCACGATCATGAGCTCTACCAGGGTAAACGCTCGGTTCCTTCTGAGTTTTCGTAACATCCGCTTACATCTCCTTATGAGGGGTGAAAAGTCTTTCACGAAGTGGGGGCACCGTTGCCGACCCATGAATCGCTGACCGACGCGCTGACCTAATGCAGCCAGTGTGCCAGCCGACAATACGACGCGTTCGCAAGCGATGTTAGCGTCAATCGCGCTCAATCGCGCTGTTTGGCGCGACTCCCACCAGGTGGCCGCCCCTGCCACCTGCGTGCCGAGAATTGTCACTCCCCCAATTGGCGGGGTGCCGGGTTTCGTCACTTGGACCTTCGCCGGCAACGCCCGACAAGGGCGCCCGAGCTGCGGCAGCGTCCGACACTCACCAAGCCTCGAGTTGGTCTAGACTCTCATCATGTCCATCGAGCGACTGGAGGCTTCCCTGCGTCGCTTCCGCGCGCGCGTGAGTCAGGCGGCGATGTCGAACCCGCCGCGACCCTGGCAGCTCGGTCGGCTCACCAGCGCCGAGCTGCTCGAATCGATGCTGCTGGCGCGCCATCTCGATAAGCTTGCCCTCGAGCTCCGCGCCGAGGGCAAAGGGCACTACACCATTTCGAGCGCGGGTCACGAAGCCAATGCCGTGCTCGGCAGGTTGACCACACCGGGTGACCCCACCCTGCTCCACTACCGCAGCGCAGCGGCGCAGCTCGAGCGGGCACGGCAGGAGCCTCGATTCGACGCCGTCAGCGACATCGCCCTATCGCTCGTCGCAGCAGCAGACGAGCCGCTCTGCTCGGGGCGCCACAAGATCTTCGGCAGCAAAGCCTTGGGCATCATCCCACAAACCAGCACCATCGGCTCACACCTGCCGCGAGCATTGGGCTTGGCGTTCGCGCTCGAGCGGCGCCCGCGCCTGGGTCTGCCCAGGCTCGCGCCGGCCGATGCCATCACCCTGGTGAGCTTCGGCGACGCGAGCTTGAATCACAGCACGCTTCAAGGGGCCTTGAATGCCGCAGCTTGGGTGATCCATCAGCACCTCAAGCTGCCGCTTTTGTGCGTCTGCGAAGACAATCAACTGGGCATCAGCGTGTACACGCCACCCGATTGGGTCGCCACGCGCCTTAGCGCACAGCCCCATTTTCGGTATTTCCACGCCGAAATGTGGCGGCTCGATCAGACATACCAAGCTGCCGAAGCGGCGGTGAGCTATTGCCGCAAGCAGCGTCTGCCCGCGTTCTTGCACCTCCAGTGCCGGCGCCTGCTCGGCCATGCCGGCAGCGACGTCGATGTGAGCTATCGCCCGCGCGACGACATCGAGCAAGCCGAAGAGCGCGATCCGGTCTTGTGCGCGGCCATCGACTGCATCGAGGCCGGAGTGCTCAGCAGCGCCGACGTGCTCGGTCTCGAGCAAGGCGCCCAGGCTCGCGTCGAGCGCGCGGGGCAGCTCGCTCGCCAAAGCACTCCGCTCACGAGTCGAGCGCACGTCATGGCTCCTCTGGCTCCGCCGACTCTCGAGCTGCGCGAGCCGCCCGAGCCCGATGCTGGAGAAATACCGAGCGAAGCGATGTCGCTGGCACAGGGCATCAATCTGGCGCTCAGGGAAATTTTGGACCAACGCCCCGAGGCCTTGCTGTTCGGCGAAGACATCGCGAGGAAAGGCGGCGTCTACGGTGTGACCAAGGGGCTATTGCAGCACGCCGGCCCGGCGCGTGTCTTCAATACGCTGCTCGACGAGCAGACCATACTCGGCTTGGCGCTGGGAACCGCCACGCACGGTCTGCTCCCCATTCCAGAAATTCAGTACCTTGCCTACCTACACAATGCCGAAGACCAATTGCGGGGCGAGGCGGCGACGCTGAGATTCTTTTCGAACGGCGCCTACGACAACCCGATGATCGTACGCATCGCCGGGCTCGCCTACCAGAAAGGATTTGGCGGGCACTTTCACAACGACAACTCGCTGGCAGTGCTGCGCGACATTCCCGGCCTGATCGTGGGCATCCCGGCACGCGCCGACGACGCCGTGGAAATGTACCGTACGGCCCGCGAGCTGGCGCTGAAAGCCAGAGAGGTCGTCGTGATCGTGGAACCCATAGCCCTCTATCACGAGCGCGACCTCTTACAGGAACGGGACGGCCTTTGGCTGGCAACGCCCGGACCTGGCCTGGCCAGCCTGAGCGAGGCCCGTGTCTACGCTGCGGAGGCCCGCGACCTATTGTTGGTGAGCTACGGCAACGGCGTGCGCCTCTGCCTGCGCGCCAGCCGCACGCTGGCCGCCGAGTACGGCATTCGCGCGCGTACCCTCGATCTGCGCTGGCTCAAGCCCCTGCCGATCGACGACGTTTGTCGCCATCTACACGACATCGGACGCGCCCTAATCGTCGACGAATGCCGGCGCACTGCCAGCCCATCCGAAGAATTGATGACAGCGCTGGTCGAACGCAGCCGCGACTACGAGCTTCGTCGCGTCACGTCCGCCGACAGCTTCGTGCCGCTGGGCGAAGCGGCGGGCCTCGTGCTCGTCTCGGAATCCGAGATCGTGCAGGCGGCGCTTGCGCTGGGCACTCATCGAAATGCTTAATGAAAGTCCACGAGCGCCTGCTTTTTGAGCGCCCAGGCTCGCGTGCGCTACCATGAGCGGCTCATCAACATGCGTCGCCTCCAGACCTACGCAGCGCTCGCCCTATGGATACTGGGCTGTCAGAAACGCGAGCCCGATCCCGCGGCTCCGCCCCCCGAGCCGAGCGCGAAGGCCGCAGCGAGCGCGGCCCATGCGCCCGCACCGCCGCCGAAGCCAAAATCGGAACCCAAAACCCCGTACCACGTGCTCTTGATCATGGTCGACAGCATGCGAGCGGACATGCCCTGGAACGGCTACCCGCGGGATATCGCGCCTTGGCTGACGAGCTACCAAAAGCAATGCACGACCTACACGCAAGGCTACGCACTCTCGAGTTATACGGCGAAGAGCGTCGTGCCCGCCCTAGTGGGCGAATACCCGAGCGCCATGGTGCGCGATGGCATGTTTTTTACGCGCTACCCCGACAAAGAAAACCTGTTCATCAGCGAGCGCGCCCAAAGTCAGGGCCACTACACGCTGTCCGGTCAAGCGCACGGCTACTTTCTGCCGGCGCTCGGAAACAATCAAGGTTTCGACGACTATCGCTTGATCCCCGGCGGCGTCGACATCAAGGCCGTCACGTCCGTCACCGGTGAGCGACTGACGAAGCTAGCCAAAGAAATGTTGTCCGAGCCCAAGCTCGGAGCGCTCCCCGAGGGGAAACGCTTCTTTGCCTACTTTCACTACATGGATCCTCACCACACCTACGAAAAGCACAAGGAGCACCCCGATTTCGGCAATCAACCGCGTGATCTGTACGACAACGAGATCCACTACACGGACAAGCTGCTCGGTGAGTTGATCGACTGGACCAAGACTCAGCCCTGGGCAGAGCAGACCGCGGTCATCATCACCGCCGATCACGGAGAGGGCTTCGGCGAGCACAACCAATACCGTCACGCCTATGAGCTTTGGGAATCGCTGATCAAGGTTCCGCTGATCGTCTGCGTTCCGGGGGCGCCTCCGCGCACGAGCGCGGTGCGCCGCAGTCACATCGATCTCGCCCCCACCATCGCAGAGCTGATGGGGCTTCCGGCCGAACCAGCGTTCCGAGGCAAGAGCCTGGTTTCCGAGGTGTTCGGCGCGGAAATTCAGCCACGCCGGGTGATTGCCGACCTCGCCCGCTCCGACCTGATGGACAGGCGCCGTGCGGTCATCGACGAACGGGGCTACAAGATCATCGGTTTTGGCGACGACCGTTCGTTCAAGCTCTACAATCTCGAAAAGGACCCTGAAGAAACGACGGATTTGGCCGAAACGGAGCCTGATGAGCTCGAGCGAATGAAACAGGTCTACGCCGAAGAGTCAGCCAAGATCCCGGTCGTTCCCATCGTTGGGCCGGCTCGGCTCAAGGGAGCACCTCCGGGCCAGCGCTACTGAGGAGGGGTAACGTGAAGCTGTTCGACACATTCCGGAGACTCGCGGCATTGACGAGCACGGCGCTCTTGCTGGCGTGCAGCGTGGTCCCCGGGTGCCAGACCGCGTCGAGCGCCGAACGCCAAAACACCAAAGCCGAAGTAGCCGTCACCGAGGAGGTGGTGGCACCTGGGCCACCCATTTTGCTGGACCCGGAAACACCGCTCAACGTGCTGCTGATCTTGATCGACGGCTTGCACGACGAAGTGCCGTGGCTCGGCTACCCGCGAGATATCGCCCCCTGGTTGACCAGCTTCGCCAAAAAGAGTGTGAGCTACCGGAGAGCCTATGCGATCTCCAGCGCGACGGCACGCTCCGTGGGCCCGTTGCTCGCCGGTCGCTATCCCAGCGAAATGCAGCGGAACGGCTATTATTTCACTGTCTACGGTCCCGACAACGTGTTCGTCAGCGAGATCGTGAACGAAGCGGGCCACCACACCCTCAGTGCTCATTCGCATGCCTATTTCGTCAAAGAGACCGGCATCGCCCAGGGCTTCGCCGACTTTCGACGGCTTCCGGGAACCAAGCTCAACAACATGAACAAAGACAACATCACCAGCGAGCGAATGACCAAGCTCGCCATGGAGATGCTGAGCGACCCGATAGCCACCGCCAACGATCGGCGCTTTTTCGCCTATTTCCACTATATGGATCCCCACGCGCCCTATCTGCCCCACGAAGGTCGCAAGAGCTGGGGCAGCGAGCCGCGCGACCTGTACGACCAGGAGGTGCATTTCACCGACGAATGGGTCGGCAAGCTGGTCGACTGGGTATTGAGCCAGCCCTGGGGCGCGCAAACCGCCGTCATCATCACAGCCGATCACGGCGAGTCCTTCGGCCAGCACAATCTCTACAAGCACGGCTACGAGCTGTGGGAAGACGTGATCCACGTGCCGCTCTTGATCTACGCTCCAGGAGCGCAGGCACGCAGCATCGACGAGCCACGGAGTCACATCGATTTGGCGCCGACCATTCTGGAGCTGATGGGGGTGCGCCCGCCTTCGGAGCTCAGCGGTGTATCGCTGGTGCCCGAGCTCTACGGACTACCCGCCAAACCCCGCCCTGTCATCGCTGACCTGCCGCGTGACAATCTACAAGATCGGCGGCGAGCTCTGATTCAAGGCAATGACAAGCTGATCGCTTTCGGTGACGATCGCTACTTCATGTTGTTCGACCTGGCCAGCGATCCGGAGGAGACGAAAGACCTGATCCTGAGCGAGCGTGAACGGGCCCAGAGCTTGATCAAAGTCTATCAACGGCTCTCCGAGGGCATTTTGCTCAAAGAGGTCACGGGCTACGCGGAGTTGAAGGGAGCGCCGCAGGACCGCAAATGGTAAGCCTCGGCCATGCCCACTCTCCCTACGGGTCATCGCCTACCGGGCGTGCTGCTCGCCGGCGCACTCGCGCTCGCGGTCAGTGCTTCCAGAGCACAAACCGCTCCGGTAGAAGCCCCCTCGTTCGAGCCGCGTGCGAGCATCGCTTTCGAGCGCTACCGCCTGGATAACGGGCTGACCGTGATCTTGAGCCCCGATCCGGCGCTGCCCCGAGTCGCCGTGAACGTTTGGTACCACGTGGGGCCCGTCAACGAGCCCCCTGGGCGCTCGGGGTTCGCGCACCTGTTCGAGCACCTGATGTTCGAAGGCTCCAGGCACGTGGGGCGCCGCTTCGACCAGTTGATGGAGGGCATGGGCGCGAGCAACGTCAATGGCACCACCAATTGGGATCGCACGAACTACTACGAGACGGTTCCGAGCAAACATTTGGAAACCGCCCTATGGATCGAAAGCGACCGCATGGCGTTCATGGAGCTCAGCCCCGATCGGCTGGAGGCACAGCGCGACATCGTCAAGAACGAGCGGCGCCAATCGTTCGAAAATGCACCCTATGGCAAAAGCGACCTGGCGCTGCTGGATGCGCTGTTTCCGAAGGGGCAACCCTACCATGGTGCGGTCATTGGTTCGATGGAAGACCTATCCAGAGCCGAAATGAGCGACGTCGATCGCTTCTATCGCACCTACTACTCACCTAACAATGCTACTTTGACGCTCGTGGGCAGCTTCGAGCCGGACCGGGCCAAGCAACTCGTCACCAAGTACTTTGGGTCGTTACCTGCGCGTGAGGTCCCGAAGGCGCAGCACGAGCCGACCCCGGCCCTGTCGGCGCCTTTGCACCTCACCGTACGCGAAGACGTCAACTTGGCGCGCGTCGCGTTGGCCTACATCGCACCTCCTGCCTACAGCGCCTCCGATGCTCCGCTGCGTGTGCTGAGCGCCCTGCTCGCAGGCGGCAAGGCCACGCGCCTGTATCGACGCCTGGTCGTCGAGAAAAAGCTCGCCACCGAAGTCGACACTTGGACAGACCCCAACCAACTCTGCACGATCGTCGGCGTCACCGCCATGGTGACCAGCGGCACCGATACACGACTCGTCGAGCAAGAAATCCGCGCGACGCTGCAGCTGCTCGGCAGCGAGGGCCCGAGCGAGCGCGAGCTCGCGCGAGCGAAAAAGCGACTGCTTTTGGACCTATTTGCGACGCTCGAGCACCTCAATGGAA
>CBFGRJ010000334.1:0-8245 GCA_965651135.1 uncultured Myxococcales bacterium
CTCGGGATACACTCTGCGGAGCTCTTCACGATCGGTAAACGCAGCCAGCGCTTCGAGTTACCCGCCGAACCGTAATCCGAAGCCCTCGAACGCAAGGCTGTCCGCTCATCTTCCTGGGATCAACGGTGATCCTGTCGAAGCAAGCGTTCAAGCATAGCTGACTATCCTGCCTAGGCGAAGCCGGTCTTGATGGGTCCCCCCAACAGACTAGTTTCAATGAGCTTCCAAGATATGAGTGACCGAAGCCCCGCTACGCAGTAAATCCAGCGCATGTCCCGGGGCAGGGGCTCAGGCCAGGTAAAACACCGCTGCCAAAGACGTCGAAAAGGCTTTCAAGGACGCTGTGCCGAATGATCCCATGAGCCCAACTGCATGGTTTGGGAATGTCCGGATGGCCAGATTTACCCGCTTCTCACTCGGCAGCGATGGGACGGCTCATTTCAGTGGCATTCACGGTGTTGGTGATGGAACACGGAACATCACACAGTGCGGTGAGGAGAGTATCTCATCGACGAAACGGACTCCTGCTACGGCGGCTCGTCGCGTCCCTACACCATCGGAGTGGTTGCGCTGGCTCTCGCTGTAGCGGCCCTGACCGAGTAGCGCCGGGGCGACGCGCTGCGTGAGTCAACTTACACGGAAGTTCTGACACGGTCGCCACGCCAGCAGAGCCAGCATCGATCGACGACCTCGGCGGCACCCTGTTGTTCGCCGCGCCAACCAGCACCGGTGAGCAGCACGACGAATTGGTCCGCGAGGGTAACGCTACGAGTTATTCTGCGTGGCTTCCATGTGTGCTTATGAAGAGAATGCTTTGAAAGGCGGGCCTGTTCGAGTTTATTGGTTTCTGTATTGATGTCCCAACTCTCGAGGGTGAACGTCATTGCGGCGATGCTGGTTTTCTCGGCCTTGCCGACGGTGGCGAAGCATCCGCCATGGCTCTTCTGCCTCCTGGCGATCTCGCTGCTCTTGTTGGCGGTTGGGCTGACCACCAAAAGCGCGGTGAGCGTCTGCGCTTGCACACTCACCGCGCTGACTGCGTTGGCCTGGACTGCGGAAGATGCCTGGCTTCCGTGGCCACTGAGCTTCTGTTTACCTCTTGCTGTATTCTTCGGCGCCACATGGAGCATCGCTTCACTGCGGCGTGTAATGCCGCGCTTCGAACTTGGCGCAATGACGCCACCCATCTGGGCACGCCTGAGCGCCATCGTCGTGGTCTCGTCGCTGGGCCTCTGGCTGTGGCTACGCTTCCTCGGAGCGGATGTCAGCGACATTCGCGAGATGGTGCCCGATGCCCCCTTCATCGCGTTGCTCGCGGGCGGCTTGGCTTTTGCGTTGCTCAACGCTGCGATGGAAGAGGCGCAGTACCGTTTCACGTTCATGGGGCTCCTCGGCCGCGCTGGGGTCTCGCCCTGGTTGAACATCACCCTGCAAGGTTTTGCATTCGGGCTACTCCACTATGGCGGATTTCCTCGCGGAATCAGCGGCATGCTTCTCGCCACCGTCTACGGTCTCATGCTTGGCGAGCTTCGTGTGGCCGCTGGAGGCATGCTCGCACCCTTTGTCGCCCATGTCTGCGCTGACCTGGTCATATTCGCCCTATTGCTGACGCTGGCGTGATCAAGTGCTCACTGCCACGGCTCGTTGTTCGTCGAACGGGCAACCCGATAGCGCCGATTCCGGCGTTCGCAGGACACTCTCTTGTTGCCTGGTCACAAAAAAGTGATCTCCACTGAACAGCTCGATCCTAAACGACGACGTCGTATGCCTCTGCCAGCCATGCATACGATGCGGGGGAGCTTCAGCATCCTCTTGCCCGGCTAGCGCCAATGATCGGGCATTGCAATGGTTGGGCCCCCAAGTAGCGGTAATTTTCTACCAGTTCGAAGTCGGCGCGAATTGCCGGTAGCACGAGAGACACTAGCTCTGCGTCGTTCAGCACGTGCGCGGGCGTTTAACGACAAGGTGAGGTCTTCATCCGGCAATTCGTGCAGCTTTTCGCCGCGCAGCGACTCGTCCGGTGGGGGACACCCTGAAACCACGAGCATGCGTGGGGAGGCGCCGTGTAGTCGTTGTAGCTCGCGAGCTAGCTCGAAGGCTATGAGAGCACCCATGCTGTGCCCAAACAGCGCGAAGGACACCCACGAACAGGTGACCATCGAGGATGGGCTGGTGTTCGCCACCACTGGCGATTCATCCAGCAACTTCAGTGCCTTCGACGCCCAGACCGGTCAGCGCCGCTGGACCCGTCACGCTCGACAACGAGCCGTATGCACCCGCTATGGTCCAAGGAATATTGTTGCTGTGCGCCCAGGCAGCGCTGCTCATAGCCCTCGACTCCAGCTCCGGTCGCCCGCTCTGGACTGTCGACTTGGCAGCGGACGATTGAATACACGTGGAGGGCCTGGGCCATGGCCCTCCCGTGGCGGCTCACGTTGGCGGCGGTTCCGGCGGCGGTCCGAATCCGACGATGTCCCTGCCGTCTCCCAAAATGACCAGCGAGGTCGGTACGACCACCGACCAGGGCGCTTCGACTGCTTTGGGGCCGATCGCGTACTGCTCGTCGACTAACGCGTCGGCGTCGAACTCCGATGCCAGCTCGAGCTCTTGCTCGTTCACGAAAACATGCTTGATGCGATAGGTCACGCCCCTGATCGTGATGTCCCGGTCCGTGTCGTCCTCCACGAAATCCGTGCCCGTTCCGGCCAAGCGCGTCTTGGTGCCGTCGTCCACCAGTGAAACTCGTCCGCCGCTCTTCAGGTAGGCCATGCCTTGCTGGCTTCTCAGCTCTTCGGCGATGGAGAGGAACAGATCTTGGTCGTGTTCCGACAAACCTGCACCCTCGTCGCTCCATGGGTAGGCTCCCGTCGACAGAAAGGTGTTGACCGCATTTTCGAACCCGGGACGCACGGGAACGTTCACGCGCGCGAAGCCGGCCTGCAAGAAGGCTTGGTACAGAGGGTCCACGTCCGACAGCTGGCTGACGAGCGGCCAGTCCTGCTTTCTGCCCCAAAAGTAAGGATAGAACAGGTACTGCATATTCTCCCACTCGAAGGCTTGCTCCATGAAACGGACGTACCTTCCTTCTTCCCAAGCGTCGTCGATGTCTACCTCGGGGTAACCGAAGGGTGGGACTCCCTGGCGCATCGAGTCGAACGTGTTGAAGTCCTGATCCGCGATCTGGCTGATGGCCGCTCGCTTGAGCTCCCTCTTCTCGACTTCGCGATTGATTCTCGGGTTTTTGCCCTCGATCTCCACTTCCGGCAGCTCGTCCTCTTCCGACGAAATCGCTTCTTCGTACTCGGCTCGAAGTAGTTCGTACTTGTTCATGATGGCGTTGAACGTTTCGATCTGCCACTTCTCGAACGCCTCGCGGGTGAGCCGGCACTCGACTTCGACGTTGATGGCGAAGGATCCGACGCCGTAGCCGCCGATGGCGATGGGGATGATGCTGGTTTCGTCATCCAGCGACTTGCTTTCGCCATGCGTGAAGCCGTGGCGGCCTATCAGAACCGTCAGCCGGACGTTGTCGCCGTATCCGACATTCGTCTTGGCCAGCCATGCCAGCTTGGCTGTGTAGCCGTCGGGCACCTTGAGGCTGTTGTTGGACTCTCCGACTTCGCGTTCGTCACCCTTCGGCGGTTGGCTGATCGCCACGCCGATCACGCGATACTCCGGCGGTGGGGGGTTGACGTCCTCGACGTTGTACTTCGAGACCCAGAACATATACTTTTCGCGGGTCAGGTGCTTGGGCTCCAGCGGCTCGAACTTGCCGGTCGTCGGCGTGCAGTAGCCAGGCTCTGTGGGTTTGGGTACCGTCAGGCCTTGCTTGGGTGCATGCGTGGCGACGTATCGCGTGAACGCTGCGGGTTCGGGAATCATCAGCTCGATGACCTCGCGCTTACCGTAATTGTACACCTGCCCGAGATAAACCTTGTCTAACCAGCGGTAGATGCCGGTGATGTTCTTGGCGTCGGAGTCCGTATTCACGAAGGCATGCTTGTTGACGACCGCGAGCTCCTCGATGGTCAACCGGGTTCGGCGCTGTCGCACCACGTCCTGAATCCGCTGCCTCGCCCTCTCGGTGACTTCCTTGGCGAAGCTGCTCGACAAGCGATTGGATTCGACCTTGCCCGAAGAGCTGGCGAAGCCGGCGTTCGCCGAGAAATCGACGCTCATACCATAAGAGCCGCTCACGGTGACACCCGCGTAGCGGCTCGATTCCTCGTCGATCGTCTTCTCGGATTCGCGTTGCAGCTCGAACCGCTGCGTCGTTTCGAGATCGTTTTCCGTTTCGACCACGCGCTCCGTTTCGGTGCTGGTGAAGGTCTCCGTTCGGTCCAGCTTCTTGTGTTTGCGCTTGCGCTTCTCCTTCTTGAGCACGTTCTCGATATGCGCGATTTCGCCGACTTCGTAGCGGAGCAGGGTTTGCCGAGTCACCATCAGATCGATGACGCCGAGAGACTCGTAGCGACCGACCGCCGACGGGATCTCCGACTCGCTGGGAGCCGGAGGATCCGGCGGTAGTACCTGGCAACGACCCGGCACTTTCAGGCCGCCGTAGAGAAGCCCGTAGTCCGCTGCGTAGCGTGACCCCATGCCGACGAAGCCCTGACCGAGCCGGACCACGGCATCGAGCACACCGCCCATGTACAGCGCGTCGGCGGCGCTTCGCGTATCGTTCTCGAGGGAGGTGACGGCGGCAGGGACGTTGATCCGATCGTTGCTCCCATAGACCTCTCGAATTGTCGAAGACGATGCTGTACTCGGACGCTTTGCCCAGCACGGAGATTGGACGCGGCCCGAAGTCGCGCGACAGGCTGCGCTTCATCGCCGTCCAATCCACTTTCGGGGGCTTCTCGTCCAGCCCGTCGAGCAACTTCGCCCCAATCTGGTGTTGACTCAACACCTCGTTCAAGAACTCCTTTTCGAGAAAGCTCTTGATGAAGTCCAGCGTGTTCAGCACGACCAGCCATAGCTCGAGCGCCAACTTTTGTTGTTTGAATGCCAGCTTGATGTTGCCCTCCCTGACTTTCGGCTTCCTCAACCACTGCTTCCGCACCGCTCGAACCACGTCCGGGTTCGGAAAGAATCTGCGCCGTCGCTTGAAGAAGGCGAGCGTCCACACCGTCTCGACCCAGATCACGTTGAGCTGATACTGGTGGTCCTTGGAAAAAGGCTTGGTAATGAACTCCTTGATGTCGCCAGCCTGGGCGACGACCTTCAGATACTCCTTGTGCTTGAATTGCTTTCCGCGCTTGTCGAAACGCCTGTCATGACTCGCGGCTTTGCCGAATCGGCGGATCAGCCGCGGTAGCTTCGACCCTTTACGGATGTAACGACCGATCCCCCCGGCCTTGAGCGACGCGGTGATGCCGATGAATACGAGCGTCAAAACATCGCGGGCGGACGCACTGTTATACGCACCTTTCAGAGTGAAGCTTTGAGTGCCGTAATAGATGTCGAACTTGTACTTTTTGTTACGACGTAAAATCCGACGCAACTTTCGGATCTCTTGGCGCTTGGTGCCATCATCTGCCTTCTCGGCCTCGTCCAGAAAAACGAGCAGGGACTCCCGGAGCTTGCCGTCGAGTTTGAGCAGCCGTGCGTCGAATTCCTTTCGTGAACCACCGAGCGTCAAGATGTACGCAACCTTGTAGTTCTGTCCGACGACGGAGAAGTCGCCTCCGAACAGGTCGCGGATGTGTTTTTGGCGTGCGTCGATGTACCTGCCGTTGATCTGGTAGCCGAGCACCTTGTCGTTCAGATCCTTGATCCCCGTATTGTCGCGTGCTTCACCGGGGAACAGAATCACGTAGAATGCGATCGTCGGGTCTTCGGGTTCGTCCAGCAGGTCGGTGACGCTGCGATACGTTTCCGCCGTCGGGATCTGTCGGCGCACCGCCAGCTTCAGGAATTCCACCGCATCATCGTCTGGCAGCTCCTCGTTCTCGAGGATCTCGTCCAGGCGGTCGGAGCGCTTCCAAACCTCGGCGATCTCTTGGCCGTCCTCCGAGAAGTACGCCGGATCGAGGTGGGACACGTCGTCTTCGACTATGGAATCGGTGCTGCGATCGCTCATGCGCTACTCGTCAACAGAGCGCAAATCCTATCCCTTGCGGGATCGGAGCTGTCAATCCCCAGACCCAACCGCCAGCCGGGCCGGGCGGCATGGTGAAGGCGGGTCGGAAATTGCGCCCAGAGAGAGCGCAAGAGCAGGATAGCTGAGTTCAACAGCCTTGCGCTGTCGCATCTGGGGAGCGCCGCCGCCTGACCGTACTTTGACGGACATTGACCCCCTCGATGGTCGTCCCGAAGAAGAACAAGGAATGCTGCGCACCAGCGCGACAGGCGTACTCCCACTGAGCTTCGGTTGGATAGTCCCATCGCCAATACTGGAGTACGCGATCAGCTTCGGCCCGCGTCAAGTAGGCTCGATTGCGAGGATCGGCAGCGTCTTCAAAGTCGCTGGGTCGATCGAGCAAGTCGAGTTTGCGCAACAGCGGTGCCGCAACGCCGAGAGGCAGTGGTGCCTCCATCATGAGGAACGGCTCGACCTTGATGGGGCGAGCGGGGCGCAAGAACGCTGTGGCCTGCTCGCGCGTTCCGCCAAGGGCTTCGAACTGCTCAAGCTCTGAGTCGCTCAAGCCGAACGAGCTTTGACCCTCCTTCACGAGCCGCCAATAGGTGCCCGTGCGCTCGTGAATCAGGCGGGCCAAGGCGCCGTCCTTTGAATCGACCCACATGAAACCAGGAAATTCCGCTGTCATAGTCCTACCTAGGGTTGTGAGCTATCACCTCCAACAATTCGGCACATTGGTGGTGTGGACCGTCCCCTTCTTCGGGTGCACGTGCTCCACCGAACCATCGGGGTAGTATGTGGAGACCACGCCGTTTGCGCTGGTGTACTTGATGGTGATCTTGAGGCGTGCGGCAGCTCGCCGCATCATCGGCGAGCACATCGTGCACGGCATCTCGCGCCCGCGGATCGTGAGAATGTCGCCCGGCCCGGCCCGGTGCGGCCCCCGCGGCCCACGGCGACTGTACATTTGCGGAGCGACACGATTGAGGATCTTTCCCTCGGTGTGCGTTCGCTGCTGATTCCAGAAGCTATTCGGAGATTCTACCAGCGCGGCTACTAGGCAACGTCGCTCTCCCAGATCGCCGAGGAGTCGGGTGTGCCGCGCGGCAACTTCTACTTCTACTTCCGCGACAAACGTTCGATCTTCGAGGCGGTCGTGGAGCGGAGGATCGCCGCGCTCGACGCCTTGTGCGCATCGTTCGAAGCAGAGCACGACGACGCGCGCGAGCGCCTCTGCGCCTTCGTCGACCACCTCGTGGCGCGTCGGGACGAGGTGGCGCGCTTCGGCTGCCCCGTCGGTACACTCACAGGCGAGGTAGGAAAGTGGCGCGACGACCACATCGCGATCGCGCGCCGCCTCTTCGACGTACTCCGGCCGTTTCTCCGGAGCCAGTTCCGGGCCCTCGGGGCTGACTCGAAGACCGCCGACACGCTCGCGGTCGAGCTTCTCGCGCGCACGCAGGGGATCAACACGCTGGCCGATCCCAATCTTGGCGTGAGCACGCTGATCGGAGCAGACGCCAGCGTCGTAGCCTATGGGGGTACCATGTCGTTGTGTGTTGACAATCCTCGGTCGGGAAGGTGCTGAGTGGATTTCCATCCTGCCACATCTTGACGCTACCACCGCCTTCAGGGCGTATCTGGATGCGCAACACGAAAGTATGCCATACGTCTGGCATCAGTAAGCCGGCGAACGGGGACCAAGCGTGTTCGTCGCTAGTATGGCACCCCTGAGTGGGACCATTCGAGTCGGTCCTCACTACCATGGACCACGCGAACGGACGGCCCGGTTCCCAATCCGGCTCACCCGTAAGAGCTTTGTACGCGTCCCGACTCAGCGCCAAACCGGCGATCGGCGGCATGCCGCTACACTGCCAGAATTGCTGAAACAGCATGTAGTCGTCCCCGCCATTCTCATGGGCAGGAGGAATGGTGGTGGTTGACGGTTGACGGCACCATGATGCGAAACCCCAAGTAGTAGTGCTCATCAGTGAATTGCACATCGTGCCGCAACCGAACCTCGGAGCGACCTTTGATGGCGGGGTCACTTCGAGCAGTATTGGAGCGACCAGGACAGACTCGTGCTGGGCTTCGCGGGTCTGCGGATCGCGTCTGTCTCCTTCTTCGATGAAAGCCTAGGGATGCTCGCCACGAAACATCCTG
>CBFGRJ010000335.1:0-8175 GCA_965651135.1 uncultured Myxococcales bacterium
GATTCGCTAGTGCTTTCCGGCTCTGCAACTACGTGTAACTATTAGAAAAAAGCGCGCCAGCCCCAAACGCCGCGCGACTATATCACGCTAAATTTCGTGCGATCAACATCCAAAAAATTCCAAGCGTACCCTAAGGGTCTAAGCATCTCTTCCCAAGAGGGCTTCGACGAATGCGTCAGGCGAGAACTCATGTAAGTCGTCCGGGCGCTCGCCCAATCCGACGAATCGCACGGGGACCTTCAACGTATCACAGATCCCCAAAATCATACCGCCTTTTGCGGTGCCATCGAGTTTGGTCAACACAATTCCGGTCAAGCCCAAAGCTTCCTTGAACTCGATGGCTTGTGCGGCGGCATTCTGGCCATTCGTTGCATCGATGACCAACAGCGTTTCGTGCGGCGCGCCTGACAGCGCTTTGTCCGCTGTTTTGGCGATCTTTTTCATTTGCGTCATCAGATTTGTCTTTGTGTGCAGGCGGCCGGCGGTGTCCGCCAACACCACGTCGGCACCCGTGTCTATCGCACGTTTTATAGCGTCGAACACCACGCTGCCTGGGTCGGCGCCGTCTTTGCCGTGGACGACTTCACAGCCCACGCGCTCACCCCAGACTTTGAGCTGCTGCACGGCAGCGGCACGGAAGGTGTCTCCGGCCGCCAAAACACAGGTCTTGCCCTGAGCTTTGAGCTGGGTGGCTAGCTTGCCAATCGTCGTCGTCTTTCCCGCGCCGTTGACGCCCACCATCAAAACGACCGTTGGCTTCTTCGTGATGGCAAACGCGCCGGCTTGACCATCGAGCGAAAGAATGCGGCGCGCTTCGGCACGCAGAGCTTCCCAAACTTTGCTTTCGTCACTGAGCTCGCTCTTTGCGAGCCCCTCTTTGATACGCGAGAGAATCGCTTCCGTCGTGCGAACGCCTACGTCGGAGGCGAGCAGCACCTCTTCGATCTCTTCGGTGATGCTCTCGTCGATTTCTTTTCTGCCGACGAGGAGTGACTTGAGCCGACCAAAGAACCCTTGCTCGGCGCGGGACTTGGCCAGGCCTTTGCGCAGACTCTGCACGTCAGCGACGCGTGACGGGCGGTCGTCTTGAACCTCGCGAGCTTCGGCAGGTGCCTCCGCCGCTAAAGAAGGAGGTTCGCTGGGCGCCTTGGCAGGTTTCTCTTCGGGTGCCGCTTCGTCTGGGCTGGGCTTGGGCTTGCGTTTGGTTTCCGATGGCGCCTCGGCGGCCGCTTTGTCCTTGTCTTTGCGTGCCGCTTTGGGCTTCGGCTTGAGAGACGGCTTCTCGCCGGCGCTGGGCAGTTCTGCTTCAGGCTTTCTGAAAAAGAGAAAGTACGCAGCCAACAGCGCCAGTAGCGCTACGAGAATATAAACTATTTCCATTGCTTGCGAGCCCTGCACCGAAGCACGTTGTGCCGCGGACTATAGAAACTGGGTCTTTGCGGCGTCAATGCCCTGCTGCCTCGAGAACAGGGTTTTCGACGAGCCACACTCGGCTACTAGCCCGGTCCTTGATGCGGGTCCTGCTCCGGCTCGCGCCCCGGTTCAGCCTGGAGGAGAGAATGCTCCGTATTGGCGTCTGGGGGTACCGGCCCATAAGCGGCTGTTTCGATGGCGCGTGCCCAGCGGCTCACACCTGGTTCTTCATGCCGATCGGCGGTGGCCGCGACTTGCCCAGGAGTGGGATCGCTCAGCTCGGCATACGGCCGGCCACGTCGCGCTACCCAACGCATCAGCCTATCGAGCAACGCGCGCCGCCTCGTGGTGAGATGCACCACGAGCTCGCCTTCAGCAGGCAACGGTTGTTCCAGCGTCGCGTGCTCGGCACTCGAGATCTGCATCCGGACACCTTCCGGCCAGGGAGCGGGAATGGGATCGAGTGAGAAAGCACCGTCTACGGTGGTCAACGCCGTTTGCAGCACGGCTGACTCACGAAAGGCAGGGCTGAGAATACGCAACACCGCTCGCGCGATGGGCACACCGTCGTGCGCGTCGATCACGTGGCCGCGCCAACCAGGTTGGGCTTTGGCCGAGCGGACCACCTCGAGCTGCGCCCTACCCGGATGCACAGGGCGCGGCGGTGTGGTCGGCGCTTTTCGGCGTGGTCGATGCCAAGCCCAAAAGGTCCAGCCGGCTACCAGGCCCGCGAGCACGATCCAGGTCCAGCGTACCCAGCCAGAGGGCGTCACTGTGGTGACCGTGGTCTGCAGGGGGGCACCGGGAAGCCACCACGGTGTATCCGGAAGGTAGTGCAACGTGGCGGTGACCTCCTGTCGTCGCGATGCTTCGACGCGGATTTCGAGCATGGCTGCGCCAGCCTGTACGGGCGCGATCCCCACCGTTCTGCCCATGACGCGCGCCTCGACGCTACCGCTCGGGACGGCTCCGCTCACCGAGCCCACCGCCACGGGGACGGTCGTGCCCGGTGCCCACGCCATCGAGCTCGGTGGCTCCGCGAGGCTGAGCTCGACCTGAGCCGTGCGGGAAATGACGATGCTGTGCTCGGCGGGCTGGATGCTCTCGGTGCCTCGAAAGACGGCGGTCAGCCGGGCATGGCCCGGTCGCCCGAGGTCGGGCGCGCGCACATCGAACTGGCCGCGTGTGCCCGCCTGCAGATTCGCCGTCGCCACTCGCTTGGCTGGCTGCTTGCTCTCTTGGAGCAATAGCTCGAGCTGAATGTGTTCAGAGTCGCCGCTCAGCCCCCACGGAGGCTTGAGCTTCGTATCCACGACCAGCACGTGTCGCAGTTGACCCAGATCGAGGTGGACCGGTTGCGGTGTGAACGAGAGGCTGAGCGTACGACGAGTCGTGTCGATGGGAATCACCAACTCTGCGCGCTCGTGCAAGTCGCGGACGTCTTCGAAGGTCAACTCGACCTTGCCGCGTTCGAACTCACCCGCTACCCGGACGCAAAAGCCACCGGTAGCATCCGTTTCCATGATGTAGGCGTCCCCAATGCTGGAGTAGCCGCGGGCAAGCTCGATGCCGAGTGTGGGGGGACACTTCTCGGCTGCGGGGAGCTCACGTGCTTTGCCCGAACCGTCAACCAGTTTCATTCTGAGATGAGCTTGTCCGAGCGGGTGTCCGGCATCGTCCGTCAGGGTGCCACGCACCTCGAGCGAAGCAACGCCCGCCCTGGCCGAGGCGGCAATCTGAGCCGCGCCGCGCACCTTGACGCTCGCCGAGCGCGCCGCATGGGCTGGTAGCGCCGCTAACAAACCCGCCATCACTGCGGAGATCGAGATGGTGCGGAGCGGGCCGGTCCGATAGCCGCAGCTTCCCCGAAACTTCAGGGAGCGTACGTGAGCGGGGGACCTACACGGAGCGTTCATTTTGACGATGAAAAAAGATCGAATCGGGGTGAAGGCTCTCTGTCAGCCACCCGTCCTACTATGCATAGAATGACATCGCCCCAGCGGAAATGCCTGGACCCCATGTTAAGGTGCTGGCGGATGCCATTCATGTACGGACGCCTTGGGTGGTTGGCGCTCAGCATCATGCTGTTGTGCGGCGTCGTCCAGGCACAAGATCGCATCGGGCGGCAGATCGCGTTGCTCAAAAGTAGCTCGGATTTTCGCGTTCGCACCCAGGCAGCGCTGGCGCTGGGCTCTTCGAAGAGCTCTCGGGCCGTTGCACCCTTGTGCGGGGGGCTGGCTGACGGCAACACCACCGTGCGCATCGCGTCGGCGGCCGCGTTGGGTAGGCTCAACCTGGGAGGCAACGACTGCTTGCGCAAGCGCTTGGCGGTCGAACCCAATAGCTCCGTCAAGACCAGCATCGAACGGGCACTCGAGAAGCTGGGTGGGCTGGCTCCGGTCATCGACGCGAGCACCCGGTTCTACTTGGCGATTGGGGTCACTTCGCACGATTCGGATCGATCGGATATCGACTCGATGATCCGTCAGGGGATGGCCAAGGCGGCCAAAGCTGCCGGTGGCTTTGCCCTCGCTCCCGGCGACGAAAGCCCGGAGCAGGCCCGAGCCGTGTTCGACAAGCATCGTCAGCTCAAGGGCTTCTATCTCGCGCCAAAGTTGAGCCTCAGCTACGCCGGTGGCCGCCTGAACGTGAAGCTCAGCATCGCCATGCTCAGCTACCCGGACAAGAACATGATCGGTCAATTCTCCAAGACCGTGGCCTCGCCGACCGATGGACCCGACAAAAGTCTGGAGGTCGAGCTCGTCAGCTACGCTGCCGAGGCGGCCATGAAGCAATTTGCCCAGCTCGCCTCACGTCTATAGGTGATTAGCGATGCCGATACCGAAGCAGCGAGCCAGCCGAGTCGAGGGCAAGTCGAACGATCGTGAGCCGGAGCGCACCCACCCGGGCAGGGATGTTGCTCGCCCCGAACCGAACCCTTTACGCTTGCACTCGGAGTCGACCACCGAGGGACTGAGCATCGAGGGACTAGGAGTCTGACATGGCAGAAGGCGCAGCATCGGTGCCCAGCAACGGGCGCCATCAGCGAAAACTCAAGAACTACCTGCTAGATCCGCAGTTCCAGCTCAAATACACCGCCTATTTGGTGGCGATTGCAGTCGTGCTCGGGACCTCGCTCGGGTTCGTCGTGCTCAGAACCAGCGATGCGGTCGTGGTCCAGAGTCAGAAGAACGTGGAACAGGGCCAGAAGGTGGTGGAGCTGGGGCGCGAGGTGGTGGGCGAGAGCCGCAAGGTCAGCGAGGTGGTCAAGATGAACATCGTCAAAGACCCCGTTTACCAGGACAACCCTGCGCTCTTGGAGGCATTCACCACCGACGCGAAGAAGCAAGACGAGCGTCTCAAGGAACAGGAGGCCCAGCTCGTCGCGCAAGCCGAGTCGCTGAAGCGCGAGTCGAGCGCTCTCAAGGCGTTTCAGTCCCGCATGATCGTCACGATCTTTGGCGTGCTTGGCCTGTTGGTGGTGGGCATCTTCATCGCCGGTATCATCGTGACCCACAAGGTGGCTGGCCCGATCTACAAGATGAAGGGCTTGATCAAGGACGTGGGAGACGGTCGCCTGAGGATCCCCGGCAAGCTGCGCAAGGGCGATGAGCTGGTCCACTTCTTCGAGGCTTTCGATCGCATGGTGAGAAACCTGCGGTCGCGTCAGGAGGCGGAAATTGCCAAGCTCGACACGGCGATCAAGCGGCTCGAAGGCAAAGCGGAGCCCGATGCGCTCAAACTCCTGCACGAGCTCAAGCTGGAAATGCAAGACGCGCTGAAGCAGGAGTCGCTGCGACCGTAGCCCCGCCAACGGCTAGGCCATAGCTAGAAAGCGGCCATCACGTATTCGACACGCGGTTCGTCGCCGTCGAAGCTCACAGCGGCAGCGTCGAAACGCAGGTGCACGACGCTCGGGTCATGACGATAACGCCGCTGCCAGAGGCGCTCGCCGGCGCGCCGTACGCGCAGGCGCTTGGTGCGATTGATGCTGCCGAACGCGCTGGTCCAGGCGCCGGGACCGCGCGTACGCACCTCGACCACGGCGATGGTGCCGCCCGAGCGGGCCACCACGTCGATCTCGAGATGGCCGAGCCGCAAGTTGGTGGCGACGATCTGGTAGCCCTGCTCTTGGAGAAAGCGAGCGACCACGGCTTCAGCGCGAGCGCCATCCATGTGCGCGGTTTCGCGACCCATGTTCGCTCCCGCCTACCGCAAGAGCGCCGGCTACGGGTTCTTGCCGTCGTTGCCGCAGTTGCCGCCCGTCACATTGCTGAGCGGATTGGTGGGATCTTCGAGCTGCTGCACGCACTCGGGGCCCTCCCGCTGACTCGTGCTGTAGCGCGTACCTTCTTTGATGCAGTAGGAGCCTGCCAGCTGACCGGGGCCAAGCTGCAGATCTTCGACCAGCTCTACGCAGGCGTAGCCGCTCGGACATTCGCAGTAGCGCGCGTTGTCGTCGGGGCCATCGCAGCGGCACGAGCAATACACGGCATCGTCTGCACGACGCTCCAGCAATTGCCCCGCCACGGCCACCTGGATGCGGTCATTGGGGTTTTCGCCGTTCGTTCCCGGAACGCGGCAACCGAGCCCACTGTCCGCAGTGCAAGGTGCCCCCGGCTCCTGACATGCAGCGGCCTGCGACTCGGTCTGCCCGTACGGGCAGCTGACCCGACCCTGGAAGTGGTTCACCAGGCAGACCCGAGTCTCACATTGAAACGAGCGGCTCTCTACGTTGACCTCGGTCACCGCATAGCCCGGAACTTGCTGCCGGTATTCGTCTTCTGGGATGCAGGGGTCACCCACACCGCCCGGGTCGCAACCCAGGACTCCCGCCATCGAGCCGACCCCGACGACCAGGCTCACGGCCGCCACCCGCCAATTCGCTCCAGCTTGCATCAGTCGAATCATCGTCCGCCTTTATTCTTCCGCTATTCTTCCGCTACTACACAATTCTTTATTGCGCCGCTTCTCTGGGTGCGCGGCTTCCGCGTTCACAGTCAGTCAGTCGTTCGTTCGCGACAATCCGATCGGCACTCGTTCGCGAAAGTTTCCGACAACTAACGAGTCTCAAGCAAAAAGTAGGCACAGATCAGTTCAACGAGGGCCGCGTTCGCTGACGGTTCGATACTTCAGCCGTCCGCGCGGTGTGTGCACACCGAACAGCGCACGTAAGCTAGTCGAGCGCGACTTTCTCCGTCAACGCGAATCGGGCAAAGGATTTTTTTACCCTTCACGTCATAACGAAAAGTTCTGCCCGACACGCGGCTAGCTCGCGCACTGCTCGACGCGGCTGCCCTCGCAACTCCCAGGTTTTTCGAAATTGGCGTGATTAGGGCACTCTGTAAGAGGCGCAATTTTCAGATGCTACAGCACCGCAGATTTTTGAGTGTTGAAAAGTCGGCCCCAGTCGCGCTTGACAATCCGTTATGGCGGTATTTAACATCGCAAACGCCGCCGGTGGTATCTCTTCGTTCTCATTGGCTTTTTGTCGTTAGGCAGCCAGTGAGCGCGCCGGTCGCCGTCCAGATACCGTCGCTCGATGCGACACCAACAGAATAATCCAAAGAGGACACATGTTTCGAAAGCGTCTAGCTGCCGTTTGCGTGCTTGCATCCGTGGCCATTGCCGGCGGAGTCGTTAGCCCGGGGAGTGCGAGCGCCCAAGAGGTGATCAACCTGGATGAAGAAGGGGGCGGTGAAGGCGCAGACACGGGCGCTGCGAAGCCCGGCGGTGGAGTCGATATCGATCTCGATGAAGGCGCTCCCAAGGAGCAAGAACCGGTGGTGGCGGGCACCATGACCGAGGGCGCCGCCGCAGCGAAGAAGATGTTCGACAAGGAGCGCTGGAGCGAAGCAGCGGCGGGCATGTACCGCGTAGTCAGCGGTGACACGGGAGACGACCCCGGCAATCGCCAGCTGGCGGAATACTACTTGGCGATTTCGCTGTACCGGCTCAAGTTCTATCAGGCCTCCTACGCGATCTTCAGCGTCATCGCGGATAACCCTGCCCACCTCAAGTTCAAAGAAACGCTGCTTTGGCTCGCCAAGCTGGCTACCCAGCTTCCCGAACCTGCTGACATCATCGAGCGCGTCGGCAAATACACCGACGATCAGGTGAGCCGCTTCGATAATGCGCAACAGCAGGACCTGTACTGGCAGCTCAACTACATGTTGGGTCGCTACAAGTACCGAAACCGGCAATACGAAGAGGCGATTCGGCTGTTCCAGCGCGTCGATCGGCGCAGCGTGTACTACGTCAAGTCGCAGTTCTTTACCGGTATTAGTTACGTGCAGCTTCGCAAGAGCGTGCCTGCCGTCAAGTCTTTCGCCCGTATCGAGAAAGCCCTCGAGGAGGGTGTGGAAGGCGTAGAGGATGAAGAACGCATGCGCGACTTGGCTTATTTGTCGATGGCGCGCACCTACTACTCCGCCTCCATCCGCTTGGATCCGGAGACCAACGTGCCCACCGTGAACGCCAGCAAGCTGAGTGCGGCTGTCAAGTACTGGGACAAGGTCGAGCCCCAGAGCGAGTACTGGCTCGACGCTCTCTTCGAAGAGTCATGGGCCTACTTCATGGCGGGGCAGTACCCTCAAGCGTTGGGCAACATTCACACGCTGCAGGCGCCCTACTTCCCGAACGCGTTCTATCCAGAAGCGGACGTCCTCAAGGCGGTTATCTACTTTTCCAACTGCAACTACGATGCCGCCACCATCGTAGTGGCTCGCTTCAATCAGCGCTTCATTCCGGTGCGGGACGAGC
>CBFGRJ010000336.1:0-8155 GCA_965651135.1 uncultured Myxococcales bacterium
CCCCTGCCTGAGCCATGTCTGGGCGGCCGCCCCCGGCACCGCCCACGACTCCAGCCACCGGTCGGATCAGCTCGCCGGCTTTGAAGCGGTCGCTCAGGCCCTTGGCGACGGTGAGCACCAGCTGGGCCTTGCCGGCGCTTTCGGAGCCCACGAGCACGATGCTGTCGCCCAGCTTGTCTCGCAGCTGCTCCGCGAGCTCCCTGAGCGCCGCCCGATCGGTCACGTCCGTGCGCACGCCGAGCACTTTGACCCCACCGACGTCGCGAGCTTGGCTCAAGAGCTCGCTCAATCCGCCACCCCCACCGCCCAGGGCGACCTTTTTTTGCAGGTCATCGACCTGCTTCTGCAGCGCTTTTTGTTGACCCATGAGCTTTTCGAGCTTCTCGAGCATGCTCGCGGGCGATGTCTTGAGCAGCCGCGCGGCCTCGGCCAAGCTGTGCTCGGTCGCCTGCACGTACTCGAGCGAACCCAAACCCGTCGAGGCGATCAAGCGCCGCACGCCAGCGGCGATGCCCTGCTCGGCGTTGATCTTGAACAGGCCAATTTCTCCAGTCGCCCGTGCGTGCGTGCCCCCGCAGAGCTCCATCGACTCTCCCATCGTGAGCATCCTGACGACATCGCCGTACTTCTCCTCGAAGATCATCGTCGCGCCGCGCTCGCGCGCCTCGGCCATCGTCAAGAGCTCGGTGGTGATCGGATGGTTCTCCAGGATGGCTTCGTTGACCAACCGCTCGATCTGCTGGGTCTCGTCGGCCGTCAGGGGAGCGTTGTGCGTAAAATCGAAGCGAAGCCGGTCAGGACCGACCAAAGAGCCCTTCTGTTGGGCTTGCGGCCCCAAGACTTTACGCAGCGCCCAATGCAGCAGGTGAGTCGCGGAGTGATTCCTGCGGATGCGCTCACGGCGGTCACTGTCGACGCTGAGTGTGACCGTATCGCCCACTCGGAGCGAGCCTTCCACGACCTCTGCCTGGTGAACGATGGCCCCGGTGACCGGCTTTTTCGTGTCGGTCACCGTCAAGCGGGCGCCGGACTTCGACGTGATGATGCCTCGATCGCCCACTTGGCCACCCGCCTCGCCGTAAAACGGCGTCGATTCGGTGAACACGATCACGTGATCGCCCGCGTTGACCAAGTCCACTAGCTCACCGTCGCGGATCAAGCTTACGACCGTCGATTCGTCGCGTTGCTTTTCGTAGCCGGTAAAGCGCACGTTTTGACCCGGCACCTGCGCCAGCGCCCGGTGCAGCACCTCTTCGACCAGCTGCTCTTGCCCTTTGAACTCGGAGCGTTGCCGCGCTTCTTCCAGCGCGCTTTGGTAGCCGGACATGTCCGCCACGAAACCCCGCTCTCTGCAGATCACCTCGGTCAAATCGGCCGGAAATCCGTAGGTGTCGTAGAGCTGAAACACGTCTTGCCCAGAAAGCGTGTGGTTGCTCTCCTGAGCCAACCGGGCGAAGCGCTCGTCCAGCAACGAAAGCCCTCGCTCCACGGTCTGTCGAAAACGTTCCTCTTCCGAACGAGTCGTGCTGACGATGAGGTCCTTGCGCTCGCGAAGCTCGGGGTATTCATCACCCATCAGCTCCACGGTCTTTGCCGCAACCTCGTGCAGAAAGGGCTGTTCGATACCCAACCTGTGACCGTGGCGCACGGCGCGCCGCATGACGCGGCGCAAGACGTACTCGCGACCGGTTCGGTCGGGCATGACCCCTTCGGCAATCAAAAAAGCGGTGGTACGAGCATGATCGGCAACGACCCGCATGCTGACGTCCGCGTCTGACATCGACTCTTGGTAGGGCTTCCCTGCAATCTGCGCCGTCAGCTCGACCAACCCTCTGAGCAAGTCGACGTCGTAATTGCTCATCTTGCCCTGAACCGCGCTAGCCAGCCGCTCGAGCCCCGCGCCGGTGTCGATACTCGGCTTGGGCAGCGCCCGCGTCGTGACCTCACCGTCGGCGGTCTTCTCGCGCTCGAACTGCATGAAAACCAAATTCCAGATCTCCATCCAGCCCTCGCCTTGTGGCGTTTGCTCCTGTCCGAATCTGTCGAGCTCTACCTGTGGGCCATTGTAGAAGTAGATTTCGCTGCACGGTCCGCAGGGACCCAGATCACCCATCTGCCAGAAGTTGTCGTCTCGACCGAGCCCCCGCACTCGATCGTCGCCGAAGCCCGAGACCTTCCTCCAAAGGTCGCGCGCCACAGTGTCCTCCGGTGTCTCGGCGTCTCCACGGAAATAGGTGAGCACCAAGCGCTCCTTCGGCAGGCCAAGCTCCTTGACGAGAAAGTCCCAGGCGTACGTGATGGCTTCTTCTTTGAAGTAGTCACCGAAGCTGAAGTTGCCCAGCATCTCGAAAAATGTTTGGTGCCTTGGCGACGGGCCGACGGCTTCGAGATCGTTGTGCTTGCCGCTGATGCGGATGCACTTCTGACTGCTGGCGGCCCGAGTGTATGGCCGTTGGTCGCGACCCGTAAAAACATCCTTGAACTGAACCATGCCCGCGTTGGCGAACATCAAGGTCGGATCGTTGGGCGGAATCAGTGGACCACTCTTGACGATTTGATGGTCGTGCCGCTTGAAAAACTCGAGGAAGGCTTTTCTCAGTTCTGAAGTGCTGTGAGTCATGGGCTGTTTCTGAGCGCTTGTCGCTGAGACACCCGCTGGATATGGCGCGTGGCCCAGAACGAAGCAATCTTCGAAGATGGCGCGTAGGCGGCGCCATGGGTCATTGTGTGTCGGCCTGCGCCCTCTAGCACGGGCTAAGGCCAACTCCGTGGCCGATTACGCTGCATTGAAAACCGCCCCGGCGCGCGCTTTAATCGAGTAGCAGGCAGGCATGAGCGACAAAACCGCGGCATTCGTCGACACCCATGGTTTGGGGCGGCTCGATGAGCGCCTGCCCCTGCGCGGCAAGCTGCCGATACCCGGAGTAGGCCTGGTCAAAGCCGAGTTCTGCTACACGCCGCGCGGCGCCTGGGTCGTCGCTGCCGAGAGCGACTCGAAGGGGTTGGCGCTGAACCTGTTGGAGCGCTCCGACTTTCGCTACGAGCGCCGCGCGCTAGGCGACAAGATCAGGGTGGCTGATTGCGTGCTCGGCGTCAGCAGGGCTCGCGCCGGCAGGGTGCGCGAGCTTTTGGGTCTTTCACGCTTGCGCCAACGCCACGGTGCACTGCCGACCGGCGCGCAGCGGACCCGGGCGAGCACTCCATTCGTCGAGCCAGTCGCCACGCTCGAACGCGCATGGCTGGAGCTCACGCTCGCGGACGACGAGATCTTACTGGCGTGGATTCATGGCGTCTCCGCAGCCTTCGTCTCGTCACCGATCGAATCCAATGCTCACGCCGAATTGAGGCTGATGGTGACAAGCCGCGAGACGCGTCTGGTCGCCATCACCGAGTTGGGCGACGTGCGCGTCGAGTCGCTGGACCCTCGCAGCGCCGATGTGAAGCTCGAGCAAGGCAGTCTGGCACTCAGGACCCCCAACTGGGAGTTTCGCTCGGGGCGCAAGCACGACGAGCTGACTGCTGACTTGTTGCGCCTACTGCAACGACCCACTGACCAGCAGCTGCTCTGGATCGCACAAAAATCTTGGCTCTCGCGCGCGAGTACACCCGGCAGCTCGGAGGCCGCGCGCCGGCTGGCGCAGCTGGCAGAGGTGGCCGGTGCACCTGGCGCGACCTTCGCCCGCATCATGATGAGCGCCAATCCCCAGCACGATCTCTCGCGCTTCAACTTGGAGCGTGCTCTCGGCGAGCTCGCTACCGAGCAGGCCCCGGAGCCCTTCGTGGCCGATCTGGTGCGAGCCTGGCAATTTTCGGCTGACGATGCCGCGGGCCTACTGGAGCTCTTGCGCTCCTACGGCGAACGTGCCGAACCCTGGGCTCTCGCCCTGCACCAACACGTTCACGAGCTCCGGCGTTCGAGCCCGGAAGGGACCCGCGCGGACGCCGCTAGGCGCGATATTCGCTTGGCGGAGCATCTGCTCGAGCGGGGCATGACGCAACAAGCCAGGCGCCTACTGGAAGAGCGCCTGCGCTCGCTGCCCAGCGAAGACCTGGTCGACCTGTTGCCCCCGGAGGACGCCGACCTCACGCAAGGCGCCGGTGGCAAGGCGCTCCGGATTCGGATTCGCGAGCTGATCGCGGAGTCGCGTGAGACCACTGACCTCGATACGCTGGCTGAGCTGGCGCAGCTGCAACCGTTGATGCAGGCCCGGGTCACGGCGCTCGCGGATGCCGCCGAGGGCACCCTGCGTTTGCGGGCGGAGAGTGTGGCTGCCTTGCTCAAGCCAGCGGGTCTGATCGGTGACTCCGGGGCGCGCGAGAGCGTGCGTCGCGAATCCCCCCTGAGCGAGCACGAGCTGTTTCACTTGCTGGCTCACCCGCTCGCCCGCGAAGAAAGCCCGTTCGTGACGAAGCTGCAGGCGCTGCTCGCCACGGTGCCCACGCCGGACCACGGTGTCTTGAAGGACTACTGCGAGCGTCTCGAAGCGGCCGGGCACCCCGCAGCCGAGGGTGCCCTGAAAGACGCCGCACAGGTGCTCGGTGTACCGAACGTCAGCGCCTACGTGTCTCGGGGCAACAAGAGCATCGGCGTGCGCGCCTACGAAGAGGGTTCGCCGTTCGTGCTCATCGGAGGCCAGCATCTCGAAGATGGGCCTTACCGCATGACCGCTTCCGAGCTCAGGTTTGCGCTCGGGGCCGAGTTGGCACACGTGCGGCTCGGGCACACACCGGTCACCTCCAGCGAGGTCTGGGCCGGCGCGCTCGAGAAAACGCGCGAAGGTGTCGACTTGGCGTTTACGTTTTTGCCGTTTCTCAAGGGCTACAAGTTGGCCGGACGCATGAGCCAGGCGCTGTCCAAGGTTCCGGCCCCAGCCGTACGGAAGCTGATCACCGGAGTCGAGCAGCTCCGGTCACGCCTGTTGCACACACCCGAGCCGGCGTCCGACCCGGCCGAAGCGGCGCTCTCGCGCATCAACGAGGAGCTCATCACCGCCCATCGCGTGATGCAGCTAACGGCAGACCGAGCAGGGCTCGTGGTTAGCGCCGATTTGCAAGCCTCGATTCGCGCCATGCTGCTGCTCAGAGCCGACCATCGAACGCTGTTGGAGCGGTCCCTCAAAGAAGGGTTGATGGCGGTCCTCAGCGAACGAACCGCTTCGGGCGAAATGGCCCATCAGGCGCTTGCGGTACGCATCGCCGCCTTGTTCTCTTTTTACCTTTCGAGCGAGTACGCGCGCCTCGCGCTCAGCAGGTCGGAGTAGAGCCGCTCGTACGCCCGGCACACCATGTCGACTCGATGTCGCCGGGCGATACCGGCACGTTGCGCGGCAATTACGCGCTCCCGCTCGGGCGAATCGTGAGCTAGCGCGAGCGCCGCCGTGAGCAGCGTTCGTTCGCGCGTATCCGGCACCTTGAGCACGCCTTCGAGGTCGCGAAGTGGTCCCCAATCCAGTGCGATGACTGGAACACCGAGCTCCATCGACTCCAATAGCACGATCGGCAAATCGACCTTGCCCCACAAATCGTCGACCGGAAACAAGACCGCCGTGGCGCTGGCGATCAACGCGAGCACGTCCGCGACTTCACCGACCACGCGCACCGAGCCCGGGTCGAGCGTACGACGCAGGTCGTCAGCGATCACCGGCGCCTGCTCGGTTTTGGCACGGTATGCGAAGACGACGACTGCGCCGGGCATGCTCTCGACCAGCGGAGCGACCAGCCTCTTGACGGCCCGGGCGCCACCGCTCGTCTCCAGATCGCCCGGGT
Organism: uncultured Myxococcales bacterium; assembly: GCA_965651135.1. Classification (GTDB taxonomy): domain Bacteria; phylum Myxococcota_A; class Polyangia; order Polyangiales; family Polyangiaceae; genus JAICQQ01. Next base: position 5,767 of record CBFGRJ010000336.1, read on the forward strand.
AAACGAACAGAGGAACATCGGGCGGGATGTCGAGGGCGCGACGCGCTTCTGCCTGGTCTACTTGGCTTTTTGGCGAAAGCTGACCCAAAGGCGGTGGGATCACCTCCAAGCGCGGCGCTTCTACCGCCGATTCGCGAAACGCCTGTTCCAGCCGCGTGCGCGTCCACGAGCTCTGTGCCACCACGATGTCGCCAAAAATCAAGCGACGCGGATTCTCGAAGCGACGCGGGGGTGAGGCGATCGTCTGCAGCGCGGGCACACCGCGCGCACGCTTGAGCCAGTCGCCCATCATGCTGCTCTTGGCATTGGGGGCGAACACGAAGTGCCAGAGATCTGCATCGGCGCCGCTCAGCAAAGACCAGACGGCACGCAGATTCTGGCCCAGACCCGGTTGAAAGGTGCCCGGGTTGGCATACACGGGCCAGCTCACGACGTGATCGGCCTTGACTGGTGAACCCGCAAAAGGAGCTGCGCCGCGCGCGGTCATGACGACCGGGGTGACCGTTTTGAGGTTCAAGGCGAGATCACGAACCAGACACTTGGTCCCATCTTGATACGGTGGCCCGATCGGTTTGGAGACGAACAAGAGCCGTGCCGGCATTCGTGACTCAGGCTACACCGGGTTTTGCGAAATGCACCCTACAATTGCGTGCGCCGCCATCGACGGGCACGACCGGAACCGCCCGACGACCAAGCGGCAAGCCGGCCTATCGGGATTTGGTAGCCCCAAACCCGGGCGTTCGATCGGGCTAGAGGGCGGCGACCTGGAGCAGCGCCGGTTGCACCCTGCGCAGCGCGCTCTCGACCGCGGCAAGCAACACCTCGTCGCGTAGCTTGTCCCGGCGTCGGCGATCTCTGAGTTCCTCCGGGCTGGCTTTGGCGCTGGCGCTTCCGGACACTTTGCCCGCGATGGCCTGCTCCGGCATGCGGTGCAGCACGTACTCGACTTTCGCCGTGTACAGCCCACCTTGCTTTGCATCGAGCTCACGAATGCTGCCCGTCATCATCACGGCGGGGAGGTTGCGGCGCTTGGCCACGCGCATCACGTCCTCTGCATCGCCAATCACGTTCACGCTGGGAATGCTCTGCAAGGTCTTGCGAGAAGCATGCTCGAGCACGACCACCACGCTCTCGCTAGCATCCGAGGTGCGGTTCTTCATCGTGCCGACCTGAACCAGCACGCGCACCTCTTTCATACGCGTTTCGAGGGCAATGATGCTTTCGTTGACCTGTCGGCGCACGATCGGCGAGCGGTCGAGCCGGTTCTCTTTGAGAGCCGGTAGTGCTTCGGGGTCTCCCAATGTCTTGAGGGCCGCCGCAGCTGCCGCCCGCACGGACACGTTCTTGTCATCGAGCGCTTGTGCCAGCGGCTTGGTGGCGCGCGTATCTTTGGACTTACCGAGCTGCAGGGCTGCCTGGACACGCATGCGGAAATCGCTGCCGTGACGCAATTGTTTGATCAGCGACCCAAGCTCGGGATCGCCGAAGGCTCCACCCGAAACCAAGAGACAGCTACCAGCGACGATGAAGGCGTGGAACAAGCGCTTGAGGAACATGATGCCAGACAGATGCTACGGAGACGCTTCAGTAAAAATCCCTGCTATGGAGCGTTGCTTCAAGCCCAAAAACTGCGCTCACATGCTTTTCGTGCGGCTTTTGCTTACATGGGGCAATCGCTTACATGCGCGTCGATCGTGACCAAAGCGGCACGACCGGGACACCAGCTGTTATACGCGCAGGGTGTAGGTGCACCCGGCAGCAATCGCCTCGACGAAACCGCAGGTTTCGCCTTCATTGTTGCCACCAAGTGCTCGGCACTCCAGCGATTCGGTGCCGGCACTCACGCGGTTCAGGGCTTTTCGAGTAGCTGCTCCACGTGGTGCGTCAGACTCTCTTCGTCGCCTTCGCGAAAGCCGGCGTGCACGTGGGCAATCACGCCATTCTTGTCGATGATGTAGCTGGTCGGCATCGTCTCCGGCTCGTAGCGACCGGCAACCACCTGACCTTCATCCCAGCCCACGGGAAACTTGACGCCTGTCTCGGCTACGAATTTGGCGATACCGCTCGGCTCCTCGTCCACGCTGATCCCGAGCACCGCCAAGCGCTCCCCGTACTTGTCGCTCAGTGACTGATAGAAGGGGAAGGACTCGCGGCAGGGGTCGCACCAGGTCGCCCAGAAGTCCACGATCACCACCTTGCCCGCATGCGCCGCCAGCGAGAGCGGTGCGCCGCCGGCTTCGCCCGGCAGATCGAACTCCGGGGCGCGTTCGCCCAAGAGAGCGTGCTTGGCGCTGGCGCTGGGAGTCATCGGGGCCGGGCCACCCTTGGGGCACGCCTGCAGACCGAGCAGCGCGAGCACACAGCCAAGGGCCAAGCCGCGCCTAGCGGC
>CBFGRJ010000337.1:0-8151 GCA_965651135.1 uncultured Myxococcales bacterium
CACAAGGAACCTATGAGGTCCCCTTGCTGTGCGCCGCCCTGTCGATCGAGTGCAGCAGATTCCATGGTAGGGGTTCCGCAGGCGGTTCTATGAGACCGCCCAACGCTATTGGCAACCGCCGTTCAGCCTTCTCCCATGCCCGCCCGTCCCGCGACGCAAGCCCAAATCAGCGACGCGTGTCATCCCTGCCGCATCCCTGCCGCATCACTCCTTACCTAGCGTAACGTTAGTAAGGCGCGCCGAGCCGGCCTGCCAATTGACAGCAAGGAGCAGCGCCCAGACTACAGCGTGTTGACAGTTTCGTACAACACCGCCCTTCTCGGGCGTTGGACCGAGGTCCTTTCTGCTCCTATTCCAGCGTTGCTTTGCGCAGGCGCTCGGTGCTGGTGATGAGCTCACGCAGCGAGGAATCTTGGCGGCGGGCAGAGTCTTCGATTTGCGTGGCGGCCGATAGCGCGTGTTCGGAGCCGCGAGTCTGCGAGCGTTGGGCGGCAGTCAGCTGATTGACGAGGCTGCTGATACTTTCGATGGCCTGGGTGATTTGTCGGCTGCCGCGTGACTGCTCCTGACTGGAGCGCTCGACCAAGTGCGAAATGGTCCGCATCTTTTCGCCGCTCTTCATGATGAGCTCAGAGCCACGGGCTTGCTGCGCCGTCGCTGCGGCGATTTGCTGAACCGTCTCGGCGATGCGCCCGATGGCGTCCGTCACTTGCTTGGAACCCTTGGCCTGCTCGACCGTGGCGCGGGCGATGGCTCGTACCATGTTAGTGCTCTTCTGCGAGCTTTCCAGAATCTTTTTGAGCGCGCGCTCGGCTTCGTTGGACACTTCGACACCACGGTCGACGTTTTGCGCGCCGCGCTCGACGGCGGTGATCGCGTTCTTGCTTTCGGCCTGAATGGTTTTGATCAGGTCGGCGATTTCTTTGGTGCTGGCACCAGCGCGCTCGGCAAGGTCTTTGATTTCGTCCGCGACGACCGCAAATCCCTTGCCATGCTCACCGGCTTGGGCGGCAATGATGGCCGCGTTCAGCGCGAGCAGGTTGGTCTGCTCGGCGACTTCGTCGATGACGTTGAGGATTTGACCGATGGCGTCGATGCGCGATCCGAGGTTCGAGATGACGCTCACCGCCTCCTGGCTGCTCTCTTTGATGCGATAGATTTCGCCAATCGTCTTCAAGATGGCCTCGGCGCCTCGCTCCGCGTCGTTGGCCACCTCCTCGCTCAAGCGCGCCGTTTCGTTGGCATTGGACTGCACCTGATCGATCGAGACATCCATCTCGTTCATGCTCGAGCTGGTTTCCTCGGCGGTGAGCGATAGCGCGTCGACGTTTTTCGCGACCTCTTTGATCGAGAAAGCCATTTCTTCGATGGAGGCCACGGTTTCGCGCACGCTCGAACCCAACTCGACGATGTTTTCGGCCACCTCGTCGTTTGTCGCGGTCATTTCCAAGATCGATGAGCTCGATTCTTCGGCGCTGGCCGCCAGCACCTCGACGTGATTGGCCATTTCGCGATGGGCCGCAGCCATTTCTTTCACGTAGCGCGAGGTTTCTTCGGCGGCGCTGAGCTGTGTGGCCACGCCATCGGTCAGGGTGCGGAGCGCGGCGCTCACGCTGTCGGAGGCTACGCGAGCCGCTCGCAGTTGTTCTTCGTCGCGCTCTTTGCTTTCCGCAAGGCGCTCGGCAAGCTCGCTGAGCTGGTCGTAGACAGCCGCTTCCTTTTCGCTCAACTCGCGAGGGCGCTCGAACGACTTGCCGTCGGCCACGCGCCGTACGGCAACTCTCAGTGCGTCGAGCGAGCCGCTGTCTCCGCCGGAGCCGCCCATGAGCACCGCACCCGCACCCAGCACGGCGAGCACCACGACGGGTACCCAGACGCTCGGATTAGAAATACCAAAGACTACCGCGACCAAACCAAGGGCGGCGGCTAACATGAGCTGGCGCTGTGAAGGGACTTTCATCGCAAATCGAGCGCGCCCCGCGTAGGCGCCCTACTATTAACGAACGACTATAGAGTCTCTTCAGAGTCTTGTCGCGAATCCTGTGCCACCTTATCGGCCGAGGGGGCCGCCGCGCATGGGGCAGCCTTCACGAGCTGCTGTCTACTCGTCGCTCGGGCCGGCCGGCTGAGCATCGGCGTCGTGCCGCTGCGCCAGGCGCTGATGGCGCCCATCGCGGTCAGGAAGCGCGTCCTTCACCTGCACGCGCTCACGCACCGACACCCGCCCCGTTCCCTCCGCACGCCCAGGCTGCCCCCCAGCCGCGAGCGAACGCTTTGGTCTGCTGGTGTGGGATGAGGTGACGAACGGGGGCACTCGCTCGTCGCTGCCGCTGCTCGCCAGGTTCCGCTCCGCCCCGAGCGACCGGTCGACGCGGGGTGGCGCATCACCCGAAGGACGCGGCGCATCACCCGAAGGGCGCGGTAGATCACCCGAAGGGCGCGGTAGATCACCCGAAGGGCGGGGCGCCTGGCGGCTGGTACCGCCATGGACAGCAACCTCCGCTGGCTGGGCCCGCCTAGGGCGAGGCACCGAGCGCACCACCTGGGGACTCGCTGGAGCATAGCCACCGCGAAGGGCCGTGCTACTCGGGCCCGTCGTGACGTGCAGTGTGCAGGCACCGCTCAGCAGGCTGCACGTGAGCACACAGAGCTTTGCAACAGAAGAAGCCGTCATCGTTCGTGTCATACGCCACCCGCAAGCCGATCTTCCCTCGCGGCCTCACGGCTCGGCCGCGCCCGATGCGCTGGGCGGCGGCTCGGGCAACAGGGTCGGCCCCAGCATGGGCAGCGTGACTTCGAAGACGGCCCCCCCTCGGGCGGCATCCCGGTACACGATGTCGCCACCATGCTCGACCACGATGCGCTGGACGATCGCAAGCCCCAGCCCGGTGCCTTCGGGCTTGGTCGTTTGGTAAGGCTCGAACAGTTTGGCCCGCATGTGCTGAGCCACGCCTGGACCGTTGTCGGTAACGGTCAAGCACACGCTCCCGGCTCGACCCGTTCGCAGAGAAACGCTCACCCGCGGCTGCTCGCTCTGCCTGCAGGCGTCCAAGGCGTTTTGCAGTAGATTCGTGACCACCTGCTTCACCTGGTCGGAATCGGCATTGATGAGCGGCAGACTATCGGCGTCAAAGCTGATCTCCACGCCCTCGGTGCGATGCAAATTGACCACGCTCCGCACCACTTCGACGATGTCGAACGGCTCGGGGTTGGGGGGCGGCAAACGCGCGAAGCGGGTAAACTCGGACACGATATTGCTAATGCGGGCCACCTCGGCCAGAACCGTGCGTGAGGCTTCTTCGAAATAGTCGTCGAATGCGGGGTCATTGCGAGCGCGGAGCCTACGCAGCGTTTCGATGGCGGTCCTGATCGGCGCTAGTGGGTTTTTGATCTCGTGAGCCACACGCCTGGCGATCTCTCGCCGCGCTGCGATACGCTCGGTCGCGGCTAGCCGCTTGCGCAGTTGGCTCAAGTCGGCGATGGCTTGGTTGAAGGCATTGGCAAAGCCGACCAGCTCTTTGCCGCCCTTGGCCCGCACCGGTTTGGGCTCACCGCGCACGACCTCTCCCGCCTGCTCCGAAAGCAACACGATGGGCCTGGCGATACCCTTGGCGAGCAAGAGCCCGATCAACAGCGCCGTGACTACCGTGAGCAGACCCAAGATGAGGATCGTCCGTTCGAGACGGGCGAGCGCCTGAACCAGAGGCGTTCGCGAGCGCGATGCAGTGAGTGTCAGCCCACCGAAATCGTCGAGCCGTGTGCTTTCGACGACCAGGTCCGGCACCGCGGGCACGGCTCCCAGCGTCAAGTCGACGCCCTGCCGCGCACCCACCTTCTGAACCAGCGGCAAGAGATGGCGTGCCGCCAAAAGCCCCACCCACAGCTCGGGCCGAGTAGGATCACGGCGGAAGCAAGCGGCCTCGACCGCCAACACGCCCGATTGGCGGACGCTAGCGCGCTCTACCAACGTCGGCAAGCGCTGGGCAAGCTCGCGATCTCGCTTGCCCGTGAGCCCTTTGTCGTGACCTGCACCCAATACTTGGCCGCCGCCCGTGACGAGCACGAGCTCGTCGAGCTGGATGGCCTTCATCAGCTCGGGCACCTGCAAGCTGAAGCCGAGCACGCGCTGAGCCAAGTCGCCGCTCTTCATGCCCACCAGCGCGCTGTCGAGCATGGGGTTGTGCTCGCAGTGGGGAGCCAGCTGGCGCGGCAATCCGTCGCGCTCGGCCCTCAGTTCTTTCTGCACCTCGGCAAAGGCCTCGAGAAACTGCGAGCGGAATCTGTCTTCTTCGGTTTGGCGCCACGCTTCGCGGACCGAAAAGCCGAATGCAAAAGTAGTCGCGAGCGTTAATAGCGCGATGGCGACCAGCACACGCTGCGCCAGGGTCACGCCGGCATGGTAATCGATTAGCCTTACCGCGCAATTCGAAAACCCAAGCTTGCAACGAATCATCCTCGCTTCTAGGTTTCCCACCCGTGCGAACGCTTCAGACGCGACTGGCAAGAACAATGGGCGTCATGCTCCTGGTCGCCGCCTGCGGCGGAGGGGGCGCGGCTCACTATCCTCAGGACTCCGGCACCCGGCGCGCGCTGGGCAAGCTCGATGACCCCACGAGCGAGGCTGCCAAGCAGGCCCCGGCATTGAAGGCTCAGCAGGTCACCATCGTCCCCGGCGGCACCTTCGGTCCTTACGTCAGCCGCTCCGGTGATTCGAGCATCCTCGTATGGGCTACCCATGACGACAAGGGCAAAGGCCAGTGGCATAGCCTGGCGCTTCGGGCTCCAGTGGGCCCGAATCAAAAACCCGTCGCCCTCGCGGAGGCTCCCGCCGAGCTGAGCCTGGTTGCGGTGCGCCACGCGTCGAACGCCAATGACCACGGCTACGTGGTCGTCGCTGGCGAACCCAACGGCGACATCGCGACCGTGCACGCCATGCTGCTCGGCAGCGAGGGGCAGCTTGCGGGTGGCCCGTTCCGCATTGCCGAGACCGAAGGGCGGCTGCTCTGGCTCGATGCCGTGCCCACCGAAAACGGACCGCTCGTGCTGTGGGCCGTGAGCAGTCGCGGCCTGGCCGAGCTCTACGCCGCGAAGTTGGACGAAGCGCGCGCCGTTCACAAAGTAGCCTCCGATGCGCTCGCCTGGCAGGCGGCGCCGTTCGAAGCCGGTGCGGCGGTGGCCACCGTCAGTCAAAACGGCGTGCAGCGCGACGTCGGTGTGCGTTTCTTGGATGGGCTCGGCAAAACTCAAGGCACTCCTCTCGTCATCAGGGCCCGCTCTTTGGCCCAGCTCGATCTCGACATGGCCAACATAGGCGGGCACTTGGTGCTCGCGTGGTCCGAGCAAAGCCACCTGGAACCCACGCTGTTCGGTGCTGCCGTAGACAAGACGGGGCGCATCAGCCAACCAGCAAAACGCTTGACGGCGCCCATGGGTGAACAAGCCCTGGTGCGCGTCGTGCCACCCGCAGCGGGGCAAAGTCAGGGCTATGTGTTGTGGGAAAATATCAACCAGAGCCGCGGCGTCCGGCGCCTGCTGCAGGTGGCTCCACTGCTATCGAACGCCACCCTTGGCAACTCGCGCGCCACCCTCGAGATGCATGGCGACGCCTCCACGCTGCCCGAGTTCGTGGCCAGCAGCACGGGCCTGGCCGCACTGAGTCAGGCGCCCATTTGCCTGAAGCCCCCCAAGCCCTGTGAAGATGCGCCGCTCTTACCTACGTACGTCGAGTTCGATCAGCGGCTCAACGTGGTCGCCTCCGAACCCTTTCGTCTCACGGAAACCGACGGCGACGGCATCGATCTGGCGTGGGGCCTGACCTGCGGCAAAGCGGGGTGCAACGCGCTAGCCGCACCGCGCAGCGGTCCCGCACCCATTTATTGGGTCGAGCTGGCTCGAGTGAGCGATGTGTTCGCGCCCGCGGCAAAACAGACCGACGACAGCGTGCGCCCCAGGTTGGCTGCCAACGAAGCGCTACAAGAAGTCGACGCGCTCGCCGACTTGGAAGCACTGCCCAACAAAAGTGCCGAGCTCGTCAGCTGGGTCACCTACTTCGATCCGACGCTACCGTACGAAATCCCCAAAACACCCGCGCCCGATGGTCGCTATGCCCCGGTGCGCGCCCTGCTGCAAACGCTCGATACAAGCGAGCTCAAGAACGAACCGACCAACATCTCGCTGCGTGCGCGCTCGCTCGGCGGTGTCGCACTCGCCCCCGCCAAAGCCAACGACTTTCTCCTGGGCTGGACGGCCATCGACAAAAAGGAGCCCCAGGTCTTCGTGACGCTAGTCAGCGCCGAGGGCAAGCGCAAAGCGCTCAAGATGCTGACGAACACACCGGGCGAAGTCAGCGAGGTCGCACTGGCAAGGCTCGACAATGGCTGGGTCACCGCCTGGGTCGACGAGCGCCATCAAGATCCGGAGGTGTACGCCATCAAAATCAGCGACACCTTGGTCCCGCTCTCCCCAGAGCGGCGCATCACCGAAATGGCCGGCACTGCTGCAGATCTCTCCGTCATCGAGCTGGGTAAACAAGTCCTCGTGGTGTGGGGCGACTCCCGTGCATCCAAGCAGCAGGGCTTCGCGGACGTGTACACCAGGCTGCTCGACCCGAACGACCTCACACCACGCGGACAAGACATGCCCCTCGAGCAGAGCCCGGGCCATTCGCATTCCATCCACGTCAGCCGCATCCAAGACGGAGCCGTGGTCGCCTGGCTCGAGAACGGCACCTCCACGAGCCCTCCCGAGGTGCGCTTCGTCAAGCTGAGCTCCGAGGGCAGCAAGGTAGGCGACTTGCAGCGCCTCGAAGTCCCCGCCAAAACCCTGAGCGGGCTCGCGCTCGACTGCCAAGCCGAAGCCTGTCACCTGGTGCTCGGCGGCGCAGCCGAAGGCAAAGCCACCCTCTGGGCTGCCACCATCCTAGGCGCGCAGAGCCCGCACCTGACTCGGCTCACCACACTGTCGGGCTCACCTGCACAGCAAACCATGCCCACCTTGAGCGGCGAAATCGTGCTGTTGGCCGAGCAATCTCCCGAAGGGCAAACCCGATTGCGCCGCCTACACGTCCAGTGGGAATGAGATTCGCGCCTACCTTTCCCACCAACGGCCACCCACCATTCCCACACCAAACAGCCACGCACGCGGCGTAACCTGGGGTCGTCCTGGAGAAAACCTGAGGAAAACGTCATGGCAGCCCTGATGCTGCCGAGAGGGTGGACGTACTACCCGGTGAGTGCAGGGTCACCACGACCGCCACGCACGAGAAACCCTTTCCCGCGACTTTTCGATCATGGTAGCAGCGCCTCAGTCGAGTCACCCAATCGCGTAGCGCGCAAGCAAGTAAGCAAAGCAATCCCCCGCAAGCCAAGTGGGAACGAATCTAGCAACACGAATCTAGCAAGCGGAACAAACTCAGCATCAGAGTGTCAGTAACCCACCACTTCACATGACTACCGAAGTGACTACCGAAGGCGCCCAGCAGCAACCAGCGACGTACCGCGTCCTGCTCGTCGAAGACGACCCAGCAGTCGCGCGCGGCCTCGCGCGTCTGCTCATGGCGCGCGGCCTGAGCGTGGACATCGCGCTCAGCTGCAGCGCAGCCCGCAGCCTTCCCGGCCACTTCGATCTGGGCATCTTCGACATCGAGCTCACCGACGGCCTCGGCGTCGACCTCGCCCGCGAGCTCGTCCGCCGGACCAAAGTCTGCGCCGTCATGTTCTACACCGGCGCCACCTACCAGCCCCTCCTGCGCCGCGCCGCCGATCTGGGCCCGGTCGTGCCCAAGCAAAGCGGACCAAGGGCCCTGCTCAGCGCCGCCGTCACCCGCCTGGTTACCCCCCGCCCGCGCCTATCGAGCGGCATATTGACCGAAGGCGACATCCTCGCCCTCGACTTCGACCAGCCCGAACGCCCCACCGGCAGCTGACTTCCGCTTGACGCCACCGGTCACCGTGGTAAGAGCGCGCTCCTGCTCGAGCATCCACCTGGGTGCCAGCATTCCAAATAATTCGGGCCATTAGCTCAATTGGTAGAGCAGCGGACTCTTAATCCGTTGGCTATAGGTTCAAGTCCTATATGGCCCACTCTATCTTTTGTTGGTGGGCGCCCCAACCCACCAACGGTCCTCGGCTCGCTGCGCGTGCCTGCGGCACC
>CBFGRJ010000338.1:0-8113 GCA_965651135.1 uncultured Myxococcales bacterium
GCTGCGCCCCTTGGCTGGGCTCTCGAGCTAACGCACCTCGGTTGAGTCGACAGCAAGACTACACCGAAGTAGCGTGTGACTGACGCCGAGACCATCTACGGTCTCGGCGATGGTCAGACCCGCCTGAGCGACGCAGTCGGCGATGCTGGCATAGTCGTAGATACGACTGACGCCGTTGGCCATGCTCGCAAAGTAGAGCGAGGTCTGTTGTAGATTATAGGCGGCGGCCTTGTACTTCTGGCGATCCCAAAATGTTTCGAGGATGTATACATGTCCACCGCTGGTGAGCGCCTGCGCGCTCTTCCGCAGCAGAGGAACGATATCTTCGGGTGCGAAGCAAGAGAGAAGTTGACTCATCCAGACTGCGTCGAACCCTGCCGGGAACGACCGTTCGTGATCGAGAAGATCCGCTTCTTGGCCGAAGACGCGGTCGGCAACGCCTTCGCGAGCAGCGCGGGCCAAGGCTTGCTCTACTTGCGGCGCAGCGTCGAGCACGGTGACTCGCAGATCGCTGCGCTCGCGGGCGCACAGTACGGCAAACTTTCCGGTGTTGCCGCCCACGTCGAGCAGGCTCCGCACCGGCCTGGTAAAAATCAGCGGTACCGCGTCAGGAAACGCGCTGCTGGAATAGTAGTGGTCGAATTCGAACCAACTCGAGCGCTCGGGTTCCTGCAGTGAGCCGATGCCTTCGTAGATGGTTCGCCACGGCCCGAGGTGCTTGAGGCCGGCAGGGCGCCGTTCCAGGAGGGAGGTGACGAGCTCAGCGCCTCCCTGGTAACAGATGTCGCGCACGAAGTTCAGGTTCACGCGGGTCATTTCGTCGTACAGCACGAAATAGCCTACCTTGGTCAGGTAGTAGCGATCGCCGACCAGCGAGACGACGTCGGCGCCCAAGCCCGACTCGAGCAGCACCGTGAGCGCGTACCGCGACAGATCGAGCTGCCCGGCCAACTCGGAAATGGTCGCGCCCGAGTCACCGCGCTTCATCAGCGCTTCGAGAATACCGAGATCGCGCAGGCCAAGCGTTGCATGAAAAACCAAGGGCCCGAACGCGAGCTTTTGTGCTGCGAAGCGAGCGTCGCTGGCGCTCAGGGTCTTTTGGTCATTGGCTTTATGCGTCATGGTGCACTTTCACGGGCTCGACAGCGTTTCGATCTCGATTTCATAGCCGTACCATTCATTGTCTAGTCGAACTCGCGCGGGCGGGGAACCGAGACGAAAGCCAGGCGAGTACCCGATGGAAATTCGGCGTGGTTCTGGCCCTGTAGCGTCGTGGGAGCCTTCGGGCTCGGGGGCTAAGCTGACGACCCGAGAGACCAGCGCCCCGTCTCGCCAGGTATCACGAAACACCTCGCGGCCCAGCCGTTGCTCGTGAGTGCCGGCAGCAGGGGGCGGGTCCGCGAACCCTCGAAAGAACACCCGGTGGATATCACCGAGAATGTACCGAGCGGGGAAGGGCAGGCGCTGGGAAACGAAGTACTCGGTCCGCACTTGGGTTCCGACTTGCTCCAGGAGTAGCGCGCGCGTCCCGTAGGGGGTCAAGAAGAGCACACGCAGCGTGGCTTCGGACTTTTCTACTACGGCGTCGAACTTGAACGAGTCGTCTCCGTAGGTTGCATGCAGGCGTTGCCTCCACAGAAAGTCCGGCGAAATATGCCGAGGATCGACCAGTGTATCCGGAGGCGCGCCACGGATCGGTTGGGGCGGCTCCGGAGCTCTCTGTCGCGGCGGCCCGCAGCTCACGAAAGTCAATGAAGCGACAACCAGTCCGGCCGTCAGCTTTCGCATCGCGCCATTGCGAGGCCAAAAGTGGTTCATGATGATCGTTGGTGCAGCAGCCATGCCGAGGGGGTCAGCGCTACCGCAGCGAAAATCCCGAGTGCTATCGTTTGCCCAATCGCCATCAACACCGGAATCTGGGAGAAACCCAGCAGGCCGAAGCTGAGGCAGGTGGTGGCCGCTGCCAATAGGATGCTCAGAAGCGTGGCTTTTGTCACAGAGTCCATCCTTGTGCTTCGTTTCACTGCCTCGCTCAAGAAGATTCCATAGTCCATTGCCATGCTGAGCACCACGAGCGCGGCGAGCAGGTGAAACAGGTTGAGTCGTTGACCGGCCAATGAAAGGCACCCCAACGCGACCACCGGCGCGGCAAGAGCGGGTCCCAGCGTCGCGAGGGTAGGGCGCCACCGGCGAAAGCGGGTCAGGATCAACAAGCTCATGACGAGACCCGCCGCGAGCATGAGGCTCCGTACCTTGTCGCGCAGCTTCGAATAGGCGGTGTCGAGCAGCTGCCTTTGGTCGATGTAGTAAACTCCCTCGAGCGCGTCCAAACGTTCCCGAATTCGAGCTGGGCTTTTGACGCCCTGAGGGTAGGAGAGAATGGCCACCTCGGAGTCGCTCTCGACGACGAAACGCTCTACGAGCTGGCCGAGCGGGGAGTTTCGCAGATCGTTCAAGGTCAAGGGTACGAAGCGCCGAACGCGTTGCGCTTCGAAGAACGGCTTGAACATCTCGAGGTTGAAGTCGTATTCGCCCAGGGCGGCAGAGACTGCTTGGGCGACTCGAACATCACGCGCCGCAGCGGCGTTCTGTGCTTGGAGTTTGGGTGCCCATACGACCGGGTGTAGCGATTGAAAGCCTTCGATGACATGCTGCTTCGTCAATTGGGAGAGCTCGCCAAACGCTCGATCGTTGCGCTCCAATGCCTGCGAAGCGTTCGAGCCTATCGCAACGACGACCTCGTTCGTGCCCGGGGCGCCCATACGCTGCCGCACCCTCCCATCTTCGGCTCGGAGCTCTGGATTCAGCGGGGCAAGTCCTTCCAGGCTGGAAGCCCAGCGCGCGTTCGCGAGCCCGACCACGCCTACGACTACCGGCAATAGCCCGATGACGGATAGCAGCACCCTGCGCCTGCTTAGCTTCGTGAGCGCGCGTGCCAGGGCATCGGCCAAGCGACGCCTCAGCTCCAGGCTGCCGCTCTTGCTGAAACGCGGCACGAGCACCAACGTGACGATGAGCGCAGTGAATATCCCGAAGCCGGCGAAGACGGCTACCTGTTGCATGACTTCGAAGCCCGAGAACGCCATGGCGCTGATGCCCAATACAGTGGTCAGCGCGCCGAGCACGAGGCCTGCCCTGACTCCCTTTGGTACGGCTTCTGAGCTTTCTGACAGGCCTCGGTGGTTCAACAGGTGAATGGGGTAGTCGATGCAAACACCGAGTAACGATGCGCCGAACGCCAGGGTCAATCCGTGAATCTCTCCGAACACGAGCAAGCAGGCAGTGGCTGCACCGATGAACCCGCCCAACAGGGGCAGACACAAAAGTACGATGCTCTTCAGCGAGCGAAACATGACCAGGAACAAGGCCAAGAGGCCCAGCGTCGAAAGCAGGGTGACGCGCGAAATGTCGGCGCGGATCCGCTGCTCGCTATCCACGGAAAACACATTGATACCGCTGCGCTCGAGTCGAAGGTCGGGGTGGCCCTTGGCGTGGCGCTCGAACAGCTCAGCGATGCGCGCGAGCAGCAAACGTTGCGCTTCACCGTCGAATGCAGAGTGCGCGAGCCCCAAGAACACAAGCGCATGACCATCATCGGAGACGAACTGACCCTCGACCACTCGCAGGTGCGCGGGTCGGTTAGCGTCCAGGCGCTTCATGTGCTGCGTGAACCACTGTAAGGGATCGCTCGGGGCCAGGCGCGCGGTCAGGGCACCCGAAGGGCCGGCGAGGTCTCGCTGGAGGCGTGCGATGCGCTCGTGCACGCCGGCTGGGCTGAGTTGGTGAGCCAAGTGCTCCGGCGAGTCGTCGACGAAGTTGAAGCGGCGCGGGAAGTAGAGCTCGTAGACCGAGCGCTCGAATTCGGGATCCGGACCGCTGCGGACCCAGTCGATGCCAGGCTCCGCCGCCAGATCGGCGGCAAGGTTCCGTGCCACTTGTCTGGCATGGGGTTCGAGCCGCTCGAGATCGGCCCTAGCGCCTTTAGTGGGGCCGATGCTGAGCGCCATACTGCGCGCCGCCGTCGAATCGACGACTTGGCGCGCTAGCTGTGACAAGCGTTCGTCGGCGGGGGGCAACAAGCGCGCGATCGAGGTTTCGATGCGGAAGTGCAGCACGCTGTAACCGCCGGCCAGCAAGAGGCCGAGCAGTAGCAACAGCACCTGCCAGCGCGCGTTGGGCCCGCGACTCACAGCCGCGCTTTCTGACGGTACGACGCGATCATCAACCGGACCGTCTGATTTTTGCGGACCCGCTGGCTAACCATTCGGCGAGCTGGGCGGTGCTGCCACGGGCTCGGGGAAATCGATCGAGCCTATCGGCAAGCTTTGCTGCCGATGTGCCTGCAAGACGCTGGCGATATCGAGGTCCATGCGACGATCGGCGGTGTTGGGGGGTACGGCCTCGCGCACGAACGCATGGAGCTCCCGAGCGCGCTGCCGACACTCTTGCGGCGTGCGTAGATCCACCGCCTGACACAGAGCAAGGGTGTGGATAGCAGCGACGGTTTCGGACAGCTCGACGATGCGCAGACAATCGCGCGCCGCGATGGTACCCATGCTGACTTTGTCCTGATTGTGGTTTTCCGTGCTGCGACTGAAGGCGCTGGCGGGCACGGTGAGCTTGAGAGCCTCGGCAGTCAACGCGGAAGCCGTGATCTGCATGGCTTTGAAACCGTGATGACTGGGGCCCGCGCTCGGCAGCACGAGGTTGTTGGGCAGCCCCCCGTTGGTCTTGGAATCGCACAAAAGAGCCAGTTGCCGGTCGAGTAGGTCCGCCAGGCTGGCTACGCAGGTCTTGAGCGTGTCCATGACTTGGCAAATGTGGCCCCCGTAAAAGTTACCGCCGTGCAAGACGTCACCGGTCTCGATGTCGAGCAGCGGATTGTCGTTGGCGCCGTTGAGCTCTATCTCGATGGTCTGTCGGCTGGCAGGCAAGTTGTCGAGGAGCACACCGATGACGTGGGGAGCACAACGCACCGAATAGCGATCCTGCAGGCGCCCGTGGATGGCTCGCCGCTCGGTATATTCCAAATCGTCGCGGATCCAGCGGGCGCAGGCGCGTTGCCCCGGATGAGGCTTCAGGGCGAAAATTCGATCGTCGAAATGTCCAGGCTGCCCACGCATGACGTCGCTGGCGACGGCCGTGAGCGCTGCGGCGAATCGGGCCAAGCGCCTAGCCCGCTGGTAGGCCAAGCAGGCCAGGCCCGTCATGGCGCTGGTCCCGTTCATCAAGGCCAGACTTTCCTTGGGGCGCAGGCGAAATTCTCCGAGCCGCGCGATCACGACGCCCGCGGGCTCTACGTTGCCCTGGTTCGTGATGATTTCTCGCTCACCCATCAATACGGCAGCCAAATACGAGAGCGGTGTCAGGTCTCCGCTGGCTCCCACGGAGCCCTCGCAAGGAATGCAGGGGAGAAGACCCTCGTTCACCAACTGACAGATCCTGTCGAGCAACTCGGGGCGCACCCCGGAGGCTCCGCCGACGAGCGAGCCCAGGCGAGCCACGAGAATCGCAGCAGCCTCTTCCGAAGTGAAGTGAGCGCCCGTCCCGCAACCGTGAAAGCGCACGAGATTGAGGGGTAAGTCATCGCGATTTTCTAGCGGAATTTCGGTTTCGCAGGAGTCGCCGAACCCCGTGTTGACGCCATAGACTCGGTTGTTTTCTCCGAGCAGCTTCTCCAGCGTCTTGCTGCCGCGCTGCAGGCGGGCCTGCACTCCCGGGTCGCGGCTCATCGAAACCTTGGCTCTGCGTGTGGCAATTCGTTCGACGTCCGCGACGCTGAGCGGGCCAGCTCCGACCTCGACCACAGGCGTGGGTGCTACGCTCTCAGACGAGTGCAACTCAGACGAGTGCAAGATGCGTGAAAGTTTGGTCATTGTGGGGATTTTGCAGCGGCTTCCGAGAACTTCAGCTGACCCGAGCTCGCGATCTCACCCGCCTCACGGAGCTCGAAGCGAACCTGCCATGCCCCGTGTGGGCGCCGTGCTCGAAGAGCCAGCCGCGCTCCCGGCCTGATGGGGCGTTTGTACTTGAGCTGGGGAACTTCGTCGAGCGCGTGCAGCTCGCTCCAGGCTTTCTTGATACTAGGCAGGACGATATGACTGAGCTGTACCACGCCAGGCATGATCGGCTCCCCGGGAAAGTGACCCTGGAAGAACACCCAATTGCGCGGGATCGAGAACTCGCTTCGTAACGTCTCTTCTTGCTCACCGCGTTCCAATATCGGTTCGGGCAAAGTCAAGTCTGCGGGCGGGCTCTGAGTGTCGCCGTCGCTGAAGAGTCGCTCCAGCAAGTGCCGCTGAACCTTGCCCAAACCGTCGCGCGGCAATTCGTCGACGATGCGATAGCGTCGAGGCAGCACCACCGAATCGAAGAATTCGGACAGCGCGCCCTTGAGCGTGCCCGCTGTCCAGCGCGGGTCTCGAGTCGCAATCGCCAGCCAGAGCTCGGTGCCGCGCAGCTCCGACGAGGCTTGCACCAGCGCGGCCGCATCGCTCACGCCCGGCAAACGCCGGGCCCGCGCTTCGAGCTCCTGGACGGCCACACGCTTGCCTCCGATCTTGAGCACGCCGTCGGTTCGCCCCAGGTGTTCGAAGCCTCCCTGAACGAGCTCGATGCGATCTTCCATCAATTGCCAGTCGGCGCCTGGCGCAAGGAACGGTGAGCGCAGCAACAGCTGCCCTTCCGCGCTTTTCGCTACGCTCACTCCCCGAAAGGGTACGTAGACGGCGCCGGGCGTGGCACGCCGGTAGGCGATACCACCGCTCTCGGTGGAGCCGAGCACGTCGATGACCTCGGACCCAGACTGGGCGCTGAAGGCCTCGGCGACCTCGATGTCCAGCACGGCGCCGGACGATAGCGTACGCTTCAGGGTGAGCGGTGCTTGACCAGCCGACACCAGGGCTCTCACGTGAGTGGGAACGGTAATCAGGTCCGTGATCTCGTAGCGTTCCTGCGCCAGTCGGACATCAGCCGGTTGGAACAACGCAGGTCGGATGAAACGAGCACCCGAAAACAGTGGGATCAACAGCGTGAACAAAAGGCCATAGAGATGATGCGCCGGGACCGTGGCCCCGATGGTACGGTGTGGATCGAACGCGAAGGTTTCGACCAGAACCTGGGCTTCTCCGAACAGCTGAAAAGCCGTTTTGCGACAAGCGTGGTGCCCACCGGTGGTTCCGGACGTGTAGGCGACCAGCACATCCGTAGCGCCTTCGACAGTGCACGCGGTTACCGGGGCGCCCGTGGGTGGGCTCATCAGGTCGATGCAATGCTGCACCCCGACACCATCGAGCGGCGCTGCATCGGTGAGCAACGTGGTCGCCGCCGTTTCTTGCACGATCTCGTTCAAGGTGCCGGCCTTGTGGTTCGGTGGCAGCACGACCGCTCGCCCCCGCGACCACGCAGCGACGCAAGCGACCAGCATGCGGTAGCGATCGGTGGCCGCGACGATCAGCGGACCCTTGGCCCGTGCGCCCCCCGATTGGGCGTCGATGAGCGCTGCGACGCCGCCCACGTCGGCGCGGAAGTCGCGAGCCGTCAGCCAACCCGTACCATCGTCCTGCGGACAGAGCAGCTCTCGATCTCGGTGGAGCGCCAGTAGATCGAAGCTGCGAGTCACACCGACTCCAACTCGCGCCGTTGCTCGATGTGTTCGGCCAGGTGCCGGAGCGAGCGAAACGTATCACGCACGCCTGGGTCATCCGCCTTGATCTGTACACCGTATTTCTTGTGAATGGCCATGGCGAGCTCCAGGGCGTCGACGCTGTCGAGGCCCAGGCCGTCGTTGAACAGCGGAGTGTCGGGGTCGATGTCGCCAGGGCTGACGTCGTGCAGCGCAAGCGCTTCGACGATGAGAGCTGCCAATTCGTTTTCGAGTTCTTTCATGGATACGACTCTCCCGGTCCTACTCCTCTGGTCTGCGTGGTTGGCCTTTCCCGGTCGGTCCAGGTCAGCGGTTGTCCTGGCAATGTCGCATCAGGCCAAGGCGGATGATCGGATACTCGTCTGCTCTGAGAGGTTCAAGTCCAGACGGTCGTGCGGGACCGCCAAGTTAGAACGCCAACCCTTAGCGCAGTTGACGAAAGCGCACAATCACGACGGTTTTGGCGGG
>CBFGRJ010000339.1:0-8082 GCA_965651135.1 uncultured Myxococcales bacterium
CGGCGCCCTGCTCGGGCGCCGTGATGGGACTGCGCCTTTGCCTTTGCGTCGCGGTTTGTCGCTGCGCCTCGAGGCAGGGCTCGCGGTGGCGCGTGCCCGCGCTTCCGCTTGCTCCTCGTCTTCTTCGTCGTCGTCTTCTTCTTCGTCTTCGTCGTCGTCGGGCTGGCGCGCGTGGAGCTTGGAATCATCGGAAGCAGCCGCGTCGACCCCTTTCTCTTCGTTCTCTTTGCGCTCTTCAGCGCGATCGTTGGAATCTTTTGAGTCGTCTTTCATGGCCACCTCGCGCGCGCACCTTAGAGGCGATCCTCTTGCAGTGCTACAGCTAGCTCGTGCCGTCCTAGCCAAGCAGGCACTCGCCTGCGAAATGTCGCGGCAAATCCGCACGAGCCTCGGGTGCTTTTTTTCGACATAATGCTCGGTCACGGGGCCCGGGCGACTACGACGCTGCACCGCCATCGAATCAATCGAGCTCCGGTCGCGTCCGACTCAACTCGAAAAATGCGTTCCAACCAGATGAGCACGCGCGGTGGCTCGTAACCACCTCTTGAGCTAAGGAAGCGCCCCCCAACCAGCCGTCCCGACCTCGACGCGCATGGGGGCCTGATCTACGATTCAACCAAACGCTTAGCGCAAGGGATTAGGGAATGAAGTCGACGTTGAAGCTCATGCTCTTATTGATGGTGGCGACCCTTCTGTCAGCCGCCGTGAGTTGTAATAGTGATCCTGCGACAGGGCCCACGCCCGGCGGCAGCAGCACCGATGGGGGCACCGGCTCGTGCAGCGCCGGTCAGGCGTTGTGCAACGGTAGCTGCGTCGACACCGTATCCAATTCGCAGCACTGCGGCGGTTGCGGGAACGCGTGCGGCGCCGGCCAATCTTGTCAAGTGGCGGTGTGTCGTTGTCAGGGAGGCCTGGCCGACTGCGGTTCGGGCTGTTTGTCACTCAGCTCCAGCCATGCTCACTGCGGAGCGTGCAACAATGCCTGCGCGCCGGGCGAAGTGTGTAACCGCAGCGCCTGCGCCGCGCAGTGCGATGCCGGGCTTACCGACTGCAACGGCGGCTGCACCAATCCCCTCAACGACCCCCTCAACTGCGGCGGTTGCAACAATGTCTGCGCCGCCGGGCAAACCTGCTCGGCCGGTAGCTGTATGTGCAGCGACGGCTCACCGGTGTGCAATGGCGTCTGCACCAACGTCATGACGGACGTGAACAACTGCGGCAGCTGCGGCAACATTTGCCCCACCGGCCAGAGCTGCTCGGGCGGCGTCTGCGGCGGCGCTGCGGTGACCAGTACGACCAACGCCAGCACGACCGCCGGCACGCCCACCACAACCACCGCCGGCACGAGCAGCACGGGCGCAGGTGGCAGCACCAGCACCAGCACGACCGGCTCGACCGGCGAGACTCCGCCAGGCTGGTGGACCTACGATCCGGAAAATTGGCACGGCTGCGCGTGGACCGGCATCGACAGCACGGTGCAGGGCAGCACCACCACGATCATGCCCCAGGAATTCCTTACGCACACGCCTGGGCAGCCGTACTGCGTGCAGGGCACCGTGCACGACAACTACGAGGCCGTGGCCTTGCTCGGCTTCAACCTAAACGAAGATCCGGCAGGCGCGGACTGCGCCTACGATCCCGCAAGCGCCACGGAGGTGGGCCCACCCGGCGTCACCCTAGGTGGCACGGGGCTCGCCATCAACTTCACCAAGAGCATTGCGTCGACGCTGCGCGTTCAAATTCAGGGACCCAACGGTGCCATCGATGGGGGCGACCGCTGGTGCACGACCATCACTTCCGTGGGCGGCAAGGTGCACATTCCCTACGATGAGTTCTATACCGAGTGCTGGGAGGGCGCCGAAAACCCGGTCAAGTATGCCAACGAGCCCATCTCGGCAGTGGTGTTCCTGGTGCCGGGCGCAGCCATGGGCAACTTCACCGACTTCGACTTTTGCATCAACGGCTTCGCCACTGGCACGAGCGCGGACGATGCTCCCGATGGCGGTGGCGACGTCACGGTCACCGGCACCATCGGCGGCGGTGGCTCGACCGACAACGACTTTCAGCGGGTCAAGGTGTTGGCCGACGGAAAAGAGTACATCATCCAGAACAACAACTGGGGTAACCCCGAAAGCTTCAACCAAGAAATCCGCTACACGAACAACAGCTTCGAGATCATCGGTGAGACCGGCGGCGGCCTCGCCAACGGCGTACCGGCGTCGTTCCCATCGATCTTCATCGGTCAGAACGGCGACACCCAGAACGGCTTGTTCGAAACGCTGACCGACCCGTTGCCGATCGCCATCAGCAGCATCACCAGCCTACCCACCACGTTCAAGTACAACAAGACCGGCGAGGGCTTCAACGCCAGCTACGACGTGTGGTTTTCGAACGGAATGCCCGCACCCGGCTACGACGATGCCGGCGCCGGGTTCTTGATGATCTGGTTGCACAAGCCCTCGGGCTTCAATCCCATCGGCTGGGAAAATGGGTCAAAGGGCACTGCGACCCTAGGTGGCAACACGTTCAACGTGTACGTTGGACCCCGCAACAGCGGCAGCAACCCGAATCGCCCCGTCGTCAACTACGTGGCCCCCTCCAGCGTGCTCAGCATGAGCTTCGACCTGAAGGAATTCATCGATCACGCCGTGTCGAATGGCTACGGCATCGAAAGCGGTTGGATGCTCACCGACGTCTTCGCCGGGTTCGAGATCTGGAACGGCGGCGGAACCAACGGGCTCAAGGTCGAAGAGTTCACGGCAGTCGTGAACCCCTAGCCTCACCGCCAGTGCTGTCTCGGGCCGCTATTCCCACGGGGGTAGCGGCCCGAAACGCGTTCACTGGCAGGCGTGCTCGGTCACGTCGTCTTCTTGGTCCTCGTCGATGTCGCAGAGCTTCAAGCAGTGCTCGTAATATTTGCGGCACTGGTCGGGCTCGCCATCGTGACCCAGCCAATGGCACTCCTGTGCGGTCTCAGGCCCGTCCGACGACCCGACGCCGCCTGCCCCGCCCTCACCCTTGCTCTCTAAATCGGCAACGTGGCAGACCGCGCCCAGCGTGCAACACATCCTCAGTCCTTCGTCGTCGCGCGCATCGACCGCCGGTTTCGATTCGCTGCATGAAACGCCCAGCACAGCCAGACTCAGTCCGACGCCCAGCGTTGCGCCGAGCCCGGACCACCAGCGACGTGATCTTTGCTGATCGGTGGTACCCATGCTCCTAGCTTTGAAGCGAACTCGCGCAGACGCCAATGATTTCGAGGATGACCAGGCGCCTGCGGCATCTTGACGCACCCTCCGGCTGACCACACGTGCTATGGCCGGACTTGGTGAGCACGCCCGCCGATTTGCCGGCAGCATCGCAAGCGCAGGGCGCGCTGTTCACGGCGCGCTGGGCCCTGCTCCTCGCCCTCTTGTTGATCACACTCGTGCAAACCGGCTTTCCCGAGCTGTTCGGAGCGCAACTGGGTGGACCGTGGAGCGCTCTCGGCTTGGTCGTCGCAGGCGCCGCCGTGAACTTCGCCGTCCAGCGCCGCGCGTGGGCTTGGTCTCCCCGCCGCGCAGGCGCGCACCTGTTGTTGGATGTCGCCGGTCTCACCTGCTTCTTGGCCATTTCGGGTGCGGCCGCGCACCCGTTCACCATGCTCTACTTCGTGCCGATCGGACTCGCCACGCTCTTGCCGCGCGGGTTCACCTGGCTGGTGGCGCTGGCGGCGATCAGCGGATTTGCGCTGCTGCTCGGCATCACCGCCTGGAGCACCAGCCTCAGCGGACACTTTCTGCACCATTTGGGAGGCATGTGGCTCGGGATGGCGATCTCGGGGGCCACCATCACCCTGTTCGTGCATCGGATGGCCGCGGCTCTGGCAGAGCAGCGCGCAGAGCTCGAGCGTGCTCGCCGCGCTGCCGTAGAGGCGCGCCACCTCGCTTCGCTCGGAGGCCTCGCCGCCGGCGCCGCGCACGAGCTCGGTACACCACTCGGCACCATACAGTTGCTCTCCGACGAGCTCGCGCAAATGCCTGACCACGAGCGCGCCGGCGCGATCGGGAGCATTCGCCGCGAGGTGCGGCGCTGCAAGGAGATCATCCACCAAATGGCAAACCCCGAGCTCAGCGCCGAGCAGCTGGTTCATGCCGCGGCGTGGCCGCTCGAGTCGCTCGGCGCCGAGCTCCAGCAAACGAGAGGCGGCGCGGGGGTCGAGGTCGACTTCGCCGTGGAGCTCTCGGGCGGCACGGAGCGCACGACGACCCAACCGCGCCTGGTGATCGAACGCGTCGTACACGAGCTCGTGACGAACGCGCTTTCCGCTTGCCAAAGCAGCGCTGTCCCGCGCATCCGCGTCGCGCTCGGAGCCTCGGACGATCGCGCGACCGTTTCGGTGACCGACAACGGCCCCGGCCTCGACGCGGCTGCCAAGTCCGCCGCATTCGATGCCTTCTTTTCGACCAAAGAACGAGGGCGTGGCCTCGGGTTGTATCTGGCCCGCGCGCACTTGGAGCAGCTCGGCGGCAGCATCAGCGTCGACGATGGGGTTCCCACGGGAGCTCGCTTCGTCGTCAGCTTCCCGCTGAAAGCGCCCGAATTGTCGCACGGAGGGCTCTCTTGACCACCCCGCCGAACACTACGGTGCTCATCGTCGACGACGACCGCGCATTTTGCGCCGCGCTGGCAGCCGCGTTCAGGCGCAGGGGTCTAGCAGTCGCCGTGGCGTACAACTACGACGACGCGCTGGCCGAAGCCGAGGTCTGGCAGCCAACGCGAGCCGTGGTCGATCTCAAGATGCCCGGCAGAGGCGGCCTGGAATTGATCGGTGCCCTCAAGCAAGCCTTTCCCGCCCTGCAAATCGTGGTACTCACCGGCTATGGCAGTATTGCCACCGCAGTCGAAGCCATCAAGCTTGGCGCAGGTCACTACCTCACCAAGCCGGCCACGGCCGACGAGATCTTGGCTGGTTTCGAGCGCACACGCCCGGATCCCACGGTCAGCCCTGCAGACGAACCGATGCCGCTTCACGACCTCGAATGGGAGCACATCGAGCAAGTGCTCACCGATGCGGGCGGCAATGTCTCCGAAGCAGCGCGACGCCTGGGCATTCATCGACGCACGCTGCAACGCAAACTAGCTCGCAAGCGCACGATCTAAAGCCGAGATAAGGCCTCATTTGAGCTAGCTTCCGTCGATTCACGAGCGGGCAGTGGCATATCGCGTGCAGTCTGACATGTAGACCATGGCAGACGCCCCAAGCTCTCAGACCTTCTACGGCACGCAACGACTCGGTTTGCTGTTGGTCGATGACGAGCCAGCCGTGCTCAGGGGCCTCGTCCGCGTGCTCAAGGCGAACTATCCCGCACTGGAGCTCGGCTGCGCCAGTGACGGCCTCGAAGCCATGGCGCTGATGTCCGATCGCCGCTTCGATGTGGTGTTGACGGATGTCAATATGCCGCGCATGAGCGGGCTGAATCTGTTGCTCCAATTGGCTCAGCACCATCCCGAAACGGTACGCATTGTCCACTCGTCTCACACGGAGACAGCCTCCGATAGCCTGATCCGGCTAGCCCAACGCGTCCTGCCTAAACCGGCCATGGCTATTCAGATTCTAGAGGCCGTCAATTGGGCGCTGAGGCAGGCGGCCATGCAGAAGCCGAACTCCACCCCCTGCTGCGCCTGACTCAGGGCTCGACTACGGTCGGCAGCGCGCGGAAGAGACGACTGCTCGTATCGATTTCCCGTGTGACGTCGGTCTGACAATTGCCCAGCGACAGCGCGTAAATGTAGCCGTCCTGGCGCTGGCTCAGGGCAGCCACGGTGCGCAAATGACCCACGTATTCGTCACTGACGACGTGATCGTCGGCGTAGCGGGCGGCGCGTAAAAATCCCACGCACATATCGCCGTAAATCACGCGATCATCCAACAGCCCGCCATAGCGATCGTTCACACTCGAGTCGTAGGCCAAGCCCGCAATGGCCACGCGCGCGTTGATGGGCGGCGCTTCGGGATCCTCCACGATGAAATCGTGGTCCCCAGAGCGGTCCCAAGTAAAGACGGGATCGGTCAAGTCCGTGCAGTCCGTGACGCACGTGCCCTCCGCATCCGCCCAGCCGAAGTTCTGCCCGGGCCTCGTGATCACGTTGATCTCTTCGGCTACAACAGACCCGACGTCGCCAAACCAAAGCCTCCCCGCGCCGTCCAAGACCGCACGATAGGGAGAGCGCACACCGTACGCATAGATGTCCGGGCTCTTGTCTTGCTCACCCATGAAAGGGTTGTCGGCGACTGGCTCATACCCCGCACCGTTCGGATCGCGGTTCGGAACGATTCTCACAATGGCTCCCAGATTGCTGGCTGGGTCCTGAGCATTCCGGTTGACGGTTTTGTCACCGAAAGGCACCCACAGGTTCCCCTCGGCGTCCATGTTGAGCGAACCCACGTTGTGCCATGCGCGCTGGGCACTCGGCTCTTCTGCTTCGATGATCAACGTTTCACTGCCGTCGACAGCGGCGTAGTCATCCGCGTCGAAGCGGTAGCGGTACACGCCGCTCGCTCGACGGCTCGTACACTTGGAAACGAAGAACCAACCGTTTTTTGCGAAGTCGTTGTCCAGCAGCAGCGAGATGGCGCCGCAGTCGGTCTCGCTGTTCACATTGGACAGGTCGAAGCTACCCAAAAGCTCGGTCGTCACAGGCGCCGTTTCGTCGTCATCTTTACTCAGCAGCTCGTAGTGGTAGATGGAGCCCGCCTTCGACATCACCAGCATCTCCTCGCCGTTGGGCAAGAAGACGAAGTCGGTCAGATCGTCCGGTTCGCCGGCAAGCTCGATGGGCTCGAAGCGAAGCGGGAGCGCCAGCATCGGCTCAGGTGGCTCAGTCGGTTCGCTCGGCTCGCTCGGCTCAATCGGTTCGTCACGGATCGGTTCGCTGGTGCACGCCACCAGAACCCCACAAACAACCGGCAAGAGGATCAAGCAAGCAAGGCGTCCCTGCGAAATTGGCGAACCCATCTTAGGCCCGCGAGGGTATCACGCGACGCAGGCGAAGCCAGCCTGGGGGCTCGAACCAAAGGGCAAGCACCAACGGGCCTTGGCAAAGCAGCCGCTGTCTCCCTACGCCGCACTCCCGGCTAGCTTGGTCGGCTTTGGTACCACAGCCCGCTCTCACGAGCAGTAATCTTCGAGGGAGCCAAAAAAATCAGCACGACCCGAACTCGACCGGTCCGCGTAGCCGCATGTCATGGCTCGCTGTACACTGCTGGTCATTGGCAGTTGCTCCGACCGGCGAGCTGAACGACTCTGCATGAAGCCGTCCCTCGGACGGCAGATCCTCATGACCGACACAAGCACGATGACCAGCAGCGACGTCACGAAGCTGTCGAGGTTTGGCGCTTGGTTGTCGCTCTTTGCACTCATGGTTGCCAGCAGCTCGGGCTGCAGCGCGACGGCGAATGACAGCTCGTATGCGGGCGCCTCCAGCGGCACGGCAGGCGGAGTCGCTCCACCAGCAGCTGACCTACCTGGGGGAGTCTCGCGGTTTCGGCGCTTGACGCACCCTCAATGGGAACACACGGTGCAAGATCTGTTCGGTTTCGACGAGGCGGTGGGTCTTTCGTCATCGTTCCGCGCGGATCCCACCCAGAGCGGTTACCTCTTCGAGGGTAACGGCGACGCGTTGGAAGTCGACCAAGCCTTGTGGGCGAGCTACCAGGCGGCGAGCGCGACCCTTGCCAAACGTGTGGTCGATGACGCGGAGGCGCTGGCCCGCATCTTACCGCGGGGCTCCGCTGGGATCGGCTCGGATGAAGAAGCGCGCCAGTTTATCGAGCAGTTCGGCAAACGGGCGCATCGGCGTCCTCTGACGAGTGAACAGCTCGACGCCTACATGGCGCTCTATCAAAAGGGTCTCACCAGTTACGACGACACTCCGGACTACCGAGGGGGCGTTCGTCTAGTGCTTGAAGCGTTCTTGCAATCCCCCTACTTTCTCTACCGAGTGGAAGAGAGCAGCGCTGTATCGGGCGGGCGCCTCGCCTTGGATGGCTACGAGCGGGCGAATCGTCTTTCCTACTTTTTGTGGGGCACCATGCCGGAT
>CBFGRJ010000340.1:0-8079 GCA_965651135.1 uncultured Myxococcales bacterium
CGCCAGTCTCCGCAAAGCCAAGCAGCTCGAGCTCCGCCTGCATGGCATCGGCGAGATCACCAGCGCTCGCGTAACGGTCCTCCGGCTTGTGAGCCAAGGCCTTTTCGATGATGCGGCTCCAGGCGGCGCCCACCGACGGGCGCGCGCGATCGGGGGCAACGAAATGCCCGTCCAACACTCGCCGCAACACCTGAGCCGGATTCTTGCCGTCGAACGGCAGCGCCCCCACCATGCACTCGTACAACAGCACCCCCAGACCGAATACATCGGAACGGGCGCTCACGTCTCCCCCCTCGATCTGCTCGGGCGCCATGTGCGCGGGCGATCCGAGCACCTGACCGGTCGAGGTCACACCCTGTGCATCGAGCAGCTTGGCGATGCCAAAGTCGGTGATCTTCACTCTGACCGCGGCACCGGGCTTGCTCTCGATGAGCACGTTTTCGGGCTTCACGTCCCGATGCACCACTCCCTGCTGATGAGCATGATTGAGCCCGCGCGCGATCTCGATGCCAATGGCTGCGGCTATTTCCGCAGGTAGGTGCCCATGCTCCACCAAGACTTTGCGCAAGGTGATACCGCGAACGAGCTCGACGATCAGATAGCGCTCGGCTTCTGCCTCGTCCGAAACATCGTAGACTTCGACGATGTTCGGGTGCTTGACCTTCGCCACCGCTCTGGCTTCGCTCGCGAAACGAGCCGCAACCTCGCGGTTTTCTCGGAGGTGACGGTGAATCACCTTGATCGCGACGTCCCGACCCAGGCGCTTATCGTGCCCCCGGTAAACCGTGGCCATGCCGCCGTGACCGATCTCCTCGTACAAGTCGTACTTGTCGAGACTAGGCTTCGCTTCTGCCGCGACGTTCAGCGGTCATCCTCCGGACACAATGGGCGGGTCATGATGGCATGGAATCGTAGGCTATGCTCGATGGCCTGGTTATCCCACATCGACCCTACACCTGGCTAGCCGGGAGAAGTTAGCGAATTAATTGACATTTTACCGACCTCATCGAGCTCAATGGCCGCGCGTCGACAAAAGGGTGAACGCCTCTGTGCGGGGTACCGCGGCAAAGCCCGTTTTGCTATGCCGCGTGGTCATGACTAGCTTTGCGCGCGACGCTCGAGGGTACGCTTGCTTGGGCGGGATGCGGCTCGACGAGCTGCTGACCCAAGCCGAGGTGGCGACCCCCGCTTACGTGTACGATCTCGATGGTATCCGCAAGGCGGCCACCGCTTTGGAGCAAGCCTTCGGGACGCGCGATCACCTCGTGGCCTATGCGCTCAAGGCCAATGCGGCAGGCTCTATCGTGCGCACCATCCGAGCGTGTGGCGTGGGAGCTTGCTTGGTCTCCGGCGCCGAGCTTCTGGTCGCCGAAGGGGCCGGCATCGCCCCCACTCGAATGGTGATGAACGGCGTGGCCAAGGCGGACTGGGAGTTGGACCTGGCCATCAGCAAGGGCCTTTACGGCATCCAAGCCGAGTCGCTGGAAGAGCTGGAACGCATCGCCGCCAGAGCCCGTGCGCAGAAGCGGCGCGCGCGCGTCGGCTTGCGCATCAATCCCGGCGTCGAGATCGATTCCCATTCACACATCGCTACCGGGCACGATGCGGCGAAGTTCGGTATTCCGCGAGACCAATTGGCCACGGCCTTCGAGCGTGTGGCCGCCAGCTCCGACGAGCTCGGCTGCGTGGGCGTTTCGGTGCATGTCGGCTCGATGCTGACCCGCCCCGAGCCTTATCTCGAAAGCGCCACAGCGGTCTGCGAAGTCATCAAAGAAGCCGAGCGCGCCGGACACCGCCTCGAGTACCTCAATTTCGGCGGAGGGTTCGGCATTCAGTACGACGACCAGCCGATAGAAGCGCCCGCACGCTTCGTCGAAGCCGCCATTGGGCTGAGTGAGCGCATGGGTCTGTCGGCTCTGAAGTTGGTGGTGGAGCCCGGACGCTCGATGGTGGGGCCGCACGGCGTTCTGGTCGCGCGGGTCGTGCAACACAAGCAGGGCAAGTCACGCCAGTGGCTCATGCTCGACGCCGGCATGAACGATCTGTTACGGCCCGCTCTCTACGGTGCACGGCATCGCATCGAACCCCTGGAGCATGCGCCCGGAGCCTTGGAGTGGCGCGTCGTTGGGCCCATCTGCGAAAGCAGCGACGACTTCGGCAGCCACGCCATCGGCGAGCCTTCCGAGCACGTGGTCATTCGGGATGTCGGCGCCTATGGCTTTTCGATGGCCAGTGAGTACAACGGTCGGGCGCTCGCGAGCGAAGTCTTCGTCGATGCCGGCAAGCTGGTGCACGTCTCGAAAAGCCCCGGCTATCGCGCGTGGGTCGAGCGCCGCCTGCGCGCCTGAGAACCGTGGGTTCGAAGGCCCAGCTAGCGATTGTCGCGCTTGACGGCCGGCATGCTGCTCGATGAGCTGCGCCGCTTGCGCGTGCCTGAAGGTTGCCGCACCGCCCTGAGCGAGCTCGATGAATCGAGCCGGCGGGCACCACTCCCGCGGGACGATGGGACCGAGCGGGCGCGATAGGGTTCGCCGTCGACCATGAGCTCGACACCCAACGTGCGACAGCGGCGTGCCAAGCGATCCACGTCCACGCCGGGGGCCAGCAACAGGCCCGCAGGAGGCGAGGGATCGATGAACAGATCGGAGCTCTGCCGCCGGGTGCGAAGCAGCTCCCTGATCTCCGGATCTTCGACCCAGAGAAAACCCTGAGTTTCTACCAGCTCGGCACGGCCGATCACCGCGCTCGCTTGTGCCAGCTGACGGGCGATGGGGTCGGGCAGGCTGGCCACGACCTCGAGCCGTTGCTTGATGAGCTCGGGGTCCACGCCTGTGCTGAGCGCCAGCGACAGGGTTTGGGGGGTCAACAACACGTCGAGGTGACCGCTGACGCTTCCGACCTCGACGAATGGCGCCAGAGCCACCACGTGCCCGACGCGCGCCGCTGGTCCGATGCGCAGGGCATGCGTGTCCAAAAACCGGCTCACCTCCTGTGATTCGCTCTTGGCGGCTCCCTGCAGAAACGCGCGGCCTCGCGGTGTGATGCGAAGAAGCGGGCCAGCCACCTGCGCCGTTTCTTCGTCGGGGTCCCCAAGGTCGACGACGCCTAGTACATGCAGGCTTTCCAGCGCGACGCGCCGCGCGATGGCGACGGGGGTCTGGGCTTCGAGATTCACTCGACCCGCCCAGCGCTCGATCAGCCGCGCCAACCCAGGCGTTCGTGTATCGGTCCTGATGTACGCCACGATGGCTTCCCAGGGCACCCATTGCCCATCGCCGAGCTCTTGAAGAGCCTCGAGGACCATCTCGCGCACGACACCCACCGCGCTTGCCTCGCGCGCCTCACCCGAAACCCGCAGCAGCTCACCGTCCTCGCGAGCCTCGTCCCAAGCTCCCCCGCGCCTCCAGGCGCTGAAGAGGGCATGGGTCAAGTCGCGCACGTAGAGCGCGCCGGGTGGACACGCAGTGCTCATGACCGATGCATCCCACAAGCCAATCGAACGGCTGAGGGATGCGAGCAGCGCGACCGCGGCTGGGTCCCGCCCAAAGCGCGAAGAAAATTTGCTGATCAGAGAACGCGGCGTGCCCACTCCGGCTCGAACCTCGAGGCTCGGGTCGCGCACGCTGAGCGCCATGGCAAGCACCAGTGGTGCGGGATCTTCGGCAAAATGCGCGCGCCGCGGAGCGTGGTCTTCGTCCAGAACGAAGGCGCGCACCTGCTCGCGCTGCGCCTTGCGCTCGAGGTGGCGCTCGGCCCCGATCACGCGCGCCACCTCGGTCGGCACGACATGCCGATTCGGGTGCACCGGAATCAAGAACCCGCGCCGCTCCAAAGCGAAACCGACCCCGCGCCGCGAGGGGGTGGCGCCCGTCGCCCCCCGCAATCGCATCGGTTCTCGCTCGAGGTCGAGCAACTCTTCGGTATCGACCTCGCCACCTACTTCTTCCACCGCGTGCAGCAGCTTGCGTTCGAGAGGAGCCAGGTCCTCGACTTCTTTGGCCAGCAAGCTGGGAGAGGTCAGCACCCGCCAGGCTGGCTCCAGAGAAAGAGCAATGGGGGGCGTTGCAGGTCGTCCAAGGTAGTGAGCCGCAATACTCGCTGCTACATCCGGGTGCGATTGCGACAGGAGCGTTCGAACGCCACGAGGGTCCTCCCCGTCCCAAGACCTGAGCTGAACCATGTAGGCGATAGGCAGCAGGAGCTCCACACCATCTTCGAGGCCCCGCACGAACACCATGCCGTGCGCCACCAGCGGCTCGACCGCGGGGGGCAGCACGTCGACCCGCAAGACCCCCTGGTGTTCGGCGATTCGATACAACAGCTCGAGGGTGGGCCGCGGGAGCTGCGTGGGATCCCTGACTTCAGGTAGCATCAACAGCGCACGGGCGACCTGCGAAGGCACGTCGATGCGCTTGGCAGCGTCGATGCGAATCCTGAGTCGTTGAATCAGCGAGTCCAACTCGCGTTTCGGCAACGCACGCAGGACTTCGATCAGCTGCAGCGCGCCGCTACCGTGGCGGGCCTCGGGAATGGTCTTGCTCTTCTTCGGCATTGGTCAGCGGGTCCAACTCATGGATCGGCTCAAATTTAGACTATCAACAAAAGCCTGAATGGGAGCGCTTGTCCAGGGGGCCGGGCTGCCCCACCCCCACATCGGACCCTTAACCCGTTGAAATGGTGAACAATTGTGCCATGTCTAGTCGGGTTGACTCGGGCTTTCACAGCGAGCCCTCCGGTAAGAGGTATGATCAACTGCGGGTTTCTGGGGCATGCATCGGCTTTTCGTGGGCAATCGCCGGCGACCGTGTAATTTCGGCCCTCCCAGGCACTAGGCACTGTCGAGGCCATTTTTGATTCTGCGGGATCCCGTCCACGGTTTGGTGAGCTTCGAGTCGGAGGAGGAGTCCGTCATCCCGGCGCTCCTTCAAGCGCGCGAAGTGCAGCGCCTCAGACGCATCAGGCAGCTCGGGCTGACGAGCCTGGCGTACCCTGGGGCTGACCACACACGCTTCTCTCACGCCCTGGGTGCGGCGCACGTCATGACACGCCTGCTGGCGCGCCTGCGCCGCCTGCACGAAGGACTGCCCTATTGGCAACGGGTCACCACCGAGCGCGCCCGGGACGCCCTGAGCGCGGCGCTCCTGCATGACCTGGGGCACGGGCCGTTCTCGCATTTGTTCGAGGAGGCGCTACCCAACGGACCCCACCACGAAGAATGGACGGAGCGGATCACGCTCGACCCCGGCACCCAGGTTCACCAAATCCTCACGCAGTATGATCCAGGCCTGCCTCAGCGCGTGGTGGACCTCGTCCGAGGGCGCTCTCCCCTCACCTACCTGGCGCGAGCAGTGAGCGGCACGTTCGACGTCGATCGGTGTGACTACCTCTTGCGCGATGCCTACTCGACGGGTGTCGGGTATGGCACCTTCGATCTCGACTGGCTCATCCGAAGCTTCCGCTTCGGCATCAGTACCGACGACAAGAAGGCCCCGCCGCTCGCCATCGACGGGGCCAAGGGTCTTCCCGCCATCGAATCTTTCATTTTGGCGCGCCTGTTCATGTTCCAGCAGGTCTATTTTCACAAGACGAGCCGAGCCAGCGAGTGGATGCTGGCCCGCGTCTTCGCTCGAGTCCGCACGCTGCTCATGGATGGCAGCGCCCTGGATGAAGTGCCCACGGCAGTGCGAAACATCGCGCTGTTCGGCAATACCGCGCTCGGCGAATATCTCGACCTGGACGATACGAGGCTGTTCGCGTGCTTGGCAGCCTGGCGGCACGCGAAGGACGAAACACTGAGCGATTTGGCAGGTCGACTGTACGAGCGCAGGCTTTTCAAGACGTACGAGCTCTATGGCGATCAGGC
Source organism: uncultured Myxococcales bacterium (assembly GCA_965651135.1). Lineage (GTDB taxonomy): Bacteria > Myxococcota_A > Polyangia > Polyangiales > Polyangiaceae > JAICQQ01. Next base: position 5,864 of record CBFGRJ010000340.1, read on the forward strand.
GAAGCCGAACGCTAGGCTCGAAGCGTTCGAAATCGCGCGAGATATCGCACGCGACGCCGGGTACGATCCGGATATGTACGTTGGTTTGGACGCGCCCGCCGATACCCCGTTCGAAGACACCCATGAACCGCTCACCGTAGTTTTCCCCGACGGCAGCCAGCGCCGGCCGGCAGACGTTTCCTTCCTGCTCGGGCGCCTGAGGGGGCAGGTCCTGACGCGGGTTCGCTTGATCTTCGTTCCTGAGCTGCGCGAACGGATCGTCCAGGCGCTGATGAAATGATGGCCCTGCTGTCGTTCATTCGGGACGCGGCTCTGGTCCTGGCCATGGCCGCTTGCTGGCTGCTCGCGTCGGAAACCACGGCTGCCGCGACGACTTCTTCCGACGAACCCTCGCCTCGCTGGGAACCCGGACACCGAAGCACCGCGTCTCTCGAGGGCGAAGTGTCTCGAGACCCCGACGGAGGGAGCGCTGATGGTGTCTATGGGCGCTTCGACGGCGACCTCGCGCTCGCTGCCGGCGCAGGAGCAGAATTCGAAGGCACGGCGGGGCGGCTGTTGCTCGGCGCCACCGTCCACTACTACTGGATGGCTGGCGTTTATGGGACCTATCGTGATGCACTGGATAGCTCACCGGGTGGCCACTCCGCTCGACGCGTCGGCTCGTTCGGCGTGGACGTGCGTCCCTTGTTCATCCCTCGCTGGTCGTACGGGTGGCAGTCGGGGCCGGCTACGCTGGATCTGCTGCTGGATTCGATCTCGCTGAGTGCCGGAGCCTACTTCGCCAGCGTGCCCGACGGCGAGCAGGCTAGCCGGCGTGGTTTCGAAGTTGGCTTGGGCGCCGGCTTGCCCTTGATGGGACAGGCTTTCGGGCCCTGGCTCTCCGCGCGGTACGCGTGGCGCTATCCGGAAGCAGGGGACGCAACCGGCAGCGTATGGTTGCTGCTGAGCTGGCATGTCTTCGTGGACACGCCGCTCGCATCGGTGACCGGAGCAGTGCACTAGTGGGGTGGTTCGGAAGTCTCGTTGCCCGTCGCGGAGGTGGTTCCGTCAGCGCGATGCCCGTCGAGTCCCTCGTCGTGGCGACCGGCTTGCGCCTGTTTCTGGTCGGGGCATCCACCACCTTGGGGCTCACGATCGCTCTATTCGGAAAACCACGCGAGCTCGCGCTGTCCAACGAGATGGAGCTCGAGACGCGCGCGCTCTTGATTGCCCTCGGGTTCTTGGGAGGAGTGCTCAGCAGCGGTGCAGGCGGCTGCTTCGTGTTGTTCAGCCGGCGGGCGAACCGTCTTCGGGAGCTTCATCTCGTCAGCCGGCTGTGCTCGCCCCTCTTGCTCAGCGTGGTGGTGCCCAGCCTATTTCACTGGGAGATCTTTCGAAATCGCGACTTCTTGTTCGCGGTTTTGGCCACCTTGTTCGGCTTGGCCACCGAACGCTGCCTGCGCACCAGTTTCGCCGCAGCTCGAGGCTTGGGTTGGTCCGGCAGGACCCTATTTGGACCGCGCCTACCACGTCGCGCGCCGCGCAAGGTCCTCGGTTGGCTCGTGCGCCATGGCGCGCTCGTGCTCCTGGGGCTCGGCGTGTTGGGTTTCGCCGCCTTCATGATCACGTATACGGTGCGTCAGCACTACCAGCTGAAAACGTACAGCTGGGACCTCGGGATCTTCAACAACATCATGTACAACCTGCTCCGAGGTCACTGGTTCAAAGCGTCACCAGTGCTGGGGGTCGAAGGCTCACACATCCAATTCCATGCGACGTTCGGAGCCTATCTGCTCGCGCCCATTTACGCGCTTTGGCAAGCGCCCGAAATGCTCATCGCGATGCAAGCGGCGCTCGTCGCGCTCGGCGCCGTCCCTCTGTATTTACTGGCGCGTTCCAGGCTCGGCAACGACTGGAGCGCGCTGGTGTTCCCCTACGTCTATCTGGTGCATGCGCCGCTTCACGGTCCGCTGTTCTACGATTTTCATTTCCTCACGATTTCACCCGTCTTCGTGTTGTGCGTGATCTACTGTTTCGAAGCCGGGTACAAAAAGGCCCTGCTGGCGGCTTGGTTGATCGCCATTTCGATGCGCGAAGAAATCAGCGCCGCGCTGGCCGTCGCCAGCTTGTACTACTTGCTGACCGGGAAACGCCCGCGCACAGCGCTGTGGGGAGGGCTGCTCTCCACAGTGTACTTTCTGGTCGTCAAGTTCGTCGTCATGCCGGCCCATAGCCAA
>CBFGRJ010000341.1:0-8074 GCA_965651135.1 uncultured Myxococcales bacterium
TCAGAGTCGGGTTGGTCAGCGTCGGGCTGAGCGTCGGGCCCCGCATCGGGGGGCTCGTCCTGAATGCGGCCCAGAGCGATTGCGCGGTTGTGGGCGGCGTCACGGCCGATGCCGTCGCCCGCGTCCTCGGGCTGGCCGGGAATCAGGCGCAGCGCCTGGTCGTAGCTCTTGACGGCCGAGCGGTAGTCGCGACGCAAAAACTCGAGATTGCCCGCCAAATAGTAAGCGCGCGCCCTCAGCTCGACGGGCTGCGAAGCATCCAGCGCGATCAGTCGCACGATTCTCAGCGCACATTCCACCTGCTCGCTTCGATTCGCCAGGTTGGCCTGTTCTTCTGGTGTCGGCCCGGCGTCACCGCTGGGCTCGTCTTCGCCGAACCGCTTGCCGAACTGCTCGCCGAGCTTGAACAAACCAAGGCCCAAGTCGAAGCCTGCATTGGGCTTGTCGTTCACGCTGCTGGGAGCACCGATCGCGCCTCCCTCGCACTTGCCAGTCTGTAGATACTCCTCGAGCAGGTCCACCGCCTTTTCGGCTTCGCCGGCGTCGAGCGCTTCGATCGCTTGGTCCACGGTGGGCGAATTGCGCTTGAAGAGCTGGTCGGGATCGAGGTTGCAGCCGATCGCCCACAACAAGAGTGCCACCACTCCGAAGGTGGCGGCCGCCGCGGCCTTGTTCCGGCGGGCGCTGTCGGCGCGCGGAGTCGAGCGCTTCGTGTCGGGCGGTGCCGCATCTTTGCGCGGCCCCGCGCTCGGATCCCGGCGCTTGTTCTGGCGTGATACGACGACGAGCCCCCAAATCGTGATGAGCAGCGCCTCCACTCCGAGCAAGCCCAGAGCGATAGAGAGGGGCAGCCAGTAGACGTCGGCATAAACCGTCTCGACCTTCTCCGACAGCTCTTCGGTCATCATCCGCTTGAGTCGACGCTTGACTTCGTCGATGCCGAGCGAGCCGCGTTCGCTTTGCACCACGTTGCCACCGGTGACTTCTGCGATCTTGGCGAGTTGTTCCTCGCCCGCCGCTGAGAGCGAGGTGGTCATTGGAGTTCCGTCGCGGTTGGTCCGAAATCCGATCACCTTGCCCTGGTCGTCGACCTCTGGGATCGGCTCGGGGGTGCGCCCGCCGACTTGGACTACGTGTACCGTGACACCGTCGGCGGCGCAGGCCTCGGCGACGCTGACCGGATTGCCCTCCAGGTCTTCCCCGTCCGTCACCAAAACGATCACGCGTTCGTGCTTCTTGCTCAACGGATCGCGCGCCAAGAGCTCGCGGGCTGCCTCGAGCGCCCGCGCGATGGCGGTGCCGCCGACGGGCATGTCGTTGGGGGATAACCCTCTGAAAAACTGCGCGATTGCAGCCCCGTCGCTGGTGAGCGGAAAGCTCATCGGTTGCCCTGCGAAGGCTACGGCTCCGAAACGAGCGCCCGGCAAATCTTGGATGACGCTGCCTACCTCGCTGATGGCGCGCGCCGTACGCGAGGGCGTCACGTCCTTTGCGTACATGCTCTTCGAGTAGTCTAGGACGATGACTACATCGAGGTTCGTGGCGGGTATCAGGCGAGTCCCTTTGCCATACTGGGGCTGCGCAAGAGCAACGAACGACAGCGCGACGGCGAGAGTCAAGCAAGCTCCCTCGAAGGCTCGCCGCGTGCCTGCCGGGTGGGTCACCAAGCCTTCGACCAGCTTTTCATCGCCAAATCGCCGTACGGCTCTCAGGTGCTTGAACCCCCCAAGCACCAAGAGCGCCGCGACCACCAGGCCCACCAAAGCACCGAACAACCAGATGCCTTCGGCGAACCTCATGGGAACCTCCGAAACCAGAGCGAGCGCAGCAAGGCGTCCAGAGCCAAGAGCAGCACACCCGGCAGCAGCAAAAACCGATACAGGTCTTCGAAACGTGCCGTCGTGGCTTCGAAGCGTGTCTTTTCGAGCTTGTCGAGCACGTCATGAAAGCTTGCTTGCAGCGCCCGAGCGTCGCTGGCCACGTACATGGCGCCGCCGGTCTTTGCCGCCAGCTCCTTCAACAGCTCTGGATTCGTGGGATAAGGCACGGAGACGTAACGGGGCTGTCCGAAAAGGTCTACTCCGTCTTGAACCTCGGCGGCCTCGCCTTGGCCGATTTGTATGGTGAACAACTTCGCGCCGACCACGTTGGCAAGGTGCGCCGCATACTGCGGAGAGATCTGACCGCCCTTGTTGTCACCATCGGTCAGCAGCAACACCGCCTTGCTCTTGGCGTGGCTTTTGCGCAGGCGCGCCACGGCGACCCCGACGGCGTCGCCGATTGCCGTGGCCGTGGGGTCAATCAAGTTCAGTTGCATGCGCGACACCAAGAGGTCGAGCAAGTGATAGTCGAGGGTTGGGGGAGACAATACGTAGGCGTTCTTGCCGAACACCACCACACCGATGCGATCGGTTTTGCGGCGGGCGATGAAGTCGCGAATCACCGCCTTGGCCGCGTCGAGCCGCGTCGGTCGAATGCCGCGCGGCTTGCGGTCGACGTAACCTTGTAGATCCTGAGGCAGGTTGTCCATGACCGCTTGCATCGATCCGGAAAGATCGAGCACGACGACCAAGTCGATGCCTTCTTCGTCGGCGACTTCTGGATGAAACGTGTTGACCGGTCTGGCCAGTGCAAGAACCATCAGCGCGAACCCCAGCGTTCGCGCTATGCCGGGCACGTCTCTGAGCCAAACGCGGGCGCCCACCGGCCAGCGGGAGAGCGGTGCGAGTGTACCCAGGCGCAGGCGTGGTGCGCCGAGATCTTCGCCGAAGGTGGCGCGAAAGAGCACCAGTGGGACGAACACCAAGAGCGCCAGCGCCCACGGGTTTTGCCAAGTTGCCGCGATGAGCTCGTGACCTCGCTTCAGCGCCGGGTACGCCAGCGCCAAGATTCCGAGGACTAGGCTGCCCATGACCAGGACCGCCAGGCGCAGCAAAGACCGCCGGGTTTTGGCCGAGAGACCACGCGGGCGCTCCACGGGAGCTTGGCGGCGGACGCTGCCGGGTTTCGGAAGCTTCACGACGCCCCCCGGGCGGTCGGCATTGGGGGCGCGTCGGCCTCCGGAACCGGCATGGTACTCCTCACGATTTCTTCACCGCGCGCGAGCGCTTGCTCGCATTCTTCTTCGGTCGGTGTGAGCCGGGCGAACTTGACCAAGTCGGCTTGCCTCATGAAGGCACGAATCTGGTCGAGCACGGGAATCGCGGGAGACACCTCGGTTAGAATGGCGAGCGCTTCGCGCGTCGTGCTTTCCAGGCCGTCGTAGCCGAAGCGGTCGCCCAGATACTTGCGGATGGTATCCGAGACGCGGTCGAAGTGTTCGCTATAGCGGTGGCTGCGGATGAAACCGGCATGCCGTACATCGTGGAGCTCCTCGAACGCGACTTCCCAAGGAGGGCGCGGTGGAGGCGGAGGCGGTACGGGTCTAGGGCGCCGCCGCCAGCGGCTGAACGCCCACGCCGCCAATAGCCCGACGAGCAGCGCCAGCAACCCGCCGTACACCAGCTGTTTCAGCAGAACCCATTCTTCGATCTGCCGGCGCGCCGCAGGATTCGGCTTGGGTTTTGGGTTGGGTGTGTTCGCGATCGGATCTTCGACGACGATCGAGTGTGGGTTGGTACATACGGTCACCACTTGCCCACTGGCGCGCGCCAGCGTGATGGGGAGCGGCGGCAAGGTCAGTTCGTGCCGGCCCGGTTCCGCGGGCAGCGGCACCAGCGTGATCTTCACCTCGGTGCGTGTGCCGTCGGGGCTGCGAGTGATGACGGGCCCCGCTGGGCCTTCGGGATCGGGCAGCACCAATTGACTTTGCTCGAGGGCTTCGAGCGCCGCGCTCTCCGCAATGCGGAAACCACCGGGCAGTACTTCTTCACCTTTCAGGTGCTCGACGACCACGGTCAGGGTTGCGCCGTGGCCGCTGGTGCCGCGGCTGGGGAAGCTCTGCCCGAGCTTCGGGCGCTGTTTGCCCTCGGGTATGCGCTCGATGCAGGTTCCGCTGACCGACTCGGTTTTCGGGGCGGTGGGTGTCGGCGAAGCGCTGGCCGCGGGCGGCGGTTGCGCCGAGGGGGTGGCGCTCGTCGTCGCGCCGGGCTGAGCGCCTGCGGCGACGGGTAGCGCTGCAAGAGCTGCACCAGTCATGAACCCAGCGCGTAGGCCCATCAACGATAGGCCCTTCTCGCTCGGCGAGCGAACAGATCACGCAATGGCTTGATGTAGGGTTGGTCGGTTCGAACGACGACATGGTCGAGTCCGAGCTTGCGGAATAGTTTGATGTGCAGGTTGCGCTGCTCTTCCATGCGCGTTCGGTAATAGGCGCGCACGCGCTTGTCCTTCGTGTCCACCAAGATCGTCTCGCCCGTCTCCGAATCCTCGAAGTGCGCCAGCCCTACGTCGGGCAACTTTTCGTCGCGAGGGTCCACCAGCATGACGGGGATCACATCGTGCCGCGCCGCCGTCAGTGAGAGAGTGCGTTCGAACCCTGACGTATAAAAGTCGCTCAAGATGAAGGCAACGCTGCGACGTCGAGCCACGTGGTACAGGGTTTCCAGCGCCACCGAGAGATCGGTGCCGGTGCCCTCGGGCTTTGCCCCGAGGATTTCCCTAACCACGCGCATGACGTGCTTCTGGCCCTTCTTTGGCGGTACGATCCGTTCGACCCGATCGGAGGCAAGAATGAGTCCTACTCGGTCGTTGTGCTTGATGGCAGAAAAGGCGCAGAGTGCGGCCACTTCCGCCGCCAGTTGTGCCTTGCTCGCTCGGCGCGTACCGAATTGCTCGCTGGCCGACAAATCGACCACCAGCATGACGGTCATCTCGCGCTCTTCGACGAAGACCTTCACATAGGCTTCGTGCATGCGCGCGCTGACGTTCCAGTCGATGCTGCGCACGTCGTCGCCCGGTTGGTACTGCCGCACCTCTCGGAACGCGAGGCCTTGCCCCTTGAATACGGAGGTGTAGTTTCCGGACAGTTGCTCCGTGGCGAGCCGGCTGGTCGTGATTTCGATCTTACGCAGGGCCTTGAGCAGCTCCTTGGGGATCACCTGCACCTCGCTAAGGAACTTCCACCACTTCGAAGACTCGGCGCACGATGTCTTCTGCAGTCACTTCTTCGGCCTCTGCCTCGTAGCTGAGAACGATACGATGTCTGAGCACGTCCGGACCGATAGCTTTGACGTCTTCGGGCGTGACGTAGCCGCGGTGGCGCAAAAAGGCATGAGCCCGGGCTGCCAGGTTGAGAGCGATGCTGGCGCGAGGGCTGGCTCCGTACTCGAGCAAAGGGGCTAGATCTTTCATGCCTTTTTTCTGCGGTTCGCGAGTGGAGAACACGACGTCGACGATGTAGTCCTTGACGCGATCATCGACATATACGTCACGCACCACCTTGCGCGCATCGGCCAGTTGCTGAGGCGTGGTCGTGGCATTCGCCCGGGCTTGTAGCTGCGATGTCATGCGATCCATGACGGCTCGCTCTTGCTCGCGCGTCGGATACCCCACCTTGACCATCAGCATGAAGCGATCGACTTGGGCTTCTGGTAGCGGGTAGGTCCCTTCTTGTTCTATGGGGTTTTGAGTGGCCATGACTACGAACGGATCGGGCAGCGGATAACTCGTCTCTCCAATCGTGACCTGACGCTCTTGCATCGCTTCGAGTAGCGCGCTTTGGACCTTGGCAGGCGCTCGATTGATTTCGTCCGCCAGCACCAAGTTCGCGAAGATGGGTCCCAGCTTGCTGGTGAATTCGCCGTTTTTCTGGTTGTAGATGACCGTGCCGATCAAGTCGGCGGGCAGTAGATCGGGGGTGAATTGGATCCGCGCGAACTTGGCCGAAATGGCATCGCACACCGTCCGCACGGTGAGCGTCTTCGCCAGACCGGGAACGCCCTCCAAAAGCACGTGCCCGCCGGCGAGCAAGCCGATCAAGATGCGATCGATCATGTAGGTTTGCCCCACGATGACCTTGGAGATTTCTGCCATCAGGTCGTCGACGAACGCGCTCTCTTTGGCGACAATTTCGTTCAGCGCTCGGACATCTTGCATGAGAAATGGGCTCCTTGGTCGGGGCGTATAACGCTACCGTCCGGCCAGAGACAATCCAGAGCCGAGTGCTATTCCACTTCCAGGACTGCGCCAATCGGCTCGAAGGTCGGATTGGTCGGGCGGGCTAGGCGAGCAGAGACTGAATGGCGCTCAAGATCAAGTCGGGAAGCAGGATGGTGGCTACGCTCCAAAGCAAGCCGACTGGGGCTCCTTTGAGCCACCCATGCACCTTGATGAAATGGATCGGAATGCAAAACGGGCCACAAACCAAGATGGCTGAGCCGAGACTGGCGCTGTTCCAGGCGCGCGCCAGCTTCGTGGCAGGCAGTCGTCGCATGTCACGCCGTATGACCCACCAGGGTGCAAGATAGTAGTACGGCAGTAGAAGCGAAAGGACCAGGACCTGGTTCACTCCGCCCGTTATGCGCTATTTGAGTAGCCCAGTATACTCGATGAACGCCTCGCGCTCGCCGCCGCCCGGCGGTTCGGGCTGTTTGAACCTCGCGCCGTAGCCGGCCTTGGCTTCGCATTGGGCACTTGCCGTGAATCGATCGAGCGCAGCCTGGAAGTCCTGACCGTCTACGACCTGCTGACCGATGGCTGCCAACAGAGCATCCATGCGCTCGCAGCCGGGGCTCGGGTCGGGCAATTTGAATTGAGCTGCTTCGGGACAGCAACCGGCCCGCACCACCGAAAAGAGCACCATGTCGTACCAGCCCATGCGAGAGAAAAGCTTCATGGCCGTACTGACCTGCCTGCCCGGGGCATGACTCACGACGGCGGCACGCAGCTGGTCGGCGCCCTTCCGGGGGCTGTCGACGCTGCAGACCCATCTCAAATCGGGAGCCTTGTCGAAAGACTTTTCCGGAAGATAGCTGGCGACGCACGAGCTCAACTTGTTGTCGGCGTCGATGTCCGTATCGCTCTCCCCGGCGATATCGACCTCGCCCAAGTCGATTTCTTCCGTAGAACTGCGGGGTGCTGCCGACGACGCTGGAGCCGGGGGCTCTTCGACGGGGGGTTCAGGAGTGCTGATCAGCGACGATGCAGCCCAGGCTGCTCCAAGACCGAAGACGAGCCCGCCCGCGGCCAGGAAAGGCAGGCGGCTTTTGCCGCGCGGGCCCGGCGCGCTAGTCGAGGAGGCCACCGCAGGAGGATGACGCTCGGCGCCGTGCGGCAACGGGGGTGGAGAACTGGAGAGCGCATGATGAGAAAGCGGCTCCTCTCCGGCATGTTCGACGAACCAGCGCGCGAGGTCCCGTTTGAACGGCCTTAGCCCTTCGTTTCGCTCGGCTGGGTCGGAGTGGAGCGCGCGCAGCAGCGCCGTTTGTAGCATCGGGTCAGTGACGCCCTGCCGTTCGAGCTCGGCTTCACTCTCGAAGCCATCGCTCGGGGGATCGTTGCCCGTCAGCATCTTCAGCAACAGGGCAGCGACCGCCCAGGAGTCGTCGTGTTCGCTGGGGCCCTGCTGACCGCGATCGGGCGATTGGTAGAACGACTCGTCTTCGAGGCGGCCTCCCAACGCCAACACTGGTCCGGCGCGACCCTCGGGTTCGACGATGACGGCCTTGGGGTGAACCCGGCCGTGGAACGCACCAGACTGGTGCGCGATCGACAGGGCATCGGCAAGTCTGAGTGCCGATCGGACCGCGTCGACCGGTTGCTTCTTACCGATGCGGGCAAGGAGCTGCGCCAACGATTCTCCGACCACGCGCTCTGCGGCAACGATGGTCCCCTCGGGCGCAGTCACGATCGCCAGTACCTTGGCCAGGTGCGCGTGGGAGATGTTGGCCATGGCTTCGAGTGCGGGCTTCTCGATATCCGAGATGCCGAACACGATGCACTTGGCTCCGGTTTCCTGGTCCTCCGCTAGGTACGCGCCCTGACCGAGCGACTCAGAAAGCTCTGCTTCAACTTTGAAGCGCTGGTCAATGACAGCCCCAATGCTGAGCGTTGGATGGGAGGGCGTGCTTTCCTTCATTTACCAAGGATTTCGATCGTCGCACTTTCGTGCAGCAGCGTCTAGCTTGCCACGGAT
>CBFGRJ010000342.1:0-8051 GCA_965651135.1 uncultured Myxococcales bacterium
GGTCCAACGCCCGAGAAGGGCGGTGTTGTACGAAACTGTCAACACGCTGTAGCAAGAAAACCGCTGTTGCGCCACCCGTTCCTGGTTGAGCATCGCCCAGCATCATCTCAGGTCTTGAAACTGTTGGCAGAAGGCAGAGCGGTATAGGGATCGGTTCGATCGATAGTGAGCGGGAAGCCGGTAGCGGGGTAGGTACTGTTGTTCCACTGACCAATCAACAGTCCGACAGCTTTTGTTTGAAGCTCGCCAAAAGCCCCAATGCCTCGAGGCCCGTCATGCGATCGACGTCCAATTGCTTCAACGCTTCGAGCACCTCGTCTTCGACGGTACGACGCCGCCGCGAGTCATCGAATAGATCGAGCTGAGGCTTCGGTTTGCGAGCGCCGCCCCGCGCCGGCCGTACCAGATGCTCACCCGCTTCCAGGCTTTCCAAGAGTGCGCGGGCTCGGGTCAGCACCGCTTGCGGTAGCCCCGCCAATTGCGCGACGAACACCCCATAGCTGCGGCTGGCCGGGCCCGCCACTAGGCGATGCAGAAAGACGATGTCGGAGTTCATCTCCCGCGCACTGACGCTGTAGTTGGCCACGTGCTGGCTCTGCTCACCCAACTTGGTGAGCTCGTGATAGTGGGTCGCGAACAAGGCCCGGCAGCGCACGAACTCGTCTAGGTGCTCGGCCACCGCCCAGGCGATCGCCAGCCCGTCGTAGGTGCTGGTACCCCGGCCTATCTCGTCCAAAATCACCAGCGAGCGCGGCGTCGCATGCCGCAAGATCTCGGCGGTCTCACGCATTTCGACCATGAAGGTGCTCTCGCCCGCAGCCAGGTTGTCGCTGGCCCCCACGCGCGAAAGCACTCGATCGACCAGCCCGATGCGGGCGGCACGCGCGGGCACGTAGCTACCGAGTTGCGCCATGATGACCGTGAGCGCCACTTGGCGCAGCAGTGTGCTCTTGCCGGCCATGTTCGGTCCGGTGATCAGCCACAAACGTTCGCCCGAAATGGTGAGCTTGACATCGTTGGGAACGAACCGACCCAAAGCCGCCAAACGTTCGACCACGGGGTGCCGGCCGTCGTGAATCTCGAGCACGTCGCCCTCGTCGACCTCCGGTCGGTTGTAGTCATGCCTGTGCGCCACTTCCGCCAGGGCGGCTGCGACATCCCAGCGCGCCACGCGGTCCGCCAGGTCGTGCACGCGCTCACTGTGCGCAGCCGTAAATGATACCAGCTCCTCCAGCAGCGCGAGCTCTCGCTCGCGATGGCGGCTATCGGCGGTTTCGATGGCTTCGGCCAGCGCATCCAACTCGTCGGTGGTGTAGCGTTCGCCTGCTGCGACCGTTTGCTTGCGTCGCCAGAGCTTGGGAGCCTTCGCTGCCTGACCGCGACTGACCTCGATGTACCACCCGAAGACGCGCGTAAAACGCACCTTGAGGTTTTGAATGCCGGTCTGTTGTCTGAGCTCTTCCTCGTACTTGACGATGCGCTCGGTGCCATGCCGGCGCAACTGGTCCAGCTCTCCCAGCTCGGGGTCGTATTCGGCTCGAAACACCGCCCCTTCTTTTGCCTGCACCGCGGGCCTTTCTACCAACGCGCGCTGCAGCCGTTCCTCGAGCTCTTCGACGCAATCGGGTGAACCATCGAGGCCCAGGACGTCGCGGAACGAGGGATCGGCGACGCCGGTCAGCACACTCGTAGCTTGCCGGGCAGCAGCCAGCCCATCGCGCAGCGCAGCGAGATCGCGCGGGGTGGCTTCACCCAAACTAGCGCGCACCACCAGCCGCTCGAGATCATTGACGCCTGCGACCGCCTGGCGGAATTCGTCACGCACTCGGGAATGCACCACGAACAGCTCCACCTGATCGAGACGCCGCCGGATGCGCTGCACGTCCAGCACCGGTGCCACGATGCGCCGCCTCAACAAACGAGCACCCGCCGGTGTGAGCGTCTCGTCGATGACGCCGAGCAGTGTGGCGCCCTTCGTCCCCGATTGCGATTTGAGCAGCTCGAGATGGCTCTGGGCGACGGCGTCGATGATCAAGTATTGACTAGGGTTCCAACGTGCCACGCGCCGCACCGGAAGGGCGCGAGCCGGATTGCAGACGCGCGCAAAGCGGAGCGCGCGCGCCAGCGCAAGGCGTGCCGCTGACCCCAACTGGGCGGCGTCGCCGCTCAGATCGCCCAATGCCTGCTCGGCGCTCGCTTCGTCCAGCCCATCGTCTTGCCGAACCGCTACGTTCGGCAACGCCTGTCGGATTGAAGAAAGGACGCTTTCGGCTGGGGCAGCCTCGAACCCGACCAGCACCTCGCGCGGCATGGCGTGCGCCAATTCACCCAAAAGCGTCGCCAAGTCCGCCACCTCGGCTGCCCGCAGCTCCGCCGTGGAGACGTCGAGCAATGCCACGCCTACTGCATAGCGCGACGGCTCGAAGGTCTCGGCCAAGTGCACGGCGCACAGCCAATTGTTCGTCTTTGGCTCCAGCTGCTCACTTGCAGTCACCGTGCCGGGAGTCACGACGCGCACGACCTCACGCGGCACGATACCCTTCACCGTCGCGGGGTCGGCCATCTGCTCGCAGATAGCTACCTTGTAGCCGCGCTCCAGCAGGCGCGCGATGTAGCCATGGGCCGAATGATGCGGAACGCCCGCCATCGGAACTTCGTCCGGTTTGCCCTTGTTGCGACTGGTTAGCGTCAGCTCGAGCTCGCGCGCCGCCACGACCGCGTCTTGTCCGAACATCTCGTAGAAGTCGCCAAGCCGAAAAAAGAGGATGGCGTCGGGGTACTGTCGCTTCGCAGCGGCGTGCTGCTTCATCACCGGCGTCTGGCGCGCGCCCATCGGGGTCGGTGTAACAGCCCAAGCGCTGGCTGCAAAGGGCCGAGTCGCAGGCCCGGCTCGCGGGCTGCTCTCGGCTAGAAAAACGGGGACGGCGACGCTACGCCCAGCGTGTCCAAACTGAGCAGCATGAGCCCGCGGTCCTGAGCGTCCACGGCGGCCAGCAAATCGACACCTGGTACGAGAGTCAGCGTCTGAGGCAAGATGATGCTCGTGTCATTGCGCGTCAAACTGATCGACAGCGCCGAAAACCCGCCGGTGAGGTCGTAGTAGAACGTCATGTCGCGCTGGCTCGGCTCGCGGCCGGCGTAGATCGCGAAGCGCGCGGTCAGGCTGTCGAAGATACACTCGGAGCCGGGCTGACCGGGCACGACGGGCACGCTATTGCAGAGCCTGGAATCTTCGGAGATCTCGAACGCGCGGCTTTCGAAGTACTTCTTGGCTGCAGAACAGTCGAAGGTGCATGGAAAGGTGACACCCTGTTCCGTGTCCACGCGCGAAGGCACGACGCGATGGCGGAACCCCGAAGCGGTCCCGCGCACCGTCCATTGCCGGGACGCGCGCACCGTGTACTTCATGCCGGACGGGAAGCAGCAATCCGTGAGCTCCATACGCTCTTGTTGTGCGTCGGTATCGCGCACGTTGCGAGGAGCGACGACTAGGCGATCTTGGAAGGCGGCCACGATGCGGAGCTCCCTGGCCGGCAGCAGCTCTTCGGTGTCTTCGACTCTGCCGAATGTCTGCTCACAGATGTCGTAACCGCGGCCGCCGCCGCAACTCTGCCCGCTGGCACTCTTCCAGTACTCGTCGTCACTGGGCAGCAGCTCCTGCGTGATCTGAACATAGTCCGCGTATTGTTCCGCGAAGCTGCTCAGCGCGTTGCCGCTGAGCTCGAACCGCTCTTCGCCAACTCGTCGAGTCAGCTCCATGCCCTGCACACCGGCGCTGCAAAATCGCGCACTACCATCCTCGATGCTGCCGAGTCCAGGCTCTGCCCCCGAATCTCCAACCTTGAGAAATCCGCCTGGTCGCTCGCCGCCGATGGTCCCCTCATAGGTGATCAGCACGCGCTCCTCCGGCACATACGCCCTCGGCTCGACCCAAGGGAGCACCACCGCGCCTCGCTCGCTGATCGCCGGATCGGTCTCCAGCTTGTTGCTAGCATTGTCGTCGGTGGAGTACAGCGTCGTGCCCACGTAGGCTTGCGCGGGCTGCGTGTCACCCGGGTTGTCCGGGTCTGGGAAATCTACGGCCAAGATCTTCGGGTAGCGCTGCCCCTCCTCCGTGTTGTTCATGGGCAGACCTCGATTCTCGAGGGTCAGCCGTGGAAAGCTCCGCAGCGAAGGAGCGCCTACACCCAATGAGCTGTTGGTGACTGCCATCCGTGACGATCGCGGCCGATGTTGCTGCACGACGCGGCAAGAGACCTCGTTGGTCACGGTTCGCTGCCCGTCCGGGTCGGTGCCGTCGGGCAACGTATAGTACTGCGGCGTTTCTGGGTCGTTCGCGCAGCCGCGAAAATCGAGGGTGCCGGAGCTATTCGTGTCAATCGGCCGCCGGCAGGGCTGGTCGTAGTCTTCTACGTCGACGACTCCCACCTGCCCGTTGCTGAGCAACACGAAACCGAACACCCCGCGCAGGTTTCTTGGCGAGGCGCCGCTGGTGAGATCGCCGCCCGATCGATAGCGGGCGCCGGGAGCGTCGAGTTCGAGCTCCGGATCGGGATCGCAACGCGTCCCGATCACCGCTTCACCCACTGCTGGGTCTGCGATGGGCAAGTCTCGCCTCGCGAAAACGATGTCCTGAGCTGGAGCAGCGAAGGAAATCCGATCCGCGGGCTCGAACGGCAAAAAAGGCGTGCCCTCTCGCACGATGGGCGTGCGATCTGCCTGTCCTGGCGTCAAATCGAATGCCATGACGTTCGCCGTGGCGCGTCCGTACTCGTCGATCGCATAAGCGAATCGACTGCCGTCCGTCAGGGTCGGGCTCACCGCCACCTTCGTCGTCGTCACCGGCCGTGTCGGCTCCTCCAACGAGAGCGGTAACAAAGGAGCACGCTCCTCTATCGCGCAGGGGTCTCGAACGTCGAGCTCGTGAATGACCGGAGCGCCCCGGTCCGCAATGAACAGGGCCCCATCCGACAGCGCGAAGCCCGCCGGTCGTGGCCGGTAATCCCCCGTGGGTGCAGGATAGCTGACCGTGAAGGGGGTGCAGCCCGGGACCTGCAAGTCTTCGGGAAGGCGTTGTTCGACCGGTTCGGATGGCAGCTCGACCTCGAGCGCATGGACACGCTCGATAGGACAGGGATCGAAGCTGCCCGGCTCGTGCTCGTCCAGGAGCTTTTGGGCATCGATGATGACCACTTCTCCGTAGTCGGGTAGCGAAACGGCCAGCTTCCTGCGACCGGGGACTCGCGTCTCGCGACGCAGGTCTACCGCACACTCGTCGCGAGTCGCAGACAGCGGCTCCGGCAGCTCGTCGACGTGCTCCCCGTCGCAAGCCAGGCGGATGCGTCCTTCTTCATCAGGAGGATCGATCAAGATGGCCATGTCACCGGGAGCCGTTGGCAGTGAGCACGCAGGCCAGGTCGTCAGATCGCGCGGCGTCTCGAACACGCCACCTTCTTTGAGGCGTGGTGCGCCGACGCAACTGCTTGGCAGCGCGAAGATGCCCTGTT
The DNA here is from genome assembly GCA_965651135.1 of uncultured Myxococcales bacterium. Taxonomy (GTDB): domain Bacteria; phylum Myxococcota_A; class Polyangia; order Polyangiales; family Polyangiaceae; genus JAICQQ01. The sequence continues at coordinate 5,508 of CBFGRJ010000342.1, forward strand.
TGCCGACACCGGCCACGCCCACGAAGCTCACCTCGCCTCCGGGCGTGCTGACGATGTCGACGGGCCGAGAGCCCACTTTCAGGAATGTGTACCCAGGCTGTGCCGCATCGACATCCACGACTTCGCCCCGGGACAGATTGATCACGGCGATTTCGTCCGTCAGTGTCTGAGTGACCAGCGCAAACAGCTCGTTTTTCTGGTTCTCGAAATCGGGACAGTCCTCCAGATCTACGCCCTGCCCATCAGGGGTACGGCAAACGTAGCTGACGTCGCCGCTGGCAATCAGCGAGCGCACTGGCAGCGCATCGGGGGGGTCCTGGCAGCCGCTCGTCGACAGCACAACGGCGCAAACCAGCGCACGGGGAACTCGAAAGAAGCAAGAAGTCACTTAGTCGCTCTCGGGGCGGTTGGGGTTCCTATCGTGGCAATGATGCTGCCAAAGCTGCGGTAGCGCTGATCGAGCCCAATCACACCGATGTACGAGTCGGTGAAATGGCCGATGTAACCAAGGCCGTGCTCTTCGTCCAACGCCAACGGATGAGGCCCACGGCCCGTGAAAATTTCGGCTTCGATACGGTCAGCGACAGGGTCATAGATGAAGATCAGGCGGGAATCGAAGCAAATCGCGAAAACCCGCAACTCTGGTTCTCCGTCGGTATTGATGATGTTGCCCGCTACGACCCGCGACGGACCTGCGGTCAACGGCAGCGTCCGATAGAAACTGGGTATGTCCGAGCTCGACGTAGCGCCGAGCTCCCGCCGCGTTCGTCCCACGACCAGACTAGGCGGCGCGCGATTCGCGACGAATACGTCCAACGGCACTCCGCTCGCTTCGTACAAACAATTCAAGCGAGCTTGCTCGTCCGAAAGAGCCTCACAATCCGCCTCCGCCTGAGCCCGCTGGCGGTCGTCGACCGCGACGCCGCGCGAGTCGGTGCCGACGGTGTTGGTCGAGATCAAACCGGCACCGACATCAGCCAAATAAGGCCGCGCCGGAACCGAGCCGGAGTCGCTGAATAGCCCGTCGTCGAAGAAGCGGATCAAGCGCACCTCGGCGCTATTACGAAAGGTCAGCAGAAAGCCGGGTTGGTAGTTCAAACCCGCCTCGGTGACGATCCGGGGTACGGGCAGCGCGGCCATTTCCATGGGGCGGCTGGGCAGACCACCCACGACGAACTCGAGTCGAGGTGGCGCGCTCCAGTCATTGACGAACAACGACACCTGCCCCTGAGTCTGATGCGTCACTACCACGATGCGCCCATCGCGATTCGCGGAGATAGCGTAGGGATTGGCCGGCATGCGTAGATCGCGCGTATTCTCCGCCTCGGGGTCATCGCCCACTCGATGCGCGTCGTCGCAGCGCCCCTCGGCGTGGCCCTGCCCGCACTCGAGATTGCCCTCGGCATCTACCTCGACGTAATGCAGCGTGGTGTCACCACGCACTGGAAGAAAGAGGCGGCCGGGGGGACCGTCCGGGGCATCAGCGGGTCGGTGACGGAACAATGCATCGGTGGCGAAGGCGCCGATCTGAACCGTCGACGTGATGAGACTGCTGCCACCGTCCTGGGGTCGGCTGGGATTGACCGGCCCGCAGCGACCAGGCGCAATCACGCGCGCCGATGCGCTGGACTCGGGGAACGGCCCGCAAGGTTTGCCGGCGTGCGGCCCGGAGCGATCGACACAAAAGTAGCTAGGGCGCTCACCATTGTCGTCGCTCGGGGTGGTATCGCAGCGCTGCTCGGCACTGCAATCGCCGTCCTCCTCGCAGGGCTTGGGCACCGTCTCTCGCAAGCGCGCGAGATCGTAGCGCTGCAAGACACCTTGATTGTATTGCAGGTCGAAATCGCTATTCGCAACGAACAACGAGCCCGTCTGCTCGTCTATCGCAAGCCCCACCGGGAAGTAGATTTCCTCAGGCGGGGGCTCGAGCCCATCACCGGGCGGAAAGCAAGAGGTGAGTGCGACGCTCAGGAGCGCCGCGGCTGGTCGACCGAGGAGCATAAGGTGCGCGGAGCCTAGTCGACTGGGCGACGCTGAGCCAGCCTTCGCTGTGGGTCTTATCACGCGATCGCCGGCAAACCACGCGGCCAAGCTGGCGCGACCAGCGCGCCTCAGCGATCACGACGAACGGCGAGGTTAGCCGAGATCCAAGATCACGACCCCTCGGCTCGGCTGCTCCTCCTCGTCGGGTGGGGCCTCCGGCCGCGGCCTGTAGACGTCCAAAGGAAGGTCCAGACGGGGCTGTTCGTCCACCTTGCGACGTTCCTCTTCTTCTCGCCGTCGGATTTGTTCTATGATGAATGGTGGTAGCATTCGGTAATCCGCTTTTGGGGAGTCAGGTTCTAGGGAGTCAGTGGGCCGTGGATACCTGGAGTCTTTACATGGACTCGAAGGTGACCCAAGTAATTTAGCGACCCGAATTGCTCGGTCAAGTTCACGCAACGTTTGATCTTTCCAAAATATTGCGGGGGTTTCGCACACGTTCGAACAAAAACGGCGGCTACGCTCCCGTTTCTCCTGAGGTTTCGTCAGACGTCCGCCTTT
>CBFGRJ010000343.1:0-8031 GCA_965651135.1 uncultured Myxococcales bacterium
CCACGTAAGTCGACGACGGAGCGTCGCGTCGCGGTCAGCGGGAGCAGCAGGAACCACCCCACGGCCCCACCCCACAGCCAACCCGCCCGCGACCGCGCCAGGTCATGACCGCTGAGCACCACCTCGGTCGGACTCCAGATCTCGACCCACGGCGCGAAAAAGAGCGACAGCCCCACCACCGACAGGAGCAAGAGCGCGGCGCGCCCGCGGCCCAAGTAGCTCCAGGGCAGCGGTCGGTATTCTGGAGGCGTGTATTCCCCCCGCAGGGCTTCCTCCTCCAGGGCCTCCAGCGATGGGGGTAGTTTTTCCATCGGCACGAGACGCACGCCGCAGTGCTCGCATTCGTCCCGCTCACCCTCAGGCGAGATCTCGCGGCAGAACGGGCAGGCTAGGAGCTTTGCCATCGGTCGATAGCCTAACGCGCGCGCCAGTGGGCGTGTCGACAGGTTGCGGGAGCCCAAGTTCCGGATCCGTCTTGACGCGATGCATTATGAGCGCCTGTGCGATGGAATCCCCGCCAGGCTTCGCTAGCTTTGCTGCCTATGACGGCAACGAATGCTTGGCGCGACCTTTTCGGCCTGGAAGAGGACGCACCGCACCTACGGCTGGCCCTCACGCACCCCAGCTACGCCAATGAGCGTGGTTCTCGGGCCGACAACCAGCGCTTGGAATTTTTGGGAGATGCGGTGCTGGGGTTTTGCGCGAGCGAGCTCTTGTACTTGCGCTTCCCCGATGCGGACGAAGGCACGCTGACGCGCACCCGCGCCCAGTTGGTGAACGCCGAAACGCTGGCCGCCTTCGCGAAGTCGCTGTCCCTGCACGAGGGTGTGCTGCTCGGGCGTGGCGCCATGGCGGCGGGCCTACGCGAGTCGACCAACGTCGTAGCCGACGCCGTCGAGGCACTGATCGCAGCCTCTTACCTGGATGCGGGTCTGCCGGCCGCGCGCCGAGTGTGTGAGCGCATCGTCGACTTCGGCCTGGCCCAGCAGCGCGAAGCGGGTGCCCGCGATCCAAAGAGCGAGCTGCAAGAAAAGGTACAAGCGCTGGGGTTTCCGCCGCCCACGTATCGCGTGGTCGCTAGTGGAGGCCCGGCGCATGCTCGCTGGTTCGAGGTCGAGGTGCTGCTCGCCCGCGAGACAGTTGGCCGTGGCCGAGGTCGCTCCAAGCGGCTGGCAGAACAGCTCGCAGCGGCCGAGGCATTGCGTGCGGGCACCTACATGACGGCCGCGGAGGCCCCAGCAGGCGAAGGAGAACGAGAACCATGACCGAACTGCTCGGAACATCGCGACGCCGCTGGGTGTTGGCCGGACTCTGCGCGCTCTGCGTGACGTTGACACCGCTTTCGGTCTGGGCGGGCAGCTACTTGAACCGAGCGGCCCTGCTGGTGACCCAAGCGGGGGAGGACGCCGACTACTTACGCGTGCGCTTGTCCGATCGTGAGCTGGCGCGCGTGATTCACAAGCTCGCAGCGGCGCGCGTAGAAGCGGCCAGCAACATGGACGTCCCGAAGGAGGTCGCTCAAGCGCACCCGCACCTGCTCTTGGTGCTCGAGAACTACGAGCGAGCAGCCGACGCCGCCAAGCAGGGTCAGTTCGAGCGATTCGTGGTATTTCAGCAGCGCGCGCGGGACGAAGAACGCACACTGCGGGGGGTCTTGAAGCAGCTGGGTTGGACGCTTCCGAGCGTTCGCGATTGACCCATCACAATCAGCGGAGCCCCGTATCGCTCGTGCTCACGGCTGGCTTGGCCACGGCCGGCTTGACCGGTCGAAGCAGTGCCGTAGCGGCTAGCCGCGGGTCGGGGGGAGTCGAGACCGACAGCTCCTCGAGCAGCGCCAGGTCGTGCCGAACGACCTGGTTTTTTCCGAGCTCGTCGATGAGCGCCGACAAGGCTTCGCTGGCGCGGCTTTCGAGCAAGAGCCGGCGGATATGGGGCGCCTCCTCCTCGAGATCGGCCTCGTGCGCCGGCAGCGTACCTCGGCGCCAGACGATCGCATAGTGTGCCCCGTCCTGCACGGGCTCGTTGACGAGCTCGCCATCTTTTACGGCGAGCGCGGCTTGGAACAACTCGGGGGCGACTCGAACGCGAGGCACCTCGGTATGACCGTCTGGGCGCACGAAACCCAGGTCGCCGCCACGCAGTCGGGTGGCCTTTTCGAGCGAATGTTCGCGGACCAAATCGCGCCATTTGGCCATGTCTTTGATGGTCTTGGCTTCCGCGAGGAGCCGCTCGGCGGTTGCTTTGTCCTTCACCAAAAGCCGAAACAGTCGCAAGGTTTGCGGTCGCTCCAGGGTCTTTCGGTGCTTCTCGAAGTACGCGGACACGTCCTGCTCGCTGATGCCTGCTTCTTCGATCTCGCGACGGACTTGATCTTCCAAGGCCTGCGCCAGAATCTGCTGCTGAAGTGGCCGGACCTCGGCGCTGTCCGCGAGCTTTCGGCGCTTGGCCTCCTCGTCGAGCAGGAGCTCCGGAACGATCACCTGGTCCACGAACCGAGCGCGGATCTCCGCGGGACTATTTCCCAACGCAGCAAGTTGAAAATGGGGCACCTGGTCGAGGCGTTGCTGAAGGGCTTCTGCGCTGAGCTCGCTGCTGCCGACGCGGACTACCGGCGGCTCCGCCGTTGAAGGCGACGCTTGGGCGCGAACGCCGGACACCGAGACCGACAGCAAGAAAAGAGGGATGAGGCCACTCGCTCGGCGCCAGGGATGCTTCACGAACATCTGGCCTTTTAGCGGCTCGGCTAGTCCCTTTCAAGGCTGGGGCTAGGCCACCTTGTGCGGGCGCTGGCACGGAGGATTCACATGCCGTGTTCCTCGTCGTTTGTTTCCGCTTTCGGATGTTCTCGTCCAACGCGGGGTATGGAACGACGAACTGAACAAAGAACTAGGAACAGTGGAGCAACTACGATGAGGCACGTGAAGATCAAGCCACCTTGCGCGGGCGCATGGGGAGCGCGGCACGCTTTTTGGGCGCTTCGGCGGGAGCGATCCGCTGCTCGCTGGGGGCCACTCCGAGGCGCAGCAGCCGCTCGCGCGTGGTCTTGAGAGCCTGGCGCCCTGCGTCGATGCCGATGGCACGCCGGCCGAGCTTGTGGGCTACGGCCAAGGTCGTGCCGCTGCCGACGTAGGGGTCCAGCACCAAATCTCCTGGAGCAGTACCCGAGAGCAACAAGCGCTCCAAGAGGGCCTCCGGCTTCTGCGTTGGATACCCCGTGCGCTCGCGAGCAACGGGCGCAACGATGCCGATTTCCCAGACATCTCCCAATGGCGCACCGGGTGACGGCTGCGCCGTGGTGCTGGACCGCTGGCGGCGCCCGGTATGGTCGAGCACCGCTCGTTGCTTGCCCGTGCCCCAGGTCTTTTGCGTGGATACGGCTAGAGGCTCGTACAGCTGGTGAAAGCGCGGTTCGACGTCGGGGTCGCGAACGTAGCGCAACAGCACGTCGTGCACCCGCTGGAAGTTCTTTGTTTTTGCCGGCCAGCGCCGGTAACGCCATACGATTTCGCTGGCAAAACACGCAGGGCCGAACAGCTCGTCGCACAGGACCTTGGCGTAGTGGCTGGTCTTTGGGTCGACGTGCAACACCATGGCGCCGTGGGGGGCCAAGAGCTCCCTGACCATCGCAATGCGGGCCATGAGCGCAGAGAGGTAGTCGTTGAGGCTTTGCCAGCGGTCGTCGAAGGCGGGTAGGTGTCGCCGCTCGATGGTTCCGTTCGCGTCGCGCGAACGGGCCACCTGCGCGTGCTCGCGATTCGTGAAAAAGGGCGGATCCAAATAGGCTAGCGTCACCTGGCCGGCATGGGTGGCCTTGAGCGCGTGCAGCGCCTGCAGGTTGTCGCCCTCGATCAAGATGGTGTTGGCATCGCCCCGCTTCTTGCCGAGCAGGCGAGCGGCTAGCGGGCGAGGCTCCGCTTTTCCCTTCCAGCTGAGGACGGGTACGTCGAGGCAGCGCATCGTCGTAGAATCGTAGCGAGAGCCCTTCGCCCCGGGCCAAGTAAGTGGGAATTCGATTTGATGGATGCGCGTCCTGCCGAGCTACGCTATCGCATGGGCGATGCAGCCTTGGCTCTCCCTCCCACGCCGCAAACGCCGGCCACGAGCGCGCCTGGCGCTGGTTTTGCCGTGGATTGTCGCGTGCGCGATGAGTTGCGAGTCCGCGCCCGACGAAGAGGGGCCAGAAGAAGTGGTCCGCGAGTTCTTGGCGCGCATGGAGCGGGTTCACGGCAGCCCGCAGGATGCTCGAGCGGCCTACGAATTGATGTGGTCCGAGGCCAGAAAAAACCTCGGCGAACGGGCGAAGCGCGCCAGCGCCGCCGCAGGCCGCCAGGTCGCTCCAGAGGAGATGATAGCTCCGTCCAGATTTTCGTTGGCCTTCTTGCCTCAGGAATACAGCTCGGTGATCCAAGGGGACTGGGCCGAGGTCACGGTGTCGGCGGAGCAGCCAGCGCGTCGCAAAGAAACCGTCCGCTGCAAACGAGAAGACGGTAGGTGGCGGGTAGCCGTGCGCCTACCGTCGCTGTCTCCCATCCAAATGCGCGACGGCAGCGACCAAAGGCCTTGAGGTCGCCGGAACGAAAAAAAACGCGCGCCACGAAGGGCGCGCGCTTTCTGACTTGCTATGGCGCGGTCAGTTCCGCACCGGCTTACGAAGCTCAGTTCGAGAAAAAGATCGCTTCAATCTCGTCCTTGACGTCGTCTTCGGTCTGCTCGCGGGCGATCGCGATCTCTTTGACGATCAGGGAACGTGCCGTATCGAGCATGCGACGTTCGCCGAACGAAAGTTGCTTGTTGGCCTTGAGGCGATACAAGTCTCGCAACACCTCGGCCACGTCGTAAATAGAACCCGTCTTGATCTTGTCCATGAAGCCCCGATAGCGGCGGTTCCAAGTCTGCGTATCGAATCCGATCGTGCGCTCCTTTAGGATGTCGAAAATCTCGCGAATTTCTTGTTCGCTGATCACCTGACGCAGCCCAACGGCGTCGGCGTTAGACACCGGCACCATAATCTTCCTGTCGGTGTCCAAGATCCGGAGAACGTAGAAGCGCTGTCGATTCCCCGCGATGTCTTTCTCGTCGATGCTGATGACTTCAGCAACGCCCTGCGCGGGATAAACAGCCTTGTCGCCAACCTTGAACTCTACCTCTTGGCCTGCCTGCATGGTATCTCCTTAGTTTCGTCACTCTGCACTTGTCGGGTGTCCCGATAGCCCCGTAAGTCCTTCTACTTCGCCCTCGGGTGCCCCAAGGCACTGCGCCTTGGGACTATGGTTGAGCCGGTCTTGATTCATGAAGACCCACTAAGCAGATGTGCTGGGTCATGGAATCTATGCCGGGTCATGGAGCCTTACTGTGGCTTACGAAAGCCGTACTTTCGGTTCGCCGATCAGAGGCGAATGATATTCAACGGACGAGCTAATCACTTCATTCCGCTTATTCCGACGAACCTGTGGGCATCAGGAAAACACGGGGCTTTTCCGGCGCTTATCCACAGGACCCGAATCCAAAGATAGAAGGCGCCAGGCGCGGCACCTTAGTCAGGTAACCGCATCGTGTCAACCAGTTCTGACACATTTTTGCGTTCGAGCCAACTTTTGTGCTTGGGCTTTCCGGTTTGAGCCCTTCCCCACGCATGCACCCACATGTGCAGTGATCGCATGTTTCGATCCGTCGGGCCGTTCCGTCGCTGACTCTGCCTCAGCGTGCGCGGAGCGCGCGTTCTGCCAGGCCCCACCGAACACCCCGATCGGAAACCAACAGTGAGTCGGCGTGCGCCCACGACATGACGGCACGCACAAGTAAAGCACCCGCAACGATCACGTCCGCGCGCTGGGGTGCAAGACCGGGGATCTTCGCGCGTTCTCGTACAGGCAATCGAGCGAGTTGCTTCACCAACGTATCGACGCTGCTCTTGCTGAGCGTGCAGCCGTGAACGCGTGAGCCTACGTAGGGTTCGAGCTGCTGCTCGACGGCTGCCAACGTCGTGACAGTGCCGGCCACGCCTACCAAGGTGTCGCTTGTTGGTGCGGGGCCCAGCGCCTCGAGCTCTCTCTGCACGGTGCGCTCGACCTCCGCGCACTCGGCGGGGGTGGGCGGATCGTTCGTCATGAACCGCTCGTAAAGTCGCACGCTGCCCACGTCGAGCGAGCTCTTGCTCGTGATCTCCCGAGACGCCTGAAGTTCATTGCCAACCCGACCCTGGATGATCTCGGTGCTGCCTCCGCCGACGTCGAACACGATCACCGAATCGTGCACGCCGAGCCCCGACAAAGCGCCTTCGAACGTGAGCTCCGCCTCTTCGTTGCCGCTGATCACGCGCGGCTCCACACCAAGGATCTCAGCGGCTCGAGCGCGAAATGCGTCGCCTCCAGCGGCATCCCGCATCGCGCTGGTTCCCACGGCCACCACGGAACCCACCTGCCACCTGTCGATGCTCGCCTGGTACTCGCGCAGGCATTGCAGCGTCCGGTCACAAGCATGGGGCAGCAGCACGCGAGCTTTGTCGACCCCTTCGCCCAGCCGCGTGATGGTCGCACGCTCCTCGAGCGCGACGAGCTCGGTGCCGCGCTTCTCGGCGATCAGCAGCAGCACCGAATTGGTGCCGATGTCGATGCACGCGACCCTGGCGGTGGCTGTGTTGGAGGGCACCAAACAGCGCCCGGTCTTAGTTCGCCAAGCTGTTCAGGTTGAGCATTTCTTCGACGTTGGGCTGGACAACCAGCTCCACGCGCCGATTCTTCTTGCGACCCTCGTCGCTATCGTTGGCGGCCACGGGATCGGTTTCGCCGTAGCCGGCAGCGCTCCATTGCCGCTCGGAGAGGCCGCCGCCGCCGTCGTCCGTCGGCGTGGTCAACAGCTTGACCACCGAACGCGCTCGCATCGCCGAAAGCCCCCAATTGTCCTTGAATCGGCCTCCCTGCAAGGGCTTCGAATCGGTGTGACCGGCCACCTGGAAATGGCGAGCCTTCAGGTCCTTGTCCTCACGGATCACCTGCGCCACCTGTAGCAGGATCTCCTCGCCCTCCTTCTTGAGCTTGTCTTGACCCGAGTCGAACAAGACGTCTCCCGGTAGCTGGATCAACATGCGGTTGTTGCGAACTTCCACCTTCAATCCGAGCTGTGTCAGCTTCTGCAGCTTTCCGCGCAGGGCTTCGAAGCGCTGGCGAATGAGGTCCAGCTGTTCGGCGCGACGTCGATACTCCTCCAAGGCTTTGCGCTGTTGCTCCAGGTTCGCACTCAAGTTGTCGATGTTCAGTCCTCGCTGGTTCAGCTTGGACTTGAGTGCGTCGACCTCAGCCAGGGCATCGGAGAGATCGGCTTCGCATTTTTGATGGGCCTGTTGCCGAGCCGCGAGCTGATTTCGGAGCTCTTCGTTTTCTCGAACCTTCTGATCCCATTCCTCCTGCGAGTAGCCGCAAGCAAAAAAAACGAATGGGGCGAGCAAGCAAAGCGCCCTGTTGAGGGGTGTGGGGAAGCATCGCATTCGCATCTTTTTGTGTCCTGCTTGAGTGGCGGGGTTGAGGAGCAGGTGTCCGGGCTAGCCTCTCTCGCGGGTTGTCGTCAAGTACCCGTGTATCCGAGGTTTTTTCCTGTGCACCACACGACCGTCGGTCCGAATCCACACTTCCGATAAGGTGTTCAGTACCGCTTGGCCAGGACTAGACAGGCGACGGGGTAAGAAAAGTTTGCGTGGTTAGATCACGCTGAAGTTCCAAGTCGCCCACAGCGCACTCGCACTTTTTTCGTTGACACATCACAATAGGTGGCAATATACGTCTTGCAACATACCCTCGGGAATGGGCTGTATGGCCGATTCCTATTCCAGGGAGGCATCAAATGGCTGCAAAGAAGAGCAAAGCAAAGAAAGCGCCCGCAAAGAAGGCGCCCGCCAAGAAGAAGCGTGCGAAGAAGAAGGCGACCAAGAAGGCTGCTGCGAAAAAGGCTCCGGCTAAGAAAGCCCCGGCCAAGAAGCGCGCCAAGAACGCCGCCAAGCGCAAGACCCGCGCAAAGAAGGCGTAAGCCTACTTTCAT
>CBFGRJ010000344.1:0-8000 GCA_965651135.1 uncultured Myxococcales bacterium
TCCGACGCAAGCAGTCTTGGAGCGACCAGTCGGCGCCAGCAGTAGGGCGCACGCGGTCAATCGCTTCGCCCGCCTCGCTGGCGCGAAACCCGAGGCCCCGAAGGGCTTGGAAGACGCGCATCCACAAGTCCGCCACTCGTGGACTCGCAGGCTCGCCATAGCTCGAGCCATCGGCATGTTGAAAGCGAAGCCCGGTGGTCAAGTCGCCGTGAGCGATGAGCCTGCCCTCATGAATGGCTCGATGGTGCGCGCCACACAAGAGCACCAGATTTGCGGGGCTATGATCGACTCCCTCCGCACGCGGGCGGAGATGATGGATATCGCAATCGCGGTTTCTGCACCCCGGAACCACGCAGCACCGGTCGCGTCGCCGGACTAAGCGCCGCACTTTGGGTGGAATGTCTTGGGTGGCGCGCGCGGCTTCACCCCCATGGGGGCTTAGGTCGAGCCGCTGCGCATCGCAATTTGCCATGGAGACGACGTGGGGCGCGACCGGAATGGCTTCGCCCGCCGCGTCGATCGAGCCCTGCCCGCAGCTCGTGCACACCGTGACGGCGATCTGGTAATTGGCTCGACCCGGATCTTCGGGTCCGCCGAGAATGCGTCGAGCCATCGCGAGCAAGAGCGCGTCGTCGTCGAGGACCTCGCCGGCTTCTCGCCGGAGCCGGTCGGCGGCTTCGCGAAACAGGGCGAGGGTTTCGGGTCGGACATTCAAGTGCAGGGCGTGCTTCTGGCCTTTTGGATCTTTGCGATCGCCGGGTTCGGCCCCGCGTGGGAGGCCGCTCACCAGGCGTTCGACTTGGCGTACGGTCTGGTTGCGAGCGGCGGCGAGCCACTGGCGTTCGGTCTCGGGTGTGGCAACGCGGGTGAGCTCGCGCACGGCGGTCCAGCAGAGGCTTCCGGTTTCGAGGGCCTCAGCGAGTGCCGGCAAGTCTTGCAGGGCCCGGGCCACGCGCAGGCGTTCTTCGGTGACGCGGGGAGTGTGACCCAGCACCCGTTCGGAGTATTCGGCAAAGCTGGCGCACCCGAGCAATCGGTTCGCTTGCGCTCGATAGGCCACGACTAGCCAGTGGGCTTCATGCCGGTCGAGCTTGGCTCGCGCGAGGGCGACGTTCAGCAGTTCTTCGTGAGCGCGCTGGGCTTGGAGAACGTTCGAGATTTCATGAGCTTGTGCCATAGTGATGCCTCCTCCATGGGAAGCGCTCAGCCTAACATGGGGATTTTCGAGGCTCTCACTGGCCGCTGCATGCTCTCATGAGCCAGTTGTCGGCGCTCGAGGCATCTTCTTTGCGATTGCGCGTGAGGGAAGGCGCTAGCGGGGCAGCCATCGGCACATTTGGATGTGATGAGTCTTTCGTGAGCAACCCTGTACCGGAAAGCCGTCAAGTAAATTCGTCGTTGGCGTGATCTTCGCATGCGCTTTCCGCAGCTTTCGGCAGCACCGGGCGGAGGGCAATGCGCCAGCGAACCTAAATCAGAACACTGATCCACCATCTCCACCATCTTCCCCATCACGCTTCGTACCCTCGTCCCTCCCCAGAAACCCACGTGGCCATTCGTCTTGCTTCAGTTCGTGCGACCTTCGGGTGCTCGAGCGGCGATCCGCTATATTTTCTGGCGGCCAGTCACCGTTAGATACCGCTGCCCCGCGCGGCCCGCCCGGCGCCCGCCTGCTTCTGGGTCGTGATGACGCCGGGGAGTGCCTTGCGTGGCGCACAGCGCTCTACCCCCATGGGTCCTGACCACGCGTGCGAAGGGGTTCGGGCGGCACCCGGCGTAGGGGGCAAATGTCCGCTAAATCAGTAACACTGATCCACCTTCTCGCGTCGATACCCCCATCCCAGCGGTTTACGCTCGTGCTCGCGAGCCGCCTCCACGGCTCCGCATAGCCCGAGAAACTGGCGCACGGAGCAGCCGATTCTCGGTCCCGGAAAAAGTGACAAGCGGCTGCATGAAACGCCCAGCTAGCGGTACCTACCGCCCGATCGCTCGCTCGAACAGGCGCTGCGCTGCCGTGGAGACGCTGGATGAAACCCTTACCCCTTCTGCTCTGGTCTTTCGGTGCGGTGCTGTGCCAGGCGGGTTGCTCGGACGATGGCGAGAACGATGGCGCAGCCAGCGATGGGTCTTCGGGGAACGGCTACGCGGTCACGGGGGGGATCGCCATCGACCCCGGGCAGAGTGCCTGGAACGACGGAACCAGCTCGGGCGGTCCGAAAGTCGACACCGGTGGTGGTTCAGGCGAGTGCGCGTCGCTGCGTGTCAGCGATGGCTGCACGGGTGAGGTGTTCGAGGGCGAAGGTGTTCCCTTGGATATCCAGATCATCTTCGACCAGTCGGGGTCGATGGCCACGGTGGTCGACGAGTCGACCGGTGAAACGCGTATGGATGCAGTCTATCGCGCGGTCGAAGCATTCGTCACGCACAGCGCCAGCGCTGGACTCGGTGTAGGTATCTCGTTTTTTGGCTATCAGCCCATCGGAGCGACGTCTTGTGACCCGGACGACTACGAGACGCCCACGGTGACCATTGCTCCGCTTCCCGACAACGCAGACGAGCTTCTCGAAGCATTGAAGTCGGTTGCACCCACCGGCGAGACGCCAACCGCGGCGGCGCTGGAGGGCGGTTGTCGCATCTCGTCACGATACCGCGACAAGAATCCGGGACGGGCGGTGATGAATCTGTTGGTTACCGATGGGGAACCGAAGGCGCCCGTGACGAGCAAATCGACCGATTGCAATCCCACTCTCCCCGATGCCGTGGATGCGGCGCGAGCCTGCTTGGACGATGGACAAGGGATACCGACCTATGTGCTGGGAGTGGGTCCTTCGCTCGATAACTTGAATCAAATCGCTGCTGCCGGCGGCACGCGTCGCGCGTACCTGGTGGCCGACGACAGTAGCAGCGGCGTTTTGGAAGCGCTCAACGCAGTGAGGGCGACCGCGCAGATCCCCTGTGAGCTGCCTATCGACACCACTCGATCGGGGCTTCGCTACGAAGAAACGAGCGTGGTGACACTCGATCAAAGCTGCGAGCTGACCTACCTGACGAAAGTCGATTCGGTGGAGAGCTGCGGTGATGGTGGTTTCTATTTCGATGACGCCGCGGAACCGTCCAGCATCTTGTTGTGTGAGAGTACGTGTGGGCAGCTGAAGCAGCCTGGCACCAAGCTTTTGTATTCGATTGGTTGTGGCATCGAGCAGGTCAAATAGGTCTTTACCGACCCGAGGAGAAATCATGACTAAATTGGGACGATTTCTGGGCATTGTGTCGCTGGGCGGTGGCGCGCTCCTGGCCTCGTGTGGTGGCGATACGGATGAAGGCGCCGGGTTCGATTCCGAAAATGGCTCCAAGAATGGCTCGAACAATAGCGACGGGCCGCGCATCGTCGACAAGCCGCCCGCTGGTTCGCGCCCGGCTACCGGAGCAGACGCCAGTGCCCCGCCCCCCATCGTCGGCGGTGGCTCGAACAGCGCGCCATTGGGTGCGGGGTGCGGGCCGGAAACAGCCGGTGACTGCCATCCCGTGGGAGGCAATTGCAATCCTGATACGCTCGCGCCCGATCACGAGGTCATCACTGCGGACAGCGTGTGCTTTTATGCCGAGGCCGAGGTTCCGGCAGCCGTCGCGGAGTACGTCGTGGAGGTGCAAGACGGGCAAGAGTACGTGCACATTCGTGTGACCTTCGATCCGTCTTTCGTGGACACGACGTACGGGGAATGCTCGTCGCAGACCGGCTGGGGTGGAGACGAAGCAGCGGAGGCTGAGCCAGAAATGCCCGCCGATCCGATGGCCCCGATGGACCCGATGGACCCGATGAAGCCCAAGCCCAAGCCCAAGCCCAAGAAGGGAGGGCACACCTTCAACGATCTGGTGGGCAGCGATCACGTCGAGTTGATGCTCGAAGACTGCGCCGGTGACCTGGCCATGCATTTCAAGCTGGACTTCATCAGTGAGGAGGCCACCACCGGCTGTGGGTATGGTGCCCTTGGCGTCAGCGGTGGCGAAGGAAAAATGCTGGTGGGTTCGGCGGAGCACGTGCTGGCCGCCTCGAGCTCGCTCGATCGGAACATGAACGGGTGCGGCTATTGCGAGGTGGAGAACTCGCCCTGTCCCGGGAGCGACTACTCGGGCGACCCCGACGCGCCCGAATGGGACTACCGTGTCGTCTACGAGGTGTGGATCGACATGGCGGCCTTTGGCAGTGCAGGGTTTTGCGGCATCGACATGAATGCAGTGCACGCGTCGCCCTCCAAGGCCGACGAGCACACGGTGCTGGTGGAGCCGAAGGATTGCCCACCCCCCCCATGTCCTCCCGACTATGAGCTCTACCTCACGAGTGAGGGAGAAGCGATCTGTGTCCCGACTCAAGACGACTGCCCTCCCGGATACATGATTGACCTCACGAGCGAGGGAGAGTCCTGCATCGAAATCAAATAGCTTTCGCGGCGCTGACCCCGAATGGGGTGTGCACGCCACGTCGGGTTGGGTAGGCTGTTGACGTCCATGCCCATCCCGGTCGTCGCAATACAACTCGAAGCTCCCGTCGAGCCACAGTACGTGCAGCAAATGCTGAAGGCCTGCGACACGGGCGCAGGCCAAGGCGCTTGCGTCCTGGCGTCGGATCCGAACGCCCATTACGCGCGCCACCTCGCGTACGTGTCGTTTCTGGACGAGTCCCATCAGCACCAATTGATTGAAGTGGGGGAGCGCGGCGAGCTACGCGGAAGCTACGAGTTTCAACGGCTCAAGTTCACTGTCGACGATCTACCGTCTGAGCGCTGGCAAGCCGTTGGCCTGACGATCGCCAGCCTGGCTCGCCCGGGGCCCTCGGCAGAGCCGAGAATCCCCGTTCTGGAGCCGCCGCAACGCATCGAGGAGCCTACCGTGCGCTCCTGGCGAGGCGCGGTTTCGGCGCGCGTGGGCTCTGGCTTTCTCGACAAGGGGGCGTCGGCCGGGCTCGGCTTCAGCTTGGCGTATGACCTGCCGGGCGTTCCCCTCTTTCCTCTGGTTTGGGGTGGTTGGAGAACCGCGACCGCAGAGGGGGTGACCGCGGAATGGTGGGAGACGGGTGTGGGTTTGGGTGCCGAGACGTCGCTGGGAGATGTCCGCATCGCCGTGAGCGGGCTAGTGGTGGGCCAGCTGCTCAGAGCGTCTGCGAACCGCGCGGAATCCAGCGACAGTGGCAGCAGTGGAACCACCGGAGTCTCGAGTGCGCTGCAGCTCGTGTGGCCCGCAAGTGGTCCGGCCGGGGCGACCTTGGGACTACACGTGCTTCAGGTGGCCCGTGCCACCGAAATTAGCTCGAGTGGGACCGTGATTTTGGAGACACCCGCCACGAATTACGGGGCGAGTCTGGGGCTAGAGGGGCGTTTCTGATCATAAAGGGCTGGCGGCCGCCTAAAATGCCAGACTTGAGTTACTTACGCTTCATGAAGGCCTCGGCACAGACCGGGAGCTCGAGCTCATTGCGCCTGGTTCGGGGCACCAAGCCGTTTGCGGATGCTAGTGACGCGGCGCTGATCGAGGCATTCGCCCGCGGTGAGCCCGGTTCGGCGGCGGAGCTCTACGATCGCCTGGCGGGGGTCATTCGAGGCACGCTGTACAAGATGCTCGGGGCTGAAACCCCAGACTTCGATGACCTGGTGCAAACGAGTTTCGAACAGGTGGTCTTGACCCTTCGCAGGCGCAGTTTTGGGCAGGAGTGCCGCCTGACCTCTTGGGGAGGGGCCATTGCCAGCCACGTCGCCCTGAATGCCATTCGGCGCGTGCGCAACGAGCGCGCGCGCATCGCTCCGACATCAGCCGACGCGACGTTCACGCTCCCGGTTGCTGGTGTCGACTTACATGAGCAGGTCGCCGCGCGGCGTGAGCTGGAGCGGCTCAGGAGCACCCTGAGCGAGATGCGGCGCGACCGGGCAGTGGCCGTGATCTTGTGCGATGTGCTCGGCCACACGTTGGAAGAAGCTGCGTCCGCCGAAAGCGTATCGGTGGCAGCCCTGCAATCGCGTCTTACTCGCGGCCGAAGCGAATTGAGGCAACGCTTCGAAGAAACCGCAATTCGAATCGGAGGTGCGTCGTGAACGTTCAACATCGAGCCGACGCCGCGCTGCGTGCGCTCAGGGAGCTCGGCGTGCCTGATGCCCCACCACACGTAGAAGCACGGCGCCGCAGGCATATGGTCGAGCACTTGGAGCGGTTGCGGAAAGAAACGCCGCGAACGACCCGTCATCAGCGTGGCTTGCGACTCGGTGCGGCGGCACTGGCACTCGCGGCACTCGCGGCCGGCCTAGTGGTGATGTTCGGCGGTCTGAGCACTCTGCCCGATGTGCAAGAGCAAGTGAGCGAGCGAGTGATCGAACAGGGCTCCGAAATCAAGACCGACGCGGGCTCCTCGGTGCAGTTGCGGACGGAGCTGGGCGCTCGCATTTCGGTAGCTGGTTCGAGCCAGCTGCGTTTGGCCGAAGGACGGGAGCGAGGCGAGGTCGAACGTGTGGAGCTCGAGCGGGGATCCATTGGAGTGAAAGTTCCGAAGCTCGGGGCCGGCCAGCAATTCCGTGTGAGCACCCCCGATACGTTGGTCATCGTGCACGGTACCGAGTTCAGCGTGACCGTGCGAGCCGACGAGCAGGGCCGCGCCAACACGATCGTCGAAGTGAAGAGCGGTCGAGTCGAGGTGCGCAAGAAGCAGGCTGTCGAATTCTTGAATGCAGGCAGTGCCTGGTCGTCTCGCGTCGGTGCTGTCGATGCTCCGAAAGAGGCGCACGAGGGGAGCCAAGACCCGCCAGCGCTGGACTCCTCCGAGCCGGCCAAGCCGGAAAAAGAGGGCAGGGTTCGCCAGCGGGGGGGCGAACAGCAAGCCCGAACCCAGCCCGATGCCGCGGGCAAGCCTGAGACCCGGCCTACAGGAGCCTTGTCGCACGCCAATGCGCTTTTGTCGTCGGCACTCGAGGCTGGGCGTCTGGGGCGCGACGAGTTGGCCCTGTCGCGTTTGAACGAGCTGCTGCGGCGGTATCCTGATTCGCCGGTGGCCGATAGCGCTCGCGTCGAGCGGTTCCGTGTGTTGAAGCGTCTCGGGCGAGACCATGAAGCGGCACGCGCGGCGGAGGGATACCTCGAAGGCAAGCCCGATGGCTTTGCTCGCGACGAAGCTCGAGAGCTTGGCAAGTGAGCTCGGTTGCCGCAAACTGATGCTGGATGCGCGCGAGATCGTCGTGGTCGTGGCTTGCCCTAGGCGTGCTTCTGGTCGCCAGCTGCGGCGAGGGTGAACCCAACCAGATCGCCCTGTTCGAGTCCGACGCTCCACCACCCCCACCCGAGATCAGTTGCGAGCCTGGTATCGTCTGCGCTGCGCCGCACCCTTACTGCTTCGGAAAGGTGTGCGTCGAATGTTTGACCGACAACAATTGTGGCAACAAATTTTGCGATCCCAGCTCTCACACCTGCGTCGAGTGCGTGACCAGCGGTGACTGCAAGCTAGACAAGCCTTACTGCTCTGGGCACCGCTGCCGCCAGTGCCTGGTCGCCGAAAACTGCGGTGACGAGGGACTCACTTGCGACACGCGTGAGGGAAGATGCGTGCCTGCCTGTCAGAGCAGCGAACAATGTGCCGGCCCCGAGAGTGTGTGCCACCCCAATCTAGGGATGTGTGTCGCCTGCGCCGAAGACGTCGATTGCCCGCCAGACCGTTCCAAGTGCGAGGCGTTCAAGTGCGTCGCCTGTCGCAGCAACGAAGACTGCGATCCGGCACGGCCGGTGTGTGACCCGGACAAGCTCGATTGCGTCGAATGTCTGGTCGACGCGGATTGCGACGCCGAGCGCAGCTGCATCATGCGCAAATGCGAATGAGCTGCTGAAACGTTGCCCGCCGGCTTTGCTTCACGAGTCCGACTTTAGCCGATGGCCTCGGAACGCGACCATCAGGCCCTTCGTAGGGGAGTGCGTCTGCCACCACGACTTCGTAGAACCTCTCCCCCGGGGCGTCGATCGCAATCCAGCCC
>CBFGRJ010000345.1:0-7973 GCA_965651135.1 uncultured Myxococcales bacterium
ATACGCCATACTGAACGCATGTCAAGCTCACAAAGTGTCCACAGGCCCTAGCGCGGGATACCTGACGCGCTGTGATCTCGCTCGAGGACCAGGACGAGATCTGGATCGCAATGCGGGCGTTCGAGTCTAACTGGGTCGCTGCCGGCAATGGCGTAGCCGACTTGCGTGCGGGTGTCGTCGCTGTCTCCGGGATACACCCATCGCACTTGGTACTCCCCGGGCTCGATGTCCATTTCGATCGACTCTGCGTTGCAGTCCACGAAGTAGGACACGTAGGTCTCTCCCAACTTGGCGCGGGTTCCGACGTGGCCGCTGGCGGAGATGGCTACTCCAGAATTTTGCACGAGCTGATCCAGACTTGTCCTGAGGCCGAAGGCCAGGGTGCGGAGGCGTTCGTGATCGCGCATGACCGTGCGCACGGAGTCGTCGAGTGGAGTCGTGAGATCCAGCCAACTGGCTTCGCTGGTTCCGAATGTACCGAAGACGAACGAACGCCAGAACGCCGTGCGATAGCACAGGCGATGCTCGGGTTGGCGAATCGTGGCATCTTCGCGGGCCGGCTCGGGTCCATTCGCGCCTTCACAGTCCTGCACCAGCTCGTTGACGATCAGGGCGCGTCGTGAGTCCGAAGAAAAAGGCCGAGTCGCGTCCTTGGGAAATTCGATCGATACTCCATCCAGCTGACGTGCTCGGTGGGTATCCGAGGCCCCGATGGGTAGCGAATAGGGGTCGTACTTTTGGAACCACGCCAGGTACTTGTCGCTAGCTTGGCGTACGAATTCGTCCCCGGCTTCTTCGCCAAAATAGTCGATGCGATTCGCCAGCTCCCAGTAAACGTTCGCATAGCCCGAAAAGCGTGCGATCACGTAACGAACGTAATTCTCGAGCGCCTGGTCATTGTCTTGACGGTCGTCTTCGTCCGGTTGCCCGTCGGCGTCCTCGTCTTCGACGTCCCAGGCGTTCAACACGTGCTCGGTCGGATCTTCCGCGTGCTCGAACCATGAGCCTTTGCGGCGGGACCAGGGATCGAACAGGTTGATCTGACAATAAACATTGCGCTCGCGCATCGATTCGATCCAGCGATCGGCTCGTCGAACCCAATCGAGGTCCCAGCTGATGCCGTCGTCTTCGAGCGGGTAGTAGCCTATCTGGAGCAATGCTCCGTTGTGCGAGTGGGCCTTGAGCAGATCGAGGTAAGCTTCGAACTGGTCGTCGGTGTAGTAGCTGTCGTAGCTGCGGCCATCGCCGTTGGCGTCGTTGCGCTCCCCTTGCTTTTCTTGGGGGCCATAGTTCCTGGGTGAGAACCATTTGCCACCCGTCCAGTAGTGCACCGTCCCGTCGTCGTGTAAAAGAACGCTGGGGCGAGTGGCATCGATGCGGACATGGCCGTGGTTATCGGGTTCGCGGCGTTCGCCCACGTCGATATCGCCATGTCCTCGCGTGTGTTCGAGCTGCCATTTATAGCGCCAACGACCGGCCTGGTTCGGCATGAACCGCGCGCGCCAAACGTGCGCGCCGTCTTTGGCCTTTCCATCGTAGAATCCCTCCACGACGAAATGTTCGCTGTCTCGCGTAAAGGTGACGCTTGCGAAGATGGTGAACGGGTTCTTGTCCACCTGTGGCAGCTTGAAGGTCAGCTCGACGGTATCGTAGACGGCAGGTTCGACCGCGTCGGCCTCGAACTCACCGTACCCAACGACCTTGCTCGGCTCGCACGCCAACCCGACGCAGGCGATCAGGCAATGGCGCGCACGTAACACCGGGCAAGGCTACAGTGTGTCAACAGGTTGCGCCAACACCGCCCTTTCTCGAGGGGCAGGGCCCAAGCACGCAGGGCGTCAGCGACCGAGCATCTGTCGTACTTGATTGCTGAAAGATCCCTCTGGAAAAGCCCGCAGATAGCGCTCACCCCGCTGCTCGAGCTCGCTGCGGCGCCCCAGGGCGTTGAGCGCCCTGAGGGCGAGCGCCTCACGCTCTTGATACAGGTGACCTCGACGAAAACGAGCGTGCCCCTCGTTGGCCCAGGCCAACGCCTGAGCAGGATTCTGGTTCAGCGCTTCGCGGATCTTGCGCAGTTGCTTGACCTCCTCCGCCAGCAGATCACCTCTGTCGGCGGGCGCGGCTTGCTTCTGAATCGGGGCCGGCTTGATCCGCTTCGGTGGCGATACCGGCTCCGCTTCGCTGGCGCTTTCGGTTGGCGCGACTGGCAAAGGGGCAACCGAGGGTTCGGCGTCCGCCTCTGGACGTGGGTCGGGTCGAGCCACGGATTGACTCGCCGTCGAGACAGTCGGTGAGGGCCTGTCTTCGACCGTTGGCTGCTGCATCGAGTAGAGTGCCACGCCGACCAGTGCCGTGCCGACGGCTCCGACCACTCCAAGCTTGACCAACGCCGCTTTCGATACGCCTAGCGATGCACCGTTGGTGTCGAGGCCAGGCCCCAGATCAGGCCCCAGGTTTGCCAGGCTCGCTTCGAAGCGCGCCAAGCCAGCACTCACATCGTAGGCCACCTGATGCTGGGCAGCCGCTTGCAGATCGGTGCGCAGGCTTTCGAGCGTATCTGGATCTTCGAGCAAGCGTTTGGGCGCGCTCATGCGCTCCTCCTTGTGCTGTCGAGATTTAGCAGCCTTGTGTGCATCTTTTGGAAATTCTTACGCGCCGTATGCAACCGTGAGAAAACGGTTCCAACGGGAACCCCGAGGCTCTCGGCAATCTGCTCGCAGCTTTCTCCCTCGAGCTCGTACATCACGAACACGGCGCGGTGATTCAGATCCATCGAATCCAGGGCCTTTTGCACGCGCTCGAGGCTTTGGTTGGCTTCGACCAAGGCGCTGGGGCTGGCTGCGGGTGCCGGGACGGCCACCGCGTCGCCCATGTCCACCTGGCGAGGGGCGCGGCCCAAACTGCGACGCCGGGTCGAAGCCACCCGAACCGCAATCTCCGCGAGCCAAGTGGTGGGTCGTGCCTCGCGCTCGACGAAGCCACCTCGCTTATGCGCCACTACGAACACTTCTTGCACCAAATCATCGATATCTTGCGCACCTACACCCAGCTTCCACAGGAAGTTCGCCACGAAACGCGCGTGGCGACGGAACAGCTCCCCTGCATCGAGGCGCTCTTCCGCGTGGGATTGGCCATCTGCCATGTCGTTGCCGACTGGTTCTTGGATTGCCGGCTGTCTAGAATCCTTCACACCAACTGCGCTTTCGGAAGAGCTTTGAGCCTGGGGCCGAGCACAGCGCAAAAGGGCCTGCGCTTTGCGCTCGATTTCTGTGTACCCGGTGGGGCAATCGTGCGCCGGCCAAGTGGAATTAGGGCACGCCCCCCCAACCAGTGCAATCGATTTCAAATCAGAGCGCGTCGCAGAACTGCGTCAGCGCGCTGCAATCAACCCGTCGCGTAGCAGCTGCACCAGCTCCCGCAGGGCCTGCTGCCTGGGCATGGGTGTCAAATCGAGAGCTTCTTCGAAGGTGACCCCTCCTTCCAGCCGGGACAACAGAAATGCCCGCCTTGGGGACAGCGTTGCCCCATGGCTCCTCGACGCGTTGACCTCGACGACCTGGGTCAGCTTGCCGATGCGTTGTTCGTAGACCCTGGAGAGTAGCGTTTCGGCCCCTTCGACGCTGCGCCGCGCCAAGGCGTCGTCGTTGTTCTCGGCTAGATCGAGCGCCTCTTCCGCTCGGGACACGGCGGTTTCCGTATCGCCTTGGTCCAGCGCTTCGCGCGCCTGATCCAGCAAATCGGTGACCGCTTCGGCTGTGACGCTCGATACCAAGCGACCGCGTGACCGCGAGCGCGTGGCCGTGACGGGTGAGGAGCTGCGTGTGCCGGCACCGTTCGTGGGCAGTTGCACGGTGGGCGCCGGGGCAGTGATGGCCGCGCGGCCACCGTTGACTGGGCCGTCACCCGGCCGCGAGTCGCGATGCGGCGACACACTGATGGTCGGGGGGAGGGAACAGCCGCTGGCGCTAGCTAGCGCCTGAGCGAAGGCAACGATCGACACAAAGCGATGATCGGGATCTTTGCTCAAGGCTTTCAAGATCACGTCATCCAAACCTTCTGGAAGCCAAGGAGCGACTTGGCTGGGGAGGCGTGGAACATCGTGCAGAACGCGCCTCAAGATCTCCATGACGTCATTGCCGGCGAACGGGAGCGTACCGGTCAGCATTTGATAGCAAATGACGGCCAGTGCGAACTGATCGCCGCGATGGTCGACCAAGGCGGTCTTTCCCGACGCTTGCTCTGGCGCCATATAGTCGGGAGTGCCGAGAATATCGAACTCTCCCGTGAGCCCGCGTTGGGCGCCGGCGCGCTTGCTGATGCCGAAGTCGAGCAGTTTCACGAATGAGCCTTCGCCGGGAACGTTCATCAAGAACACGTTGCCCGGCTTGAGGTCGCGGTGCACGATGTCCGCTCTGTGAGCTGCGTTCAGGCCGGAAGCAGCCTGAGCCGTAATGCGGATCGCTTCTTGTAAAGGCAGCCGCTCTTCCCGCTCCAGGCGCGCATCGAGGCTTTCTCCTTCCAAGAGCTCCATGACCAGGTAAGGCTCGCCTTCCGGAGTCGCATCGAAGTCGACCACTTGCACGATGCTGGGATGATTCAGTTGACTGATGATTTCTGCCTCGCGATGGAACCGAGCCAGGGCGTGCGGATCATCGCTGAGGTGGCTGGCCAGCACCTTGACCGCCAAGCTCTTACGCAGGCGCACGTGCTCTGCGGCGAAGACCATTCCCATTCCGCCTTGGTCCAGCACCTCTCGTATCAAGTAAGTGCCTCGGAGAGTGGTTCCCACCAGCGATTCGGCGAGGGGTGGCCCTACCAAGGTTTCTCCGACGGCCATGTAATCCCCCAAGGCTAACCGTTTGCCGATGGAGCGTCGAGAGCTTACGTCGGGAGGTGCTGCGTGCCGCTATCTTACCTTGTTGTCGTTGTCACACCTTGGGGCAACTTCTCAAACTGAGATGGCCAAAGCTAACGTGGGCAGTGCGCGTTGCAGCCGCCTTTGCCTCGGCATTCGTTTTGCCCGCGACAGGCGTGGGACTCGGGCACTGCGCACCCGCCCTTGCCCTTGCATTCGTTCATGCCCATGCAGCAATTACGATCGCCCTTCGCACTTTGGGCGCTGCCGCTGGCCTCGGCGTGCGAAAGCGGGTGTGCGGACACCGAGGTAGCGGGGCTCGGTTCGCTCTTTGTCCGCTCGTTGCACCCTAGCTGGGCCCCCACGCACAGGCCCGCAGTGGCGGCGACCACGCCCTTCAGCAGCGCGGATTTCGCAGCGGACTCGGCGTGAGGGTCTAGGGTGCGGCATGGCCTGCGCGAAACGCGCGCCCGACTCACAACGAGATCACCTTGGTTCCGTTCGCTCGCAAGGGCGCAAACGTCATCGGGTCCTCGTCAGCAGGAGTCTCCGCGACGTAGATGGTCTTCAGATGCTTGAGGTTGGCGAGCGGAGCCACGTCTTTGACCTTGGTGCGCTTGAGGCTCAGGTTTTCGAGCTCGGTCAACTGACTCAAAGGGCTCACGTCTTCCACCTGTGTGCTGTCCAGTATGAGCTCCGTGAGTGCTTTCATGTTGGCTAGCGGACTCAGATCTTTCACCTGCGTGCGGCCCAAGTCCAAGCGGTCCATCTTTGTCATTTTTGCCAACGGCGAAACGTCGCTGACGTTGTTGAGAGAAGCGCGCAGGGTTTCGAGCTTGGTGGCATTGGCGATGGGAGACAGGTCATCGAGATCGCCGGGCCCGAGGAAGAGTTCCTTGAGATTCACCATGTGCGGAAACAGGCACACGTCGAGCTCGTGCACCTTCGCTTGGCTCAAGTTCAGCGACGTCAGTCGCCGCAAGTCCGCCTTCGTGAGGTCTCCTTTGGGCTTTTGCGCCTTGAGGCGAATCGCTTGCTCCAGCTCCGGGTTGTCGATGCTCAACGTGTCACCGGCAGGGCAATCCTCCGGCTTTTTCTTGGGCCTTTGGGCAGTCGGTTGGGGTGCGCTTGGCTGGCTCTCTTCTACCGGGATGACCAGGCCACCGGGCTTGTCGCTCGGCTTGCTCGCCGAGACGCTCGGCTTCACCGCGTCGCTGGTCGAAGAGTTGGAGGATGTGGAGTCGCAGGCCGAGCACAAGATCGATGCGGCGAGGCAAAACCCCAGTCTTTGGTAGAGCGACCCCCCGATGTGTGGGGCCCTAGCTGTTGCATGGGACATGCGCGCTACCATACCACCGTCGTGCGTTCGTGAACCTGGCCGCGCGCAGCCACTAAACGTCGCCTGCCAAGCGTCGCCCTGCCAAGCGTTGTGCGCTCCGGTCGTAAACCTCTGGCGTGGCTTGTGCTGAATCACGCACCGTAGTCCGCTGCCGCATCCGAGGAGCCGCCGAATACGCGAAGAATCAGCCAAGCTCGAATGGGTCGCCTGGCCGGAGAGCGGCTCGTGGCTCCGGTCCACTGGGGCCGCCTTTGGTCACACGCGTGGTCGAAACGATGGTATCAAGCCACTCGCCCACCTCACGCAAAGAGGTCGTGTCGGCGTAGGCGCGTGCCAAGACGGCCTTTGCAAAGTTGGCTCGAGTAACCAAAGGGAAGCGAGTGATGTTGAAGAAAATAGTGGTCGGTAGCTGCACTCTACTTTTGACGGCTTTAGAGCTGCACGCCCAGCCACAAACCTCCGAATCGATGAGCTTTGAAGCGGACACCAGCGCCGGCGGCGGTTTCGCGGCGTATAACGAGCGCTACAAGCCGGAGCCCAACACTTGGGAGGTGGGTCTGTTTGGCGGCGTCATGTTTCCCTCCGAGGAGCACAACATTTTTGCTCCGCGCCCGGGGATTGCGCAGGAGCCGTTTGCCAAGGCTGCGTTCGAGCTCGGTGCGCGGCTGGCTTACTTTCCGCTCGCGTACCTGGGGGTAGAAGCGGAAGGGTTTGCCGCAGCCAGCGAAGTAGAAAGTGGGCGGAGCGCCATGCTGTACGGGGGCAACGGCGCTCTGGTGGGGCAGCTGCCTGGCATGAGCCTGACGCCGTTTCTGCTCATTGGTGCCGGTCGCTTGGGCGCCATCAATGAGCCCATGGGTAACGATACCGATCCAGCCATCATTTTGGGGGTCGGTGTGAAAGTTCCGGTCAGCTCGAGTGTTTCGATTCGATTGGATCTGAGAGACACGATGACGCAAAAGTTCGAGGCGGCCGAGGGTGATCAGACGCATCATCCGCAAATCCTGCTTGGCGCGACCTTCCCACTGGGCAGGGGGGCCGCCGCACCCGAAGCGTCGCCGCCCGATTCGGATCAAGATGGTGTGCCGGATGCCGATGACCAGTGTCCTCGCGCCGCCGCCTTGACGCCCGATGGCTGTCCGCTCGATACCGACGGAGACGGCGTGCTCGACAATGACGATCATTGCCCTCGCGAGGCTGGCGATGAACCCAACGGCTGCCCGAATCTAGACAAGGACGGCGACGGAGTGCCGTTGCCGTGTGACAAATGTGCCGATGAAAAAGGAGTCGCACCCGACGGTTGCCCGATTCGGGATACCGATGGCGACGGCTTTATGGACGACGTCGACAAGTGTCCCGACAAGCCTGAAACGAAAAATGGGTTCGAGGATGGCGACGGCTGCCCTGACGAGGTGCCCGCAGAGGTACAGAAGTTCTCCGGTGCCATCGAGGGAATCTTGTTTGCCTACAATCAGGCCGCGATTCTGCCGCGTTCGTACGCGACCCTCGATCAAGCCGTCAGCGTGTTGACCAAGTACCCGGATATAAAGATCGAGATCTCGGGGCACACCAGCAGCGAGGGAGACGCGGCCCACAACGACACGCTGTCCAAAGAGCGAGCCGAGGCGGTAAAAAAGTACCTGGTCGACAAGGGCATCGCCGAAAATCGCATTCAGACTCGGGGTGCGGGTTCGAGCGAGCCGGTCGCCGACGAGAAACAACCCGGCGGTAAGGACAAGAACCGGCGGATCGAATTCAAGATCTTGCCGCAGTAAACGC
>CBFGRJ010000346.1:0-7963 GCA_965651135.1 uncultured Myxococcales bacterium
GAGAGTGGCGACCGAACCGGGAAAAGCGCGGCGCTGGAGCAAAGCGCAGCGCCGTAGCTGGGCGCAACGCTGACGGCGGGCGTTCCGGTCCCGGCAAGCGGCGCGCTGCGGACACGCAGCCGAGGCCCGACAGGCGCGGCGCACAAGGCAGGCATGCGGACCCGGAGCGGAGCAGCCCCCAGAGTGCCAAGCCTCGCCAAAGCCCGCCAGCGCTACGCGAGCTGAAGAAAATCCCCACGGACCCGTCGAATGGCGGGCCGCCCATAGACCACGAAGCGCCCTCGAGCGCGACTAGCGCGCGCCCCCAGCCGTTGTCGTCGCGAAGCGGCGCGCCGCCTGAGTCCGAACGTTCGCTAGAGGAGCACACCCGCAATGCGGGGCGCTATAGCGACATGGACAAGTGGCAGACTGCCGACGAAGAGTTGGGCATCGGTTCCCGCGTCGTGCCGCCCGCCATGAATCTGGTCTTCGACGAGGACGAGGACGACGAAGTCGACGACGCCATCATCGACGACGAAGATGGCGAGTTCGGCTCACTCGCGAGCGTTGCCGGTTCCCCCTTTACCGAGCCCAAGCCGAGCACGCATTCCGAAATGCAGGCAACGATCCAGGAGCTCGAAGCAAGGTTGGACGGGCTGATCCGGCAAGCCAGCGAATATTCGCCCGACAGCGCGGATCAAGACGAACAACCCGACGTGCAGCGAACCCTGAGCATTTCGGCGGACGCGACTCGTGCCCTGGCGGAGCGCTTCCAACCTGAAGAGCTGGATGAAACCAGCGCGCTGGAGGCCACTCGAGAGCTATTGTCGAGTGAGTATTATCGCAAGCAGTGGGGGCGACTCGGCCTCCGGCGCCGCGCGGAGCACATCGACGACTTCGGTCACGACCCGGTCTACGAACGCCGGCTTCTGCCGCTGCTCGATTTTCTGTTCAAAGTCTATTTTCGCTGCACCACCGAGGGGATCGAACGCGTGCCGAGTGAAGGCAAATGCCTGATCGTAGCGAATCACTCCGGAACCCTGCCGCTCGACGGGCTGATGCTGCGCAGCGCGCTGAGACTCAGGCACCCGGCCAAGCGCGAGCTGCGCTGGCTGGCGGAAGATTTCATCTTCTACCTGCCCTTCCTGGGAGTCATGATGAACCGCCTCGGGGCCGTGCGCGCCTGTCAAGAGAACGCGCAGCGGCTGCTTGCGAGCGACGCCCTCGTGGTGGCATTTCCGGAAGGCACCAAGGGCGTGAAAAAGCTCTATCGACAGCGCTATCAGCTCCAACGCTTCGGCCGAGGTGGATACATCCGGTTGTGCTTGCGCACCGGCACCCCGCTCGTACCATGCGCCGTCATCGGTGCCGAAGAAACCAACCCGCTGCTTTACCGCGTCGAACAGCTGCCCCGCGTGCTCGGCTGGCCATACCTGCCGATCACTCCGACGTTCCCGCTGCTCGGTCCGGCGGGGCTTTTGCCCGCGCCTACGAAATGGAAGATCATCTTCGGCGAGCCGATGGAGTTCGACCAGTATGGCCCGGCAGACGCCAACGATCACGTGCTCGTGGCACGCTTGAGTGAGCAAGTGCAAGCCGCGATTCGCACCATGATCGAGCGCGCCCTCAGGGAACGCAGGGGCGTGTGGCTGGGCTGACCCCAGACGGAGTGCTCGTCGTCGACAAGCCCGTGGGACCAACTAGCCACGACATCGTGGCCCAAGCTCGGCGCGCGTTCGGCACCCGTAGCGTGGGCCACGCGGGCACGCTGGATCCCATGGCCTCGGGCGTGTTGGTCCTGATGTTTGGCGAAGCCAAAAAGCTCTCGAGCTATTTGACCGCTGAAAGCAAGCGCTATACGGCCGAGATTACCTTCGGTCGCTCCACGGATTCCCTGGACGCCACGGGTGCCGCCGTCAGCGAGGTGGCGCTGCCCGAGGGATGGTGCTCGCCCGCAGCCTTCGAGCAAGCGCTCGCTTACGAGCGGAAGCGCACCTGGCAAATGCCGCCCGCCTTCAGCGCCATCAAAGTGAGCGGACGCCCCGCCCATAGGCGCGTGCGCTCAGGCGAACAGCCGGAGCTCCGCGAGCGTCCCGTCGTCGTGCATGCCCTCGAATTGCTCGAACTGGGCGCTGACCGCGCCACCGTCGAGCTCTTCGTGTCCAAGGGATACTACGTGCGGGCACTCGCGCGAGACTTGGGAGAGCGGCTGGGGGTCCCCGCTCACCTGTCGAGGCTACGCCGCACGAGCAGCGGTCCGTGGACTTTGGAGCAAGCGGTCGCGCTCCCCCTGACCGGGAGTATGCCGCTGCACCCAACCGCGGAGGCGGCGTCGCGCTGCCTGGGTGTCCATACCCTCACCGAAACTGGGGCACGGCGCGCAGTCCAGGGCCTGCCTCTACGCGACTCCGATTTCGTGGCTGTACCGGCTGCCGATGACCTGGAGGTCCATGCGTGGCTCGACACACACGGCACGCTCTTGGCGCTGGGCCAAGCCGTCTGCCCGGGTGAGTACCGCGTCGTGCGTGGCTTTCGCCAGTCACCCGTCAGCGGACCGTGACACTCAGCACGTCGATCCCGCGGCGGGCGAGCCTCGCCTGCAGTCGCTGTTCCCAATCGGCAACGCCAACCCCAGGGGGAAGCTCGAGCACGACCGAGACCCGACCCGCGGCGCTCGTGAGCGTCAAGCCGGCACCCGCCAGCGCTCCGGAGCCGAATTCCAGATAAACAGCCCCCGAGTGCTTGCTGCCTCCCCAAGCCACGCGTCGCAGCAGTTTGAACCAAGTCGGGTCCGCCAGCGGCACGACAGCAACACCGCGCGGGTCGCCCGCGTCGCTTGGGATGGGCGCGGCATGCGCCCCCGCCAACGCCCGCGCGAGCGGGTCGAGCAAACCCTCCACCTCGAGCGGCTCATCCCGAACCACCGAACCACCTGGCCCCCCTTCGCGCTGCCCCTCCTTGTCGAGGCCCAGCAAAGCAGCCAAGTCGCCGCGGGGCGCCGTTTCGGGGATGGCACCCCGTTCACACCCCTCCAACGGACCAGACCCACCCATCAGCATATTCGGCGCCAAGCCCGTCAGGTTTCCCTTTTTGGCCAGCTGGCTCATTTCTTGCTTTTGCCTGGCGGTGTCTTGGGCCTGGGCGATAACACTCGAAAAATGTTGAGAAGGTTGCCCCCGGCAGGAACGATACGCGCCGGGGTTGCCGGCTGGAGAGCTCGACCCGATCGCTTCCGTTGGACTCATGCCCATGCCACCGAGGTCGGCCCGGCCCGCGGATGGGTTGCGCGCCCCCGCGCATTTCCGCTAGAAAATCACTTCTAGGAGGGGTGCTCAGAAAGCGCCCAGACAGTACCGAACTTTGGACGCCGAACCGCCAGAACAAACGTTATACCTGGCTCTAGCCTTGATCCCCGCCGCCTCCGCGGCCGTGTTCGCAGCCGCGAGCGCAGCGGTGGCAGCCCTTTCCGGTGCCCGCCTCGCAGCGTTGCAGGAGCGCCTGAATGGCGCTGACCGCAAAGCCATAGAACGGTACGTGCACGCGGACTCCACCGTCGAAGCGCGGTGGTTGGTGCTCAGGGTGCTGGGCGTCGCCTTCAGTGCCGTCCTACTCCAGAACACGTTGCCGATCACAGGGGGATGGCAGCTCGCCGCTGCTGCACTGCTGACCGCCTTGGCCTACGCCATCCCCAGCGAGATCGCGCGCGCGCTGGTGTCCCGCAACCCAGAAAAAGCCACGCTGTTTTTGCTGCGCCTACTCCGGCCCGTAGAGTGGTTGATCGCCCCGTTGGCCGACATCATCGCGCTCTTGGCCCGCGCCTTCTCCGCTCGCTCGAACCCCACCGGGCCCGATACGGAAGGCGTGACCGAGGCGGAGGTCGAGATCATCGTCAACAAGGGCGAGCTGACCGGCGCGCTGGACCACCAGCAATCGGAGATGATCCGCAACGTCCTCGATTTCGGCGACCTGACGGCCGAAGACGTGATGGTCCCGCGCACGCACGTGACGTCGTTGGACGTCGACACGCCGATCGCCAACGTGCTCAAGGTCATCGGCGATACCCACCACTCGCGATACCCCGTCTACAGAAACGGCGTCGATAACATCATTGGCGTCCTTCACGTCAAAGATCTCATGCACCGTCTGGCTGAAGCGGGGACGCTCGACGACGCCTGCCTGGAGGCTTTGCTGCGAAAGCCCGTGGTGTTCGTGCCCGAGAGCCAGCCTGCCTCGACCGTGTTGAAAGACATGCGTGTCGGTCGGCACCACCTGGCCATCGTGATCGACGAATTCGGTGGCTTTGCTGGCATCGTCACGCTCGAAGACGTGATCGAGGAGATCGTCGGCGATATCCAGGACGAGCACGACACCGAAGAGCCGCCCATCGTCGATCTGGGCAATGGCAGGCTGAGCGTCGACGCCAGCATTCCGGTGGCCGACTTGAACCGCTATTTGGGCACGGAGCTACCCGACGACGGCGACTATGTCTCGCTGGGCGGACTGGTGGTCGAGCAAGCGGGACGCGTGCCCGAAGTAGGCGCGAAGCTCGAGGCTTTCGGCCTCCAGCTTTACGTGACCAAGGCGGACGAGAGGCACGTCGAAACGGTCGAGCTTGTCACGGGCAAGCCGACGCCCGAGACCATTCCGCCGCGCTCGACGAAGATGACCGCTGCCTGACGGGCCAAACCTGACGAGTTAGGGCCTGACGAGTTAGGCGCCCGGTCCGCCGATTTCTTTCAGCTTGTCGAGCAGAACGCGGCCGGTGTCGAGCAGGCCGTCCTTCTCTTGGCCGGGTGTCTTGTCGCCGCGCAACGTGTCCTCGAGCTCGCCGATCTCCGAGCGCAAACGGATCAGCACGGGGTCTGGGCAGACCGCGGCGTGGCTGGAGGGATCGACCGGAATGATCTTCGGTTCCGAACCCATCGGTTCGCCACGCGTATAACGCTCTAGGTCGACGGTGCGACCGCCGTCTTTCAACTTGAACTTGTCCGGCCAGCTATACGCTTTCTCGTTGCCGTTCTTGTCTTTGACCTTCTCTTTCGAGCTCGCCAAAAAGGGTTCCGGCAGCATCTGCATCGTGGCCCAGGGTCCATGCGGACCGTTGGCAACGAAGAGCGACCAGCGCACCTTCGGGTTGGTCTGCTGGGACAAGAAGTCTTCGATGCCCTTCTTGCTACCACCCAGCACGGCCACCAAGCGATCTTTCTTCTCGTTGGCCTCGGACGCGCCGCTCGCGAAGCTCAGCAACAGGTTCAGCGTGTCGCGCTTGAAGAGCCCGATGCCCTTGCCGGTCAGATTCGCTCCCTCGAAGGGAATATTGATACCGCCCAGCTCGGAGACCTCTTTTTCGGGGTACTTGTTGTCCGCCAACTGAGCCTTGGCGCGCTTGAGCACATCGGCGAGCTTTTCGATTTCGGCGTTGGCCGCGTCGACTTCTTTGGTCAGGTCGGCAGCGCCAGAGAGCGCGGTGTCCTGACGCTTACCGCGCTCCATGCCTCCACCAATGGCGACGCCGATGGCGCCACCGATAACGGCCGTGGCGAGTGCCAGCGCCATGACCTTCGCCCTGCCTCGCTTCTGAGCTTCGACGACCTCTTGGCTCATCTCCACTTTGATGGCCTGAGGCCGGTCCCGAACCGGCGCCTGCTCGGCGGCTATGGCTGCGTAAGGATCGGAGGCGTCAATCCTCGGCCGGGCCGGCTGCGACGGCGTCCCGAACGAAGCCGGTACGGGAATACCAGCTGGTTTCGGGATCCCAACCGGCGGGGGGATGGACGGTCCGGCTGAACTGACGGTCTTTTTGCCCAGGCGAGCTTTGAGGTCGATTTTCTTTCTATCTGACATCGTTGAGTTCGGCGCGGGGGTGTTGGGGGAAACAAATGAGCGAAAACAGTGCTTCCGCGGCGGGCGGCACACTAGCGGGCGGCACCCTCAGCGGCAAGGTCGTATTTCCACTGTGAGCGGTTTTGCCCCACCGGGCCCAGGGAGCAGAAGAGCGCCACTGATCCATGGGCCGACAGGCCTAGGTATCGGCAATTCCTTTGAAGTTTGCCTAACATCCATTGTCACTTCAACAATACGACCCTCGCAGGGCCGAGATCTTTTGTAGCCTCGATCGACCTGCCTTTGTCTCGCTCGCCTGCCCTACCTTGGTGGCGCGCTCGAAGCTCGATGAGTTTGACGCAATGCAGCCCATTTGCAACGCTCTGGCATGCCGAAGCGAGTCATCGTCATCGATAACTACGACTCGTTCACGTATAACCTGGTTCAGTACCTCGAGTCGTTGAAGGCCAAGTGTGAGGTCTACCTCAACGATGGTATCGACGTGGCAGGTGTGGCGGGAGCGAAGGCAGATGGCATTTTGCTCTCGCCCGGCCCCGGCAGTCCCGACGACGCCGGTATCACGTTGGACGTGATCCGCGAGCTGTCCGCGACGACTCCGATCCTCGGCGTCTGCTTGGGTCATCAGTCCATCGCTCAGGCATTGGGTGGCAAGATCGTGCGTGCCGAGCGCTTGATGCACGGCAAAACCTCGGACATCATTCACGATGGCCTCGGCATTTTCGCAGGGCTACCCTCGCCTTTCGTCGCCACGCGCTACCATTCGCTCATCATCGACCCAGAAAGCGTTCCCGCGGAGCTCACAGTGACGGCTCGCACGGCCGAAGGTGAAATCATGGCTGTCCGCCATCGCAGCCTGCCCCTCGAAGGAGTTCAGTTTCACCCCGAGTCGATTCTTACCAGCGAGGGGTTGAAAATGATGAACAATTGGCTTTCGAGCTTGTAATCAGCAAAGCTCGGTGGACTGGACTCGAAGCATGGATTCGACTGGCGGCATCAGTTTTCGTGAAGCGTTCGAAACCCTGGAGCGGGAGCGCGCGCTCGACGCAACGCGCGTTCAGCGCGTCTTCGAAACCATTCTCGAAGGGCATTGGTCCCCCACGCAAGTGGCGGGCTTTCTAGTGGCCCTCAGGCTCGTCGGAGAAAGCGCCAGCACGATTGCGGCCGCCGCGCGCGCCATGCGCAAAGCCATGGTGCGCGTGTCCCATGATTTCGACACGTTGCTCGATACGTGCGGCACGGGCGGAGACGACCAGGGCAGCCTCAACCTCTCCACCGGAGCGGCGATCATTGCTGCCGCTGCCGGCGTGCCCGTCGCGAAACACGGCAATCGGGCCGTGTCGAGCAGGTCCGGCAGCGCGGATGTGCTGGCCGAGCTCGGGATTTCGCTCGAGGTGCCCCTCAGCCAAACCGCCGCAGTGCTCAGCCGCGCCAAAATCGCATTTCTGCTCGCCCCCCAGCATCACCCGGCAATGCGTCACGCCGCCCAAGCCCGCAAAGAGTTGGGTGTGCGCTCGATCTTCAACTGCCTGGGGCCGCTCGCAAACCCTGCAGCCGCCACGCATCAGCTGCTCGGTACCTACTCGGACTCGTTGCGTCGAGTGCTCGCCGAAACGCTGCTCGAGCTAGGGGCGCGCCGGGCTTGGGTGGTGCACAGCGAGGACGGCTTGGACGAGCTGAGCCCCTTCGCCCCCACCCGTGTGACCGAGCTCAGCGAAGGTCGCTTGTCCGAACGCGTCATATCTCCCGAAGACTTTGGCTTGACCCGCAGCGCCCCGGGCGCCATCGCGGGTGGCGAACCAAAAGACAATGCTCGAGTGCTCGAGCATGTCCTCGCGGGCGGAGCGCACCCCTCCCGCGACGCCTTCGTGCTCAACGCCGCCGCAGCGTTGGTCGTCGCCAATGGCATAGATCCCAAGTCGGCGGCCCGCCGAGCCCAAGAGGTGCTCGACTCCGGGCTGGCAAAACAAACGCTCGACCTCTGGCGGCAAGCCACACGCGCAGCGAGCAGCCAACCCGATGCGACCCCATGATGGCAGGTTTGCTCGCTGACATTTTGGCAGAAAAGCGCAGGTGGCTCGGTGAGCTTCGCGTCCCGCGCTCGTCGGAGCTCCCCTCGCTTCGCCCGGTCCGGCTCGGGCGC
>CBFGRJ010000347.1:0-7923 GCA_965651135.1 uncultured Myxococcales bacterium
GCATACACGCTCACGTCCAAGATGGAAAGTTAATTTTGACCCGAGGCCTAAGCGCTGACCCTGAGCACGGATTCAAAGAATCAAGCCGACGAGCCGCCCCCCTCGTCCGCTCAGCACACCTGGCAAGACCATGGCCCCCTCCCAAGCGCAAGACATCCGGCGGCACATCGCGTACCGACAAGATCAGAACCGAGCTCTGACTCTCGGCGTGTCCTTCAGGCGCGCAGCCACGGGTCGACTTAGAAACACAGAGCGTCGACACTGGTTCTGCCCCGTCGCCTTGGGCTCGAAAGTCCACCTTTTGCTTGTCGGCACTCGAACCGGTCTGTAGATTTCAAGCGGGTCGCGGAAGAAAATGCCGAAAATCTTGACGTGTCCGGCGTGTGGTGCGCCGCTGGAGCTCGACGATGACGACGACGGCGTGGTCGAGTGCGTGTATTGCCAGCGGCACGTCATCGTCGCAACTGGAGTGCCGACCAAGGCCGCCGCCAAGAAGGTCGTCGCCTCGCCGGGGGCGGCACTGCCGCCGCTCGGCTCACGCCTGCCACCGACACCGGCCCCTCGCGTCACCCTCGAGGGCTCGGGTCGCGCAAAGCAGCTGCCGCCGGCAATGCTCGCAGCGACGATCGGGCTCCTCATTCTGTGCGCCGGGGTTGCGTACTTCGTCACGGCAAGTTCAGGGTCCGGCATCGTCGGGGCGGCCGAAGAGCCGCCTGCCATCGAAGAGCAACTGAAAAAGCTGAGTCTCGACACCGACCAAGAGCGAGCTGCCGCCGCCTTCGGAATGAAACCGAACAGCGACATCATCCCGAATCGGCTGACCATCGATGCGCGCGGACCTGGGCTCGTGAGGCGCGCCGAGCTCTCGTGGACGGAAGCCGACAAGCGTTACATCTCACGCGTGCATCTCAGCTTTCAATCCGGCAACAAGTCGCGCGACTTGCTCCAGAAAGTCACAGCGCTCGTCCCTCATCGCCTTCGGCCGGGCCCCACCGCTCGCGTCAGCCAAGGGGATGCCGTGCTCGACATCTCCGACCATGGCCTCAGCATCTGGCACTGGGACAGCCTGCACACGCCGGGCGCTGACCCTGCGAGCTGCGCCGAACGGCTCGGAGCCTTGTGGTCGGTGGCCCGTGCGACGGCGCTCGGCGGTCCCGCTCCCACGCCTGCAGAGCTCGAGCTCGCGAATGGTCCGAAGCTCGAGGCTGTCGGCGCTTTCGACCTCGAGGTAACCGTGGAGCAGGCCGTCGACCGTTTTCGAAAAGCCTTCACCGCAGGCTGGTGCCGCATGCAAGCAGGCCTCATGTGCGTCGTCGACGTCGACGACAAGCTCGTCGACAATGTCCGCTTGACCTGGCCCAATGGCCTCCGCGCTCGAGTCGGCCAAGTCCGACTCGAGCTCACCAACGAGCAAGCTACGGACACAGCGCTGCGTGCCGTCGCGGGTTGCCTCGAACCCGTGCTCGGTAAAGGCGAAGAGCAGGTCGTCGACTACGTCAGAGGGGCGCGCAACTGGCGCTGGAAGCTCGCGCCCGAAGGGGACGAGGCCCTCCTCGCCGGACCGACCTTCGTGCTCGCGAGTGCAGAGGGACAGCCGCTCGATCAGCCTGCTGGGTGGCACCCGAAGCTGAGCAAGACCTTAGCGGCCATCTCCGCGTGCAGTTGGTGAACGCGGGTTCGGTATGAAGGCGTGGAGGAAACCTGTCGTCGGTTTGGCTGTGCTTAGCTTCGTCGCGGCCTGCGGACCTCCCAGCGCACCCGCCACCGATGCTTCACACCCGGACGAGGTGGACACCTCCATCGACCAGTCGGGCTCCGAATATTCCAAACCATGTGACTGGGACTATGACTGCGGCCGTGAATCCCGTTGCATCAAGCGCCCGTACTCTACGAAGGGCGTGTGCGGACCGCGAGGTGGAGCGTTCGACGGCGGTATCCCCAGGAACATGCCCCACCTCTTTACAAAGCCCGAGTGTGTTTTCGACTTAGAGTGCAAGCGTGGCTTCAAATGCCTCGAGCGTCAGTGTGTGAAGAAAGATCTGACCCAGCTGCCTGCGACACTGAGTCTTTTGGTAGCTTGTTGATGATATGGTCAAGCCCGATACGCCTTTCGCTCGCACTGTCCGATGGCACCAACCGCTAACACTCATCGTAGTCCTCAGTTCGATGGTGACTGCGAGCACCCCAGCTTCGTCGGATGATCCGCCTCTTCAGTGTAGTGGGGAGTGTGTGGACGTGGAATGTCTCTTGAATACGGCTCAGTTGCTCAGTAGCGGCGAAAAGCTCATTCGCCTCGAGGATGGGTTCGAAGGGAGCCAGGTGACACTCTGTCCTCGAGCTGAGCCTGTGATAGGCGCACGTTTCAAAGTGCGACAGTCCAATGTACGGCTCGACTGTGGCGGAGTGGTGTTCGATGGTAGCCCGTTTCGCCGGGACCAAAACGGCGTGGCGGTCCTCGACGAGAGTGGGACGTCCGTCACGCGAGCGCTCGACTTCGTACAGGTGGATGTACCGCCTGCCATCGAAGACGTGGTGATCCAGAATTGTGTGTTCGAAAACTTCCCGCAGGGCATCAGTGCCGCCAATGCGAGCATCGCTGAGAACGGACTCGACTTGGGTCTCAAGAACATCACCTTCAAGAACGTAGTCCTCGAAAATATCGACGGAGGGGCTATCAGAATCGGAGCGGACAATCGCGACAACCTGATCGAAGGAGTCACGGTCACGAATGCCCGCCTATATGCCGTGTACCTCGAGGCTTACAGTTCGCACACCAGGATTCGCAACTCCTATTTCGCCGACAATGGTTGGCAAAGGCCAGGTGACGCTTGAATGAGGCCTATGACGGCCGCGAGGCGATCGCGATTGACGGTTCCTCCCACAACGAGATCACGGACAACGTCTTCATCAACAACAGGTACGCGGGCATTGCTCTATACAAAAACTGCGGCGAAGGGAGCACGCCGACTCCCCGCACGGTCGGAGCCAACTACAACATCATCGAGAGAAACGAGTTTTACAAGCACGACAACTCGAACAGAGGCGCTGCGGTGGTCATTGCATCTCGTCAGGGGCTGGATCCCAGCGACCCTTACGATGCATTTGGCAATGTGGCTTGTGCTGACGATAAGCTCACTTTCTCCGGCGTACACCGCTACCGCGACATCGCACGCCACAACGTCGTCCGCAGAAATGCTTTCGCCTTCAACACCACCGCGATTCGCGTGCGTGACAGCTTCAACCACATCGAGAGCAATACTTTCTTGGGCAAGAGCTGGAGCGACAAGGATGAGGACCCGCCGGAGACTGTGTACGCCCTACATGATGTGCTGGTTGAGGGAGCCCTGCTCAAGGGAGTTGGTGAACCGGTAATCGGCGTCACCGTCATCAACAACATCATCATGACCGAAACCAAAACCGCTGGTGAAAATTTCGTACAAAAAGACGACGCGAAGGTACTGTTCGCCAACAACGTAAACCGCTATTACCAGTGTCTGCCGGACGCGATTGCGCCGGGCAATCTCTGCAACCCGCTCACTGCCCAGCAAACCGTCGGCGGCCACGTGAAAGTGCCGGGTAAAGAGCCACTCAATCGCTGCGAAGTGAGAGGGGTTCCGGCAGGTTGTCCATCTCGGAACCTGATGACAGAAATGCCGGGTGTGGCGAACACCTGGCTCGACACGGTGTATAGCGCGAACACACTGCCTCGCGTGTGTGAAGAGCGCGCAAAAGCAATCTGGGAGTTTTGCGGAGACGACGAAGCCACGATCACGACCACTGCGGTGGAAGATGGCTATGTGGTCGGGACGTGGACCTATGACCTGGCAGCCGACAACTCATCGCAGTAGCCCGGAACGTCCGCGGCTCACCTACTCGAGCACGCGAGTGTCTGCTCCGCTTGACGGTAGCATAGCATCGTCGCGCACGGGGCGGGGCGAGACGATCTTCCCGGCTCGTTCGGCGACGTGTGCGACGTCGTTCAACTCCTGCTCTTCGCCGATGAGGGGCATGATCAACGAGGGAATCTGGCCGGTCGTCGGCCAAGTCGCGCTTCCGGACACTACGCCCCTCACCGAGCGGATCGCGAGCAATCGATTGAAGGTCGGGAACGAGGTGGTCCGATCCGTCGCCGATAAGGCGGAAAGGGCGACCTATGTGAGTGCTAACGTCGTCGGCCAGCGCTTCATCGAGAACATCGTGCGTCAACATCTGGGGCTGGTCGAGAAACAGTCACTTTTCATGCTTCAAGCGCGGGACGCAACGGCGGCCCTGCTTGCCCGATGCCGGAAGCTCACCGGGCTGACCACATAGGCTCATTGCCGCCAGGCGCCCGCCGCGGTCCGTGAAGGGGCCTTCTCCGCCTGGGTCCCCGCCATGGTTCTAGACCGAACTCTCGACGGGGTCGGACCGGCGGTTCATTCCCGGGCGCTCAAGAAACTTTGTCCGTTCAATTCATTGATATTAATTACCTTTTAGTCGATTAGTCTGTAATTTATAAAATCTTGGAATTGCTAAATTTAGTCCATCAATTACAGTTTTCGATGATTGCTAAATGAAGCTCCCGCGGACGCCACCCGACACGGAACCCCTCCTCTCGAGACTGGTCAACCGCGACATGAGCTTCCTGCTCGCCGCTGCTCCGACGCTCTCCGACGGCAGGTACCTGCACTGGGACCAGCTTCGTCATCGACCTCCGCCGGAAGGCGTGAGCGCCGAGGAGTGGTGGGCAGCGGTGCGCTTTGCGCGTCAGCGTCGATCACGTCCTGTCGACGCGATGGTGCGCTGTTACGGGAAGCCATTCTCCATCGTCGATCTGCCAAGCATCCAGCGGTCACTCCACGAATTCGATCGAACCAACGTCGGCCAGACAATCCTGTCGGCGCTCGGCAACCCCGACGCGCAAGTGGAGTATCAAGTCCGCCAGTTGATCGAAGAAGCCATCAGCTCGAGCGAGATCGAGGGGGCACGCCCCACGACCCGGGAGATCGCGCGCCACATGCTGCGTGAGGGTCGTGCGCCCACATCACGCGACGAGCGCATGATCATGAACAACCTCGTGGCGATGGAGCGCCTGGCGGAGCTCCATCGCGACAAGACTTCACTCGACCTTCCGCATCTGCTCGAGCTGCACGCGATTCTCGGCGAGGGCGCACTAGACGTGAATAACGCAGCGGGCAAGTTGCGCGGGCCGGAACATGAGGTGACGGTGTCCGACTTGGAGGGGAACGTTTGGCATCGCCCTCCCGATGCTCACGGAATCGAAAGCCGAGTGGATGCTCTGCTGAGGTTCGCCAACGGGGAAGCCACAAATCCTTCGGAGTTCATCCACCCGATCGTGCGCGCCATCGTCGCGCATTTCTGGCTGGGCTACGAACACCCGTTTCGGGATGGCAATGGCCGCATGGCGCGCGCCCTGTTCTATTACTGCCTCTTGCGCGAAGGTTACGAGGTAGCCGAGTTCCTCTCGATATCAGGGCCTATCGATCGTAGCCCGCAGGCATACTATCTGGCGTTCGCACACGCGGAGCAGGACTCCGGCGACCTCACCTACTTCGTCCTGCATCAACTCAAGGTCATGAAGACTGCTCTCGCGGATCTGCTCGACGATCTGAGCCGCCGCGCGGCGCGGATGCGCCTCTTGACGGCGATGGTCGCGTCGTTCGACGCTTTGAACCACCGGCAGCGGTCCCTCTTGGAGCACTCGATTCGCCATCCGACGGAAGGGCAGAGCATCGAAGGGCACGCGCGCTCTCATCGTGTTCATTACATGACCGCGCGAAGCGACCTCGCGGACCTCGAGGCGCGAGGCTTCATGGTGAGCCGAAGGGTCCGCAAGGTCAAGCGGTACTATCCGACGGCGGGGCTGCTGGAGAGCGCGAAGGGCAAGCCATGAGCCGATCGATACTGTCTTTGCCGGGCCCGCGACCTATGCATCAGGTC
Organism: uncultured Myxococcales bacterium; assembly: GCA_965651135.1. Lineage (GTDB taxonomy): Bacteria > Myxococcota_A > Polyangia > Polyangiales > Polyangiaceae > JAICQQ01. Next base: position 5,941 of record CBFGRJ010000347.1, read on the forward strand.
AGCATTGGTACAACGCACTCGCTTTCATTGCTCGTTTCTCCCTTCACGGAGCCAGCCTCTGCGGAGTGAGCCGGTCGCACGACAACCGCAAGCAGCAAGATGTTCGCTGACACGGTCGCGTGCGAAACGCCGTCACCAGCTGCAATTAAGGTAGGTCTCCGCGAAAAAGTCGTGAGCACTCTTGTACCAAGAAGGCTTGCTTGGGTCCGCTCGAAGCGTGCCGGTCTGGAATTCGTACGGCTCGTCGTCCTCGCAGAACGCTTGGAAGGGAGCCGCCCCCATTCCGCCATAGTACAGCTCGGCCAGGGGGACACCTCGCACGTACCCCTCCTCATCGCAGGACTGCGTGTCTGACGCTGACGGGTTGCTTCCGTAAAGCAGGTTGCAGCGGAGCTCGGTCAAGGCGGCGTCTGCAGTGTATGCGTCGCTCGAAAGTACGGAGAAGATGTCCGAGAACACCTTCAACGTGAAGTAGTGATAGTGACAGTCGGTGACTGGTCTCGTGTCCGGCGCATAGGTATGCGCCAACATGTCCCAGTCGTAATAGGCGCGGTAAAAGGCACCGCTCGGTGCCAAGAACTGTTCTAGGTTGGGAGGCACGTCGGGCGTAGCACTGCTATTCCCAACGCTGAAGGCGAGCTGCGCCAAACCACCGCGCGCCCACTCGCGATGCTGAGCGATGTTGAGCCCCTGAAACTCCACCGGGAGCGGCACCGCAACCGTACCGCCCTTCGGTTTGCCGCGATCGAGCCAGTCGGAGAGGATCTGATGGGCCCAGAGTGCGTTCCGAACGGCGTAGAGGTGCTTGTTGAGCACGGAGCTCGGCTCGGCAAAGTCCTCGATGTCGCGGCCGTGGAACCAGTAGCAGTAAGCGCCCTTGTGGCAGGTGTAGCTGCGCTTGTTGTTACGCACACCGCCGTCGTCGACGCGAACACTGTACGATTCGTAGGCACGCCGTGACATGCGTAGGTAGTACTCGATCCGGTCCCCGCGCCCGTTGAGGGCCCAGTCGATGGCAACCTTGAGGAAGGTGAGCCCGAGATCTGCCTGCGTCATGGCGTGAGCGATGCCACTCTCATTCACCCAGGTGACCATGCGAAACTTCGTCGGATCGATGGTGTGATTCGACGTTTCGTACGTGCCCGGCGCCATCAGGGCTAGCGTGTCGTCATAGTAGAGCACGTCCGGATGACGCAGCATCATCTGGATCTGGTGATAGAGCATCTCTTCCATTGAGCTCACCAACGGCCACCCCTTCGAGAACTTTGCCGCCGGGTTCGCCGTCGCCACCTTCGATAACGCCTTGAGGAATTCGTTGAGCTCGTGAATGGCAAGGCGCGTCTTGTAGTGGGGACTCGTGGGGTCCGTGCAGTTGGACGTCGTGTCCCGCGAGTCGACGAAGCAATAGTTGAAGCCCCGGCGCTCACAGCCGGAGGCACACGCATTTTGCGTCATGGGCTGCAGGCAATTCTTCGGATTGCTCGGCGAGCACGTGCTGTTTTTGACTGCGGTCTTGAACGCAGCCAAGGCGAGGCTAGGGTCCTTGATCTTGAGGATCTCGGAAAAATTCTCCATCGTCGCGTGAGCTGGCGCAACCATCGCCAAGCAACACGCCGCAATCAACATCGACCAGAGCAATTGCACTTTTCGCATTCGAACCTCCCGTAGTGACACCATGCTTCGCCGCCCACGTTCAAGCGCAGCCCATCTCGAATACACCGCAGCGATCGCTCTCGCCAGCTTAATCGAACTCGACACCGGAAATGGTGGCTGCTGGCGCACCGTTTCGCTGCGACTGGCGCTGGCGCCGGCATCGGACGCCGTGGCTCTCGGCCGCTTCACCTGGGAGCAGCGGCGCTTCTTCAGCTCTGCGGCACTGGACACGAGGGGGCTTCGGAATCAAAAGCTGGATCCGGTTTCTGATTTGCGCCCCTATGACGCCAAATCCGACTCCTGATCGACGATCACGCGCAGGGGATAGGC
>CBFGRJ010000348.1:0-7916 GCA_965651135.1 uncultured Myxococcales bacterium
CTGGTCTGAAGGGCAAGTTCGGCTACTTGGCGCCAGAGCAGGTCGCCGGTGAGGAGTTCGATCACCGCGCCGACTTGTTCTCTTTGGCGGTAGTCCTAGGAGAACTCCTGATCGGGCGCCGCATTTTTCCGGGCAACGGACAGCTGGCGGTGTTGTTGGCGATCCGCGACGTCAACATCGAGCCCCTGCGCCGCCACGCCAGCAGTTTTCCTCCAGGTTTGATGGCGATCCTGGAAAAGGGGCTGTCACGCGATCCGAATCAGCGCTTCGCTTCCGGGGAGGAGTTCGCGGCGGCGCTCGCACCCTACGAAACGCCTTCCCACGCAACCCTGCTGGGTATGTTGAGCGAGTGGGTCAACTGGGCGCGCGACTCGAGCCAGCTTGCCAAGCAACTCGAGGGCAAAATCCGCGATTCCGTACAGCGGATGCGCGCCGTGCGCCGCCTCACACCCGAGGGCGGGCTGCATGCCGTCACCGAAACCGTGGTCGTCAAGACTGGCAGCAAATCGAAAGTCCGGCGCCGCAACGGCGAAGTGTTGGAGGACGTCGAGCTGGCCAGCTTGATTGAAATGATCGCTACGGGGGATCTCAGCGGTGATGATCAGGTCGCGCTCATGGGCGCCGACTACCAGGAGATCCGCAACATAGACGATCTGGCGCGTCATCTCTTGCCATCCACCACGGCCACCACCAGTCGGCTGTTCGAACCCGGTGTTCCCGACTACCAAGTGCTGCTCAGAGACACCTCGATGCTGAAGGTGCTCGCCCGTATGCGGCAAGGTTCTGAAACTGGGGCTCTCTTCGTGCACAGGCTGGACGCAGACCAGCACCCAGTAAGGAAAGAGATCTACCTGCGCGATGGACGACTCTTTCACGTGGCGTCGTCGGAGCGCGAAGAACTTTTGGGCGAATACTTGGTGCGCAGGGGCCGCATCACGCGCGAGCAGCTGGGTACGGCACTAGCCATGCTGGCAAGCTATGGCGGACACCTGGGAGACACGCTGATCGGCCTCGAGTTGGTGGATGCCATGGACATTTTCCGTGCTATTCGCGACCAAGGCAGGGACCGCGTCGCCTCCCTGTGCGGCTGGGAGGAGGGCACCGTCACCTTCTATCGCGGCACCACGGCCAGCTCCGTTCAATTCCCCCTCGACCTCGATCTGGCGAGCCCAATGATGGCCGGAACGCTGGTCGCGTCTCACGGCAATCCACTCAAGCTTTTGCCGAGCCTGCGCCGTCGTCTAGCACCCGGGCCGCGCGCGGCGACTTGCGGGCTGCGCAAAGAGCGCGGATCGGCGCCGCTGAGCCTACAGTGGCTTCCTAAACTGAGTGAAGAGCGCCCCACCCTGAGCGAGGTGGTGGAACACCTGACGCGTGCTCCCGATCGGCAAGATCGCAGGCAGATTGGTGAACGGGAAGCCTACGCGGCGCTGGTAACCGCCAAGCACCTGGGTTGGGTCACGTTCACGAAGTAGTCCGCCCGGCATGGTTAGGAGCCTTTGTCCGACAGGGCCGCACAAAACTGGCAAACCGGGTGTTACGACGAAAAATTTCAGACCGTTTGCGCTCGTTGCTGGCCGGGCACACGATGGGTCGACCTGACGCCGACGATGTGCGATCCTCACGCGCTGGGATCACGCGCTGAGCTGAAATCCAAGCGAACTCGAGACGGCATAGTACACAGGTAACGCCACGACCGTGGCGCTAGAGAGGATGACGTGTTGAGAAGTGCGTATGTACTAGTACTGTTGGGCGGACCTTTGGCACTGGGTTGCGGCGACTCGAACGATTCGAGCGATGCGGCTGATCCGGGCGGCCTGACGATTGGCGCGAACAGCACCGGCACCGGCACCACCGGTGCAACCAGTGCCGGGCCAGGCTCGACCAACGGCGGGGTGGGTGGAAACGGTCCTACGGGGACGAGTGGTGAGACAACCGCCACCAGCGGCGGACCAGCGCCCATGCCGGGCGACATCGGTGGCGCCGACGCCATCGTAGCGCCCGAAGCGGAATCGCCCGTCGCGCTGCCCGAGGCGCCTGGTTTCAGCGAGCCGGTGCTGTACCGGCCCAATCGCAGCAGCGCGATGCTCTATCTGCCCTTCGTCGAGGGCGCCCAAGACTATCGCGTCTTTGCGCTCACCGACGGTGTCTCGGTCACGTCGACCGATACGGGCGCCGAGCAAGTCGACGGTGCGACCATCGCTTGCGCCGGGCTACGTCAGACCAATCACTGCGACAGCAGCGAGGCGCTCAGCGACTTCGGCGGCGCCTTCAGGGTACCCAATTGCAGCCGCGATCCTAGGGCTACCGAAGTGACCAAAGAGGTGCTGCGTCTCGTAGAGCTGGACGGTTTGGTCGGACCCACGACCGTTGTCGTCGAGGCCATCGACACCCAATGTCCGTTCCCCGGAGCCTTTGGAAATCGCAGCGTCCAGCTCCAATGCGTCAACGGAAACAACTCGGTGGCCTCCGGAGTCTACGAAGGCAACGCGGTCGAATGGAGGACCTGCCCCTCGCGCTTCCCGATTCGCACCGAAGAAGAAATACGCGCGGACTACGGCAGCCTGATCATCAACGGTCATCGACCCGCTGCCCCTGAGCTGAGCGACCTGCCAGAAGGTTCCCCGTTCGCCAAGATCGGCCTGCCGGCTTCGGCGGATCCTCCTACCGTGTTGGCGCGCTCCGTCGTCACGCTCGAACCGCTCGGCACCGAGACGTTGCCCGAAGGGTTCACGGAGAGCGACTTTTTCACGGACTTCTCGGACGAGAGCGACCAGTTCGAGCGCGTGCAAAACGCCGAGATCCTCGGCCGCGGCTGGCAGGTGATCAACCCGATGCTCTATCAGAACTCCGAGGTGAACCTGTATACCTACGGCGCCGAAAACAACGGGGGTTCGCAGGCTTTCATCACGCACGACAACCTGCGGATGGTCTTGGCCGATTGGGGCCAGGAGATCATGGGGTCCAACATCGTCTACCCCAAGCGAGCATTTGCATTGCCCGAAAGCGCAGACGCCTACATTCACATCACTTTCGAGATTCAAACCAACGCGTCTCAGCGCCGCTACTTTTGGCTGCACGCTTGCGGCGCCGATACGCCGGGCGAAACCGTGGTCGACGGCCAGCTGGCACCCGAGTCCGGCATCTACCCGTACCCATTTTTCATGGACCCCGACGTCCCGAGCAGTGTGAGCACTGCCGGCTGGAATTGCCTGCAGTGGGTGCCGCGCGGGGGCGGCTACGATGAAATGTCCGGCGGCGGAGGCATGGGCCGCTCCCGTCCGCAAACGGATATTCGCGTGTTGATCAACGAGGCGAGCCCCGACTTGACCGCGAGCGGAAGCCAACGTGTGTTCACGGTGCTCAACGTCTCGCCGGATATGTACAACAGCGGCGACGCGGAATACTCGGGCACTTGGCTCAGGCAATGGGACGCCAACAAGCGCCCCGTCGACGTGCTGCTCGACAACGACATGTACATCGAGCAACGCACCCGCTTCGATGTCTTCTTCAACCGCACGCGGACGGTGCTATATGCCAACGGCGTGCAGAAAATTTGCAACGATTTCGAGTCCGCCCCGCTCACCATGGCCGAGGCCGCGGTGGGTCTCGGGCATGTGCTGTATCACTCCGCCGCCGAGCGTGAGGAGTTCTTGCGCGACGATTGGATCAGAACCGGGCAGTATTACTATCGGCACAACACGCCGTTCTTGGACCACCGAAGCATCGACAATTTCGGCGTGCGTGAGAATGCGGCTTTGCCCGCAAACTTCGAGACCGGCCAGTGTTACGCCTATTGAGCATCGCCCATTCGACCATCGCGCTCGCCGGGGCCGCCCTATGCCTCACGCTAGGCTGTAGCAGCGCCGGCGACAGCGAGGGGGGCGGCTCGCCCACCTCGGGAGTCAGCGACGAGCTCGCGCTACTTTGCGCCGAGGACCTGAAGATCTCCGCGAGCGAATGCGAGCAGCTGGCGGGTCTTGCGCTACCGGATGAGCTGCCCCCGGCTGCCGGCAATCGCTATGCCGACAACGAAGACGCTGCACGGCTCGGCTTTCGCATCTTTTACGATCCGCGCATCTCGAACATCAAAGACGTGCGCTGCGCCACCTGCCATCAGCCCGAGCTGTACTTCGCCGACCGGGAGCCTGTGCCCGAGGTCGTTCCCGGGCATCCCGGGCTTCGCAACAGTCCCTCGATCTTGACCGCGGCCTGGATGCAGCCCTACGTGTTTTGGGACGGTCGCGCCGACAGCCTCTGGTCACAGCCACTGTTCGCCTTCGAGCACCCCGACGAAATGGACAGCTCGAGGCTGAAGCTCGCACACGTCATCAACGATGATCCCGAGTACAACCAGCAGTACCAAAGCATTTTCGGCGAGCTACCCGCGCTCGACGACGACGCGCGCTTTCCTGCTTCGGGCAAGCCCGGCGATCCGAGCTTCGACGGCATGAGCACCCAAGATCAGGACTCCATCAATCGGCTGGCCGCCAACGTGGGCAAAGCCCTGGAGGCCTACATGCGCAAGGTGGCCGTCGGCGCCGGCAATCTCGAACGCTACCTGGCCGGCGACCGCGAAGCACTGAGCCCGGGCGCGCGACAAGGCCTGGCCACCTTCGTCACCACTGGCTGTATCGACTGCCACTCGGGGCCCGCGCTGAGCGACGGCAACTTCTACCGCATCGGCTCCACCGCGGGAGACGATCCCGGACGCGCCGCCGCGATCGATATCCTGCGCGAAAACCCCTTCAACCTCGCTGGCCCCTACGCGGATGCCGAAATGCTGCCCAAGCACGAGCTACCCCTCAAAAGCAGCGACGCCGACATGGGCGCATTCAGAACGCCGAGCCTGAGAGCCATCTCACTCACGGCCCCCTACGGCCACGCAGGCCAATACCCAACACTGGCCGACCTGCTTGCCGATCACGGCACGGAGCTCGATGCCGAGCAACTCAACTCCCTGCAGGTCCTGCTGCTCACGCTCGAAGAGACCTACCCCGAGCGCCCCTGGAGCGATTGGCCAGTGCTGTAAGAGCTGATGGGTTTCGCCAGCCTCTACAATGAAATCCGGCTTACTTCTCCAGGCGGTCTACGCGCGCCTCAAGCTTCGAGAGCCGATCGTCGTGACTCTGATAGCGCCCCGCCCACTCGGTGAGACTTCGCGTTTGCAGCTCGATCAGCCGCTCTAGCCGTCCGTCGAGCCGCTCCAGCCGTCCGTCGAGCCGCTCCAGCCGTTCGTCGAGCCGCTCACCGAGCGCATCAATGCGCGCGCTGACGTTGTCGATGCGTTGACTTTGATCGATGAGGATTTCGCTCACCTGAACCATGGCGCGGTTGAGGCTGGCAACGCTGTCTTCGAGCTTGGTCAGGCGAGGCATGATTTCCTTGGAGTTTGCCATATCAGGCCGCATCGGTCACGCCAGTGCTGCAATTGCGAATTTTCTACTGCCCGCTTCCGCTCCAAATGGCCGATAGAATCAAAACCGACAGTTGAAGCATCGTGCCACCGACTCACGATAGTCGGCTCATGCTCAAGTGCGGCGAAGCCTCATGCAGAGCGACGCCGTTGCCGGAACAGCAACATCGCCACACCAAGTGCAGCGAGCAACCCCCACCCCTTGTCGTCCGGCGCGGACTCACGCACTGGCGCAATGCGCGCTCCGCAGCCGTACTGGGCCGCCGAGCAGATGGGATCGCCCTCACCGGGCTTGTTCGGAGTGCTTGGGTCGGTGTTGGCGTAGATCTCCTCAAGGTCGGGGATCCCGTCATCATCGCTGTGGCTCTGTGCGGAATCCAGGACGGCCTGGGCCGCACCTTTCCTTCCAATAGCGGCAATCAAGGAACCCCCGTAAGGATTCAGGTACTCCAGGCCGCCCTCGAGTATCGTATGGCAGAGGAGGCACGAAGGCGTGCAGTCGAGGCCAATACCCTCCTGCACCTCCGCTGGATACTCGGGTCGCGCGCCTGCAGGTGTGGAGAGCACACCAAGTGTCATGCAGCCGATGAAAATCTGGAGTGAGCGACGCAAGTAACGTTCGGTGCGGCTGTCGCGACGTAGCATGTGCGAAACGCTAGCTCAGCACCTCACGCCTGTCAGCACCGTATGCGCCTCGTTCGCGAAGGAGGCGGCCACAAGCTCGCGAGGCATGGGTAAACGTTTCCAGTACCGCCGTCGCCCCTACGGACTCGGTGCAAAAGGCAGGATCGTCTTCAGGTCGCGGTCGTTGAACTTGAGCTGCAGGCCTACGAAGTAGTCGCGGCGGGTGGGGGCGAAGATGTCGTCGACGCCGGCCAGGAGCCACAGGCGTTTGACGAACTCGTAGCCCAGGTGGATGCGCCAGCGGGGGATGACGACCTCGCCGAAACCGAACAGGTCTTGTTTGAGCTCGAAGCGATCGTCGAAGAGCAAGAGGTCGAGACCGACGCCGCCGGTGGACTCTTTCAGACCGAAGCGACCCACTAGAGGGCCGAAGCGCTGAGCGAACTGGACCGAAAATCGCAGGCTGTTGCGGGTCACCGTGCGCACTTCGCGGTAGTGGACGGGTTCGTTGGGGTTGTCGGTTTCGACGTCGATCTGCTCGATGGTGGTGGCGCCGCGTGGATCGTTGACCACTTCGATGGAGTAGTATTTGTCTTCGCGAGGCTGGATCTGGACCTCGACGAAGCTCTTGACTGTGCCGGCCAGAAACTGGAAATCGTTGCGGAGCGTGACGATGGTCTGTACGCGGTTGAGGCTACCGACGAAGGAGCCGACGCCCTCGGCGATGCCCTCCACTTCGTTGATCAGGTGCTCGTCTTTGCTCAGTCGACCGAGCGTGCCTTCACCGCGTTCGATGCGCTCCGTGGCTTGGTTGATGTTGGCTAGCGCGTTTTCCAGGCTGTCGCTGGCGCGATTGACCTTGTCGATGATCTGCCGGACCTCGCCGCTCTGCGCAGGGTCTTGCTCGTTGGCCACCATGAGCTGGCGCACTTCGCGCGTGGTTTCCCGCACATTTTCGAGGATGCGATCGATTTCAGGGGCGCCCCGTTCGGTGATGCCTTCGACGTTCTGGATGATGTTGCGGATCGAGTCGCGGTTTTCTCGGACGGTTCGGTTGAGCGCGTCGGTGACGTCAGCCAGATTCTGCAGGGTATCTTTGATGTTTTGCTCGCCCTGGTCGGTGCCAATCGACTGAGCCAACGAGTTCGAGACCCGCCGTACGTCTTTGGCAATCAGGGCAATCTCACGCATGAGGTCATCGGTGGATGTCGCGCCGATGACGATTTTGATCTGATCGCCGTCTTCGAGGCGGCTTTTACCCTCGGTACCGGGGGCGATGCTCAAGTAGTACTCGCCGAGCAGGCTCGAAGCGACCTTGGCTACGGAGGCGTCGTCGTAGAGCGGCACGTCTTCGTCGACGCGAATGTCGACGCGAGCTTTCTTACCCTCGAGCTTGATGCTCTCGATATTCCCCACCGGGATACCGGCAACCCGCACTTGCGAGTGCTTGGCCAAGCCACTGGCATCGTTGAACAGCGCGTAGACGACATATCCGTCCTCCGAGCCGATACCTTTGTTGATGAACTGATAGATGTAGTAACCGGCCACCACGGTCACGACGGCGAAGACTCCTACTTTCGCTGCTGTCGTAAACCTATTCATCCAGTGGACTCACCTACCACCCGGGGGACTTTAGCCTTGGTTCTTCGACTTGTCTCCCATTTGGGCTCTGGCTTGCAAACAAACGCCGGGAGCTGAGCCCGGAAATTGCGGGCTTTTTTGCCCTACTGGCCACCCCTTCTGTATGTAGCGGAGGAGCTTCGCGATGACCTTGCTCGGTTCCGCCTCACCGCTTGCCCAGAGCCGACGTGGGCAGGGCTGGAGCATGCTCCTGGCGCTGGCCCTGGCCAGCGTGACACTGGCAACCCCCTACTGC
>CBFGRJ010000349.1:0-7906 GCA_965651135.1 uncultured Myxococcales bacterium
GACGACCATGCCGCGACGACCATGCCGCGACGACCATGCCGCGACGACCATGCCGCGACGACCATGCCGTGACCGAGCTACTCGCTCAACAGGGCTAAGGATTGGACGAAGATCTGCCGTTTGGTTCAGTAGAACGTGACTGTCTACTGGCTCAAGTATCAAGGCTCACGTATCGCTTTGAGACAAGGCGAAACGGTCGTGGGGCGCAGCCCTTATTGCTCCATCGTCGTGAACAATCGCCGAGTCTCACGCCAACATTGCGCCCTCAGTCTGCGCGGCGCGCGGCTCACGGTCACCGATCTCGGTAGCGCGAACGGCACCTGGGTCAATGGGCAAGCTGTCTTGCAGCCCACCACCCTATCTCCCGGCGATCTACTCGAGGTCGGGGACGAGGCTCTCGAAGTGCTGCACGGCCCCAGCCTTCAGCGCGACGCTCAAGATACCGTGCGCGATCTGCCGATGTACCATCAGGAGCTCTCGCCGGATTCGGAGCCCTCGACGATCACGCAGGTTCAGACGGCAAGCCTCGCGCTGATCGAGTCTCTGGTCGCCAACGGTTCCGGGGCTCGCTCGCCGACTCAGCACTTCGCCAAGGTCAAGCGCGCCGTCGACAAGTACTTGACCGGCAAGCACCGCATCCCTACCCATGGCCCTCGCGTGGAGCTCGAACGCCTGCGGCGCAGCATCGAAGCCACGGCGCGGCTAGACGGCAGCCATCAAGCCGCCGACTGGCGCCGTCGTGTTCTGGCGGAGCTCAGCGGCAGTGTCGCGGACGAGCAGCAGCCAGAGCGCTAAATCACTCCACGCTTCGACACTCATTCTCGAAGTGCACCACCATCTCGGTGCTCACCTTGTCTCAGTTTCCCCGTTGGGTCGTAGCGATTGGAAGCGCCGAAGGTCAAGTTCGCTTTCGCCCTTCGCTCGTGTGCGGGCCTTCTGAACAAACATTGAAAACTCTCATCAGCACCTAGCGCCTACCCAAGCGCTCAAAGCTGACGACGCACCTAAGCGCGCAGTTCCCAAATCTTTGGCGAACTTGGCGCTCTTTGTGTCTTGGCGGTTTTCCGGCGCCTCGAACCGGATCAGATTGTCAGGAATCAGAAACCGGATCTAGCTTTGAATCCGGTGCCCCCTCGCATCGAGTGCCGCTGGTCGGTTCGCCAATTAATGAAGCGCCAATGGCTCGCCGCTGCCCCGCAAATTTCGCGCATGCGGCCGTGTGCACCAGCGCTCGGTTCAGGCTCACTGGATGCCTTGACCGCGCAACAAAAGTGACACAAAAGGTTCCTCGCGAGCGCTCGAGAAATGGGTAGGTTGGCGATCATGAGGGAAGCACGACGCGACGTTTTGTACAGGGCAATCGTCACCGTGCACGGCGTCACTCCGAACGCGGCACACGCTTGTGCGTTGACAAAGACCCATGATGATCCGTCCAGTACGATTTCGAACCGTCGAGATCGGATGCATCACTCGACCATTGCCCATAAGCTACCCCCGCGTTTTGAGCGGTGCCGAAGCGAACGGCGCGGCTCTCACTGGGCGCTCTGACCGGTTCTGCACCGAACCGTTGGGGACTACGACACCATGAGAATCGCATTCTATTCCTGGGAAAGCCTCCATACCGTAGCGGTGGGGGGGGTCGCCGTGCACGTCACCGAGCTCGCCGCCGCCCTGGACAGAAGAGGGCACGAAGTGCACGTCTTCGCTCGCCTCGGAGAAGGACAGCCGACCTTCGAACGCATTGACGGCGTTTATTATCACCGCTGCCCCATCGAGCTGCATCCGGACTTCGTCGTCGAAATGAACAATATGTGCAACGCCTTCGTGTACTTCATGAGGGAAGCGGAGGTGTACCAAGGAGCTCCTTTCGATATCGTCCACGGTCACGATTGGCTCTGCGCGAAGGCCGTCGTGCAAGCCAAGAACGATCATGGTCGCAAGGCGGTGCTCACGTTTCACTCGACAGAGTACGGCCGCAACGGTAACCGGAGGCTCAACGGCAACTGCGCCAAGATTCACGATATCGAAGCCGAGGGAGGTTACGTCGCCGATCGCGTGATCGGTGTCTCCCCCGCCATGTGCGACGAGGTCCGCTGGCTCTATCAGATCCCCGACTACAAGTTGCGGATGGTGTATAACGGCGTCAGCTGCGAGCGTTTCGACGGATTCATCGATGCCGGTCAGGTGCGCGCGCGCTACGAGGTTGGACCGCTCGACCCCATGGTGCTGTTCGTCGGGCGCCTGAGCACCCAAAAAGGCCCCGATTTGCTGCTAGAGGCCGTGCCCGCGGTACTCGCGCGCCGCAGCGATGCAAAGTTCGTGTTCGCCGGTGATGGCGATATGCGGGGCTATTTGCAGAACCGAGCGCATCAGCTCGGCGTGGCCCACGCCGTGCGCTTTCTGGGTGCCATGGGAGCCAATGGCGCGCTCGTCGACTTGTTCAAAAGCACGGATCTGCTCTGCGTCCCGAGCCGCAACGAGCCCTTCGGGGTGGTCGTGCTAGAGGCCTGGGCAGCCGGCAAGCCCGTGGTGGCCACCCAAAACGGCGGCCCGCGCCATTTCGTCGAGCACGGGACCAATGGCTTTTTGGTCTACGACAACCCTTCATCCATCGCTTGGGGTATCTGCTCCATTTTTCACAATTTCGCCCACGCGCGCTGGATGGGGGAGCGCGGTCGCGTCAAGGCGGCGTATGGTTTCAGCTGGGACAACATCGCCGCGCAGACCGAAGGCATCTACCGCGAGCTGTTGTGAACCAAGGTGAACGGTAGGCCTGCCCGCTTGGCTTAGAAATCGTGGTTGACGATATCTTTGGTGCGGCGCGATAGCTCGCGCCCGTACTCGGTCCAGATACCTTCGCCCCAAAAGCGATAACAGCTGGTCTCGCTGACCAACAAGTAGAAGAGCGCGTTTCGATAGCGCGGCTCCTTGGTCGACGCGCCCTTGCTGAGCACCTTTTCGTTGAAGAGCACACTCGCCTCTTCCATGGGCGCCAGCACGTGATCGTATCCCGAAACCCACGATCGATCGTTGGTCCAGGAGCCGCCCTCCATGTGAAAGCGGTGATCTTCCTGCTTCAGCTTTTCCGTCAGCTCGCGGAGCTTGTCCGTTCCGCTCCCTGGCTCGAAGCGATCCCAGATCTTCTTTTGGTGGATGGGCTGAATGGCCTCGAAATCGCTCTCGCGAACACCGAGGTGCGCGAGGTATTCGAGGTACTCCGTCACGTTGACCGGTGGTGTCTCGCTTCCGGAGCTCTCACGCATGATCTCCATGTACTTCGCAGGGAATTCGTTCATCATCACACCGCCGTTTTCACCATCGGCGATCTGAGTCACGAGCCGTGGCACACTCTTGCCGGCAATTTGTCCGCGTGAGACGCCCTTGGCTTCGTAGTAGGGCTGCCCTTGAGCCACCAGCTTCGTGTCGCTACCCTGCGTTTTTATGATCGCGATGATTTCCACGGTGTCGCCGCTCGAGCTCTTGGCCACGAGCCGGTGCGGCAAGTGCGGGTCGGTGACGCCGCTGCCGTCGCTCGCCTTCTCGACACTGTGCTCTTGCACGAGCACCCACAGATACCCTGCGTCTTTGAGCGTCTTCACGAATTCGTAGCAAACGTCCGGATGATTGGGCAGCGCCATCTCCGAAGGGGAAAAACCGCGCACGCGCCGCATCGCGTCCACTCCGAAAATGGCTGCGAAGTGATGTTGCCAGGCACGCACGTGCAAGCGATAATCCTGAACCGGCGTCGAAGGAGCGACCGCGTGTCCCCAGGGGCAGCCCAGCCACTCGACGGTACGCTTGTAGCTCGGGTCGCAGGTGATGGTCTTCAAGCTGTCGATGACGTCCCAAAGGCCCATATCCAACAAGCCGTGCAATAGACAGCCCGAGTACTCCAGCATGATGCGCGGATTCTTGCCCTCACCCACCAGCTGCGGGATGAATTCACCCATGCGCTTGTAACACCAGTGAAATACCGACGCGTTGTGATTGTCGCCAACGCCAGGGTTGTCCATCATGTGTTTCAAGTTGCTGATGACAGCAGCCGTTCTCAAATCGCTACCCCCGGCGGGAATCAAGGGCTGATGCATATGCAAGGCATTGGCAAAGCCACAGCGAACCCGTTCGAAGTCGATGCCGGATTCAGGCAGGTAAATCGGCCCTTCGGGTGAGCTACCTCCGAAAACAATGTCTTCGAATCCAGAAATATTGGGTAGCCCCTCGATCGTCGGAACCAGGTTCGCATCGGTCATCACAACACCCCGTGGTGAGTAGAAGACTCGAGTTTAGCAAATCAATGCTCGGCAGGTAACGAGTGCCATCCCGAGACCGGGCATGACCGGACGTCCGGCGCTGGGTTGCCACCAACCCAAGCGTCACACGCTGGAGGTTCGTGCGTCTGTGGTTCGAGTGTGGCGATCAGCCACGGGAGACCAACCCCACCTCGACCCAACTGTTGCGGAGCTCTACGTCGGCAACGCCCCGCAATGGCTCAATCCTCGCTCGGAGACCATTCCGGTGCGGCGGGCAGCTGGCTGTTGGGTGTTTTGCCCTGCATTCGATGATTCACGAAGGCTTCCAAGGTCGCGTGCTGGAGATACGGATTGTTCAAGAGCTCTGCATCGACCGTCGTTGTCGGAGTAGCGCCGTAGTTGTGGCCTGGATATAGGCGAGTCTCGCGGGGCAGCGACTCGGTCAAGCGCTTGAGCGTGTAATACATGACCTCGGGATCGCCGCCCACGAAGTCGCAGCGCCCGCAGCCATTGACGAACAGCGTATCCCCCGTGATCACGCTGTCGCTGAGCTTGTAGGAGACCGAGCCGGGCGTGTGCCCTGGCGTATGCACGAACGTAACCTCGGTACGATCGCCGATCTTGAGCTGGTCACCCGGTGACACTTCGATCAGATTTTCGCAACGAAAGCCGGAAAAGGCCACCTCTTCTTTGAGCATGTAGACCGGCACGTCGAGCTTTTCGAGCAACGCGTCGACCTGGTTGACGTGATCGAAGTGGCTGTGGGTGCACAAGATGTGACTGATGGTCACATCGAGCTCTGCCGCCTGCTTCAAAATCGTCGGCGCATGCCAGGCCGGATCGACCACCCCCACCCGGCGCGTGGAACGGTCGCCAATGAAATAGATGAAGTTGTTCCAGGGTCCGAGCTCGAACTGATGGATGAAGCTTTGAGATTCCATAGCAAAAAGCTAAAAGGTGACCACACTACGAATCGATTCACCGGTGTGCATCAGCTCGAAGGCGCGATTGATGTCATCGAGCGGCATGGTGTGGGTGATCAAATCGTCGATGTTGATCCTTCCGTTCATGTACCAATCGACGATCTTCGGCACGTCGGTGCGCCCTTTGGCACCCCCAAAGGCGGTGCCACGCCAGTTACGGCCGGTCACCAGCTGAAAGGGCCTCGTCGAGATTTCTTCACCGGCACCCGCTACACCGATGATCACGGAGGTGCCCCAACCCTTGTGACAGCATTCCAGCGCTTGGCGCATCACCTTCACGTTGCCGATGCATTCGAACGAGAAATCGGCGCCGCCCCCGGTGAGATTCACCAAGTGCGCCACCAGGTCGTCTCCCACGTCGTTCGGATTGACGAAATGGGTCATGCCGAACTTCTCGGCCAGCGGGCGGCGCGCCGGATTGATGTCCACACCCACGATCTTGTCGGCACCCACCATGCGCGCGCCTTGGACCACGTTCAATCCAATGCCACCCAAACCGAACACGACCACCTTGTCACCCGCCTGCACCTTGGCGGTGTTGATGACGGCCCCGATGCCCGTGGTCACTCCACAACCGATGTAGCAAACCTTGTCGAACGGCGCGTCCTCGCGAATCTTCGCGAGCGCGATTTCTGGCACGACGGTGTGGTTCGAAAACGTGGAAGTGCCCATGTAGTGCAACAGCTCTTTGGCCCCGAGCGAAAAGCGCGACGTGCCGTCCGGCATCTTGCCGCGACCTTGTGTCAAACGAATCGCTTGACACAGGTTGGTCTTGCCCGAGGTGCAGTAGTCGCAATTCCGACACTCCGGAACGTAGAGCGGAATCACGTGGTCGCCCGCTTTGAGCGAGGTCACGTTCTTGCCCACCTCGACCACTACCCCAGCACCCTCATGCCCAAGGATGGCAGGGAAAAGGCCCTCGGGGTCGGCGCCCGACAGCGTGTACGCGTCCGTGTGGCACACGCCTGTTGCCTTGATCTCGACCAGCACCTCACCCTCGCGAGGCCCGTCGACGTCCACTTCTTCGATGCTGAGGGGCTTGCCCGCCCCCGTTGCCACTGCTGCCCTCGTTTTCATGCGGGGGAGTATGGGGACTGCCGCCGGTGAGCCGCAAGACCGACGACGAGCCAGGTCCCCTATTTTGAGCGGACAGTGACTCTATCGCTCATCGAAAGCAGCGCTGACATGCCCGTAACCTTGCGCAATAGCAGAGATATCAGGCCTGTGATCCGAAGACACCGGCGCCCCGGGGGTCCCGGTCATCTAGGGGTCGCGGCCATCTAAGCGCTCTTGGCGCCCCGCTCACTATCGGCGCGTCGATACACGTGCTTGAGGACCGGGGCGGTGCGAAACACACCGCTCGGGTACTCGTGCTCGCCCGTGAGCTCCAGCTCTTCGAGCATGGCTTCGTCGACTTCGGGCAACTTCGGATCGGGCGGGAACTTAGGGGCGTAGTACGAGTGCACGGCAGGAGCCGGCTCGGTCGGCGTGTCCTCTGCGGCACGTGACTGTGAGGCCCTCATGATGGTTATGCCGAGCTCAGACGGTCGGTCCTCTGGCCTCTTAAGCGCGCGAGTGAACGACATTTCAGTGTCCGGTGCATACACGGCCACGCTCACTCCGCGCAAACTTATGGCGTAATCCAAGTATCTTGACCTATAAGTGGGTGGTCATGCGGCATACACTCGCACACCTCTGCCTTGTCGTCGCTGCACTAACAGGCGCCGCTGCTTGCGCGGGCGGACAACGCCACGCCTACGATGGTATCCAGCTTCAACTGCCAATCGCGGGAACGCAGACCGCTGCGGTGCTCACCATCGACGGGCGTCGAGCAGTCGCGAGCGGTGAGCGCCAGCCGAGCTTTTCTGGGCTCTATCGTGATGAAGACGGCGAGGTCGAGACCGTCCTCACCCAGAGCGGCCGGACCTTCGCTGACGATGTCACCAGCGTGGTGTCGCGAGCGCTCGGTCGCAGCGGTTATCAGGTCCAAGCACTGGCAGCACCGGCGGGCACCAGCAAGACCCAGGCTTTCGAGCAGCTCAAACGGTCCGGTCGCGAACACCTCGTGCTCGTGACCATCAGCGAATGGCAAACCACCACATTCAAGAACACCGAGGTCCTCTACCGGCTCGAGCTCAGCGTGTTCAATGCCGCAGGCGCCCTCAAAGGTCAGAGCCTGGTCGAAGGTTCCGACCAGCTACCTCCGAGCCACGATGAGCCAAGCGACGCGGCCACCGCGGCCCAGCAAGCACTCCACGACAAACTCACCCGCTTGTTCGCCGAACCGAAGGTGGTCGAAGCGTTCAAACGCAGCCTCTAGATAGAGCCGACCCGAAGCCAGCGACGCAAGGCCAGTTGGATCCAGAATTGAACAGGGAGACGGGAAGGACGGGAAGGAAATTTTCTCGTCCCCGGTCATCGGCTGAACACCGGTGTCACAAGCATCGCATCACCACAGATGGTCTGCTCAGCTCCACTGCTCAGCTCCAAATAAAAAAATCTTCCCGTTCTTCTTAGCTTCCTGTGAAATAAAAATCGAACCTCGCCTCGGGTTCCAGCATTGCCTGCCAGGTTGGTTCGCTGCGCCCGCTGGTTTGTTTGGCGGGCTTGGCGTTTTTGCGGTTGGCTTCTCTGGGACGCCCTCAGGGTGGATCGAGATCGGAAGAGCGTCGT
>CBFGRJ010000350.1:0-7871 GCA_965651135.1 uncultured Myxococcales bacterium
GCGATCTTTTCGGCAATGCGCATACCATCGACCGCAGCGCTGACGATGCCTCCCGCATAACCGGCCCCTTCGCCGCACGGAAACAGCCCCGCAACGCTCGGCGATTCGAGGTTCAGCGGGTCGCGCACCACCCGCACGGGCGAGCTCGAGCGCGACTCGACGCCGACGAGCACGCCCTCGTCGGTGACGTAGCCCCGCATGCGCCGGCCGAAGTCACGCAGCGCTTGAGCCAAGCGCCGCGACAGCTCCAGCCCACCGACATCCAACACGTCGCCCACGTTCGAAGCCGTGAGCCCGGGTCGGTAGCTCGACTCGGGCACGGTCGAGGAGCTGCGGCCCGCGAGCAGATCGGTGACGCGCGTGGCGGGTGCTTTGAGCGCACCACCACCGGCCTGAAACGCCGCACGCTCCACGAGGCCCTGAAACTCGATGCCTCCCCGGACTCCACGGTGACCCGCCCGCTCGAGATCGGTGGGCTCGATCGAAACCACGAGCCCCGAATTGGCGAAGCGAGAGTCGCGCTTCGAAAGGCTCATCCCGTTGACCACGACCCCATCGACCTCGGTCGCGGCTGGCACGATGAAACCTCCTGGGCACATGCAGAACGAATAGACGCCGCGGCCGTCGACGGTGCTGGCACAGCGATAGTAGGCGGCAGGCAGCTTGGGATGCCCAGCGTGAGCACCGTATTGAATGCGGTTGATCAGCGCTTGGGGATGCTCGATGCGTACACCGATGGCAAACGCCTTCGGCTCGAGCAAGATGTCTTGCGCCGCGAGCATCTCGATGACGTCGCGCGCCGAATGACCGGTAGCCAGCACCACAGCGTCGGCCAAGAGCTCGCTGGTGTCCGCCAGTCGCACTCCCGCCATGCGCCTCGCTTTGCCCCGGTTCTCGATCAACAGCTCCGTCACTCGGGCGCCGAATCGGAACTCAACGCCCACCGATTCGAGGCGTTCGCGCAGAGCCGTGACCACGATGGGCAAGCGGTTGGAACCGATATGCGGCCGAGCGTTGACCAAAATGTCCGCGGGCGCCCCGTGCAGCGCCAAGATCTCGAGCACGTCCCGCACGTTGCCGCGTTTGTGCGATCGGGTGTACAGCTTGCCATCGCTGTACGTTCCCGCACCGCCCTCACCGAAGCAGTAGTTGCACTCCGGGTTCACGTCACCCCTCACGTTGAGCGCCTTCAGATCGTGACGGCGGGGCTGGACGCGCTTGCCGCGATCGAGCACCACGACGGGGATGCCATGGCGTGCCAGTTGATAGGCGCAAAACAAGCCGCCGGGCCCCGCCCCGACGATCACCACACGCCGCGAGCCGACCACCTCGCGAGGCAGCGCGCCGGAGGCCGGCTCGGGCGCGCCAAAGCCCAGCAACACCTCGAAGCGGACCCGGCCCCGACGCGCATCGATGGAGCGCCGCAGCACGCGCACCTCCGGCATTTCTTCAGGAGACCGTCCGAGCGCTTTGCTCGCCATGAGCTTCAGCGCTTCTTCGTCGTCGGCTTCGTCGAGCCCGAGACTGAGTCGGAGCTCCCTAAGGCCAGCGTTCATGGCGCGGCCTGCTTGGGGGGCCCGCTTGGACCGTTGGCGCTCTTGCCGCTCTTCAGCGTGGCGCCACCATAGGGACGGATGCTGGGAATCTTGGCGAAAGCCTCGTCGAAGAGCCGCTGCATTTCGGCAAGCTTTTCCGGTTCTTCTTTGGAAAGGTCGCGCTCTTCACCCGGATCGTTCTTCAAGTTGAAGAGCAGCTTACGCCAGCCCGTTTCGAACACGATGTACTTGTAGTCGCCTTTGACGATGGCGCGGCGATGAGGATTGTGGCTGTCCTCCGCGAGCTCGACCACGATCACGTCTCGGGGTTCGGGCTTGGCCGCTCCGTAGATTTCGGGGACCAGGCTCTGGCCCATGAAGCTCTCGAGCGGTGGTTGCCCCATGAGATCCATGATGGTGGGTGCGATATCGATGTGGGTCCTGGGTTCGTCGATGCGCTGCGGCTCGGCGCCCGGAGCAAAGACCATGAGCGGCACTCGCACCAGCACTTCCCACACCTCGAACGCGTGCTTGTACATGGAATGCTCGCCGAACGCCTCGCCGTGATCGGAAGAGACGATCACCGCCGTGCGTTCCCACCAAGGTTGTTGCCTAGCGAATTCGAACAGCTTGCCCAACCACATATCGGTGTACCAGACCTCCGAATCGTAGCGATCCCGATTCTTGTTGCCGAAATCGGGAGACTCGGGGTGCTTTTTGTACTGGTCGTGCGGGTCCATGTAGTGAGCCCAGGCGAAGAATTGTTTGTCGGTGTTCTTCGGGTCGCCCAAGAGCTCGATCAGCCGAGTGGTGATCTTGTCGCTGGTCACGTGATTGTCGGTCTGGGCATCGAACGAAATGCCCTTCACCACCTCGAAGACATCGAACCCTTGCTCGAGCCCCTTACCGCGAGCGAAATACATGTGCCCGTGTACGCCGAGGGTGCGGATTCCCTTTTCTTGCAGTACTTCGGTGAAGAACTGGTTTGCCTCGCTATAGCCGGTGAAAAAGTAGCCGGTGCGGTACAACGTGGACGCGTAGCGTCCCGACAACCATGCAGCAACCGTTTGCGCGGTGTAGCTCGAAACCGAGCGATGGTTGGTGTAGACGGTCGACTTCTTGGCCAGCTCGCTGAGATTCGGAGCTATCTCGCGCTCGTAACCGGTCCAAGGCATGTCGGCCCTCAGCGAGTCGACCGTGAGGAACAACACATTCAGAGGCTCTTTGGGTCGCTTGGGCTTTTCGGGTTCGGGTGCGGGCGCCGCGCTCGCGGCCGGAGCTGGCGCGGACACTGCGGCCGCTCCTGATTTCTTTGGCTCGGGCTCGGCTTTCTTCTCGCAGCCGGTCAGGGTCACAAGACAAAACAGCGCAGCGCCGAGCGTTCGAAGCATCGATGAAAACACGCCTCGTTGGTAGCGCAGGCTCGACCCAGGTCCAAAACAAATCCCGCAGCGAGCGGGTGCGACAGGTGCGCCGTCGGGCCTCTCGAACGCTGAAACTCGAGCTCAGGCGAGACAAAAGCGCTACACGGGCATCTTGCTTTGCCGCGCGTCACCGGCTCTGCTTAGCTCCCGAGGCATGACACGCTTTTCACCCTGGGTCGCCTGCTGGTGCTTGACGCTGGCCTGTCAGAGCCCCAAGCCCGAGCCGGCTACGCCAACCCACATCGCAAAGCCCGTGCCCGAGCCGAACAGCGCCGTCGAGCCACGTGGTGCGGCGTCGGACGCCCTGCACGTGGTAGCAGACGACGCCACGCTGGTGATTCGCATTCAGGGAAGCGAGCTCCGCTCGGGCCCGATGTTTGGCGCGCTCACCGGGCTGCGCGATGGCATCCCTCAAGCCCGCCAAGGCCTCGGTATCATTCAAGCAGGCTGTGGCTTCGATCCGCTGGAGTCGATTCAGGAAATCGTGTTGAGCGCGAAGCTCCAACACCGCGCGAGCCAGACGGAGCCGCTCGGTCGCTACAACATCGACCCACGCAGCGCCAGTCTGGCCCTGGCGCTCGATCGGCCCGCAGAAGACGTGCTGCGTTGCATCCAAAATTTCATCCCGGTGGAGCAGACCGACGTACTCGGCAACCCGGCCATTCGCCTGCCTACCGGCGGTCTTGCGCAGGCTCGGCGCGAGCTTCTGATTTACACACCCGCCGCACGAGCAGAAGCCACCGCCCAGCGCATACGCAGCGGCGCACCATTGTCTCCCGGGCTGCAAGCGAGCGTCGACAGCAATCCCAAGGCGGCGTTTCTGGCCTACGCCCGCGGTCCGAACCCGCTCAGCCTCAAATGGGGTAGCCTCGCGCTCTCGCAACCCGGCGGAGGTTTCGAGCTCAAAGCCGTAGGTTTGGCGGAGACCCCAGAGGCTGCCAGCAACGTGGCGCAGCGCCTGCAAGAAGGCATTCAGCAGCTCAAGCAAGAGCTGAAAGCCGAGGTCGACTCACCCTCCGCCGACCAACTTGCCCAGATCTTCGATCAAGCTCACATCGAGCAAACCGGCGCCTCGCTGAGCGTGCGCCTCACCCTCGACAAGGAGCAAGCCGAGCGCTTGTTCTCCGAAGTGCTGGTGGGCATGGCCAAAGAAGGCGTGGGCAAATACCAGCTCGCCGCCAAGACGGCAGAAGCTCGCGACAACGTCATGCGCATCGCGTTGGCGCTGAGCGACTACGCGCGCGCCCAGAAGCCACCCAAGCGCCCCTTTCCGCCCAGCGCTCCCCTCACCCCAGCCCAGGTGCCGCAAGGGCGCGCCGTGGATGCTACGGCAGGCTTCGAGCACGCCAGCTGGAAAGCCATTGGCTTCATGCCCAACGAGCCGCTGTTCTATTCGTACGAGTTCGTGACCGCCCCAGATGGCCGCAGCGTCGAGGTCATCGCACGCGGCGATCTGGATGCCGACGGCGAACAGTCGCTTTACTCCGTCAAGGTCAGCATGGTCGGCAACGAACCCAAGGTCGACTCGGAGATGAAGCGCGAGCGCCCATACGAATGACTACTCGACGAAACGAGAAACGGTGACGACGGGTACGGGAGCGTCGACGGGAGGTTGCGGCCTAGCGCCGCCCGAGCGCAACTGATGGCGGCCTGCTCGAGCAGGTGAATGACTCGTTCCTCGGGTTGTGGACCATCGACCTTCACGATCTCGTCGAGGGATGCCCCCTCCAAGAGTTCCATGGCGTAGTAAAAGACACCTTCGGGTAGTGCGCCCGTAGTCGAACACGGTCACGGTATTGGGATGAGTGAGCATGGCAGTTCGACGCACCTCGCGTTCGAAGCGAGCCAACGCTTCTTTGCCGGTCCGCTCTAGTGCATGGCGCACTATACTCGGAGCATAACGCCGCACATGCTCGAAATGCGCAGCCGCCGCGGGGGCTATGACCCGTCCGGCACCGCGAGCTCCAAGCACGGCTGGAGCAGCGACGTGCGTTCGACATCCCAACAGGCGGCTATCATGGCTCGGGTTTCGACGTCGATAGGGAGCCTCGATTCGGCAAAGGCGCGTTGTGCCTTCTCGAGATTCTCTGCTTGCATATAAAAGATGATGGAGTCTTGCTCAGCTTGCCTTTCGAGAAATATGCACTCGAAAACGACCCCTTCCGCCTGCATGGATTCGAGCATCTCCGCTTTGCGAGCCTGGGCCGCCCGAATGAAACTCAAGAACCGTTCAGTCTCGCCTCTGCGCAATGGGATGCGCACACATTGTGTTTCCATGACCGTCACCTAGCGCCTAGGCCGCGGGGCGTCTTGGAGAAATCCGACAAACGGTCGGCGCCAGCGGTTGCGCGGAGGCTAT
Source organism: uncultured Myxococcales bacterium (assembly GCA_965651135.1). Taxonomy (GTDB): domain Bacteria; phylum Myxococcota_A; class Polyangia; order Polyangiales; family Polyangiaceae; genus JAICQQ01. Next base: position 5,319 of record CBFGRJ010000350.1, read on the forward strand.
CGTACCAGCGAGCGCCTGGTGCTCGTTGCATAGGTGCGCTTGGTCGAAGAAGCCGAGGCGGCAAGCCACCCGGGCGGCGGTAGTGCCTTTTCGAAGCTGGCACTGCGCCAGCTGCAGCCGAACCACTCGAACGGCAAACTTGGGGCTGACGCCGACCTCGGCTTGAAACAGGCGCTCGAGCGTCCGCTCCGTCACGCCCAGCCGCTCGCAGAGCGCCCGAACGCGAAACAACCGCTCCTGCCGCATGATCTCGAGCACACCCGATACCCGCGGCACATCTGTCGATGTCAACCGCCAGTGCTTGCGCATCTCCCGAAATGCCGCCTGAACTTCACGTTCGCCAATGAGCGGCCGGCAATGCCGCCCAGCATTGCGCGCCGCGACCCTATGCATGACCTCCGACAGCTGCCCGAAACATGCCCCGCCAAGCTCGGACCGGCCTCGGAGATCCGCTCCACCGCGCCGCAGCAGCCGCGCCGCCGCGCCGGGCTTCAGCCGAATTCCGACGAGATGGTTCGAAGCGCGGTGAACGAAGCGCTCCGGGCTTCGGCGGACACCCAAGCAATGATGCCCGGACACCCCTGTCGAGCCATTCCCCGACGAATGCTGATAGGCAGTCCCCAATGAAAAGACGAGGTCAGTGCTGAGCTGCGCCGGGATCTGCTCCTCCCAAGTTGCCAGGTTCCCAGGTGCAAGCTCCCAGAAACACTCCACCCAACCAGCCATTTCGGGCGACGGCGGAGCGACGTAATAGGACGCCTGACGGAGCATGCCCAATTCAACCCGCTGCGCCGATGGTGTCAGTGACTGCCCGAGGTGCTAGGGCCACAGGCCGCGCTCGGGTCGGGCGAATCCTCGCCCCGCTGCAGGCGGTACACCACCCGAGACTCGACATCATCACCCATCTACAGACACCTCGTGTCAAAGCCAACATCGTCCTCATGGTACTACGAGGCCACCTCCCCTCCTAGCGCCACCCTCGTCTGCTCCTTCGGCGGCGTCAAATAGTGGTGGCGGAGCACCGCTGGGCTTACCCAGCGCTCGGAAAGCGCGAGATCGCGCGATAGGTGGGTGAAGTAGAGGATCTGGACACGCTGGGCGAGCTCACCCAATACCGAAAGCGCCGCGCCTGCGCGTTCGTCGTCGAAATGGATGAGCAGGTCGTCGAGAACCAGGGGAATGGGGGCGCTATCTTTCATGTAATGCTCGAGCGTGGCCAAGCGCAGCGCCAGGTAAAGTTGGTATTGTGTGCCTTCGCTCAACTCGCTGACGCTGACCTCGTCGCCGTCGGCTCGCACCGAGCTCAGCGTGCGCTCCTCGAGGCCCACGCGAAGACCCTGGAAACGCTCGAGGGTCAAACGCTGGAAGAGCTGGCTGGCTCGCGTGAGCACCGGGCCTTGGTGCCGCTCGCGGTAACGGGCGATTTCGCGCTCGAGCAATGTCTTTGCCAGGCGCACCCGCAGGTAGCGTTCGAGCAGCTCGCGCACGTGGGCGGCGCGTTGCTCGAGCTGCTGCAAGGCATCGGAAGCGGCCTCGTCGCCGTAATATTCCAGCCCTCGTTCCAACCGGTCGATGGTGACTTCGGCATCGCGCCAGGTGGCTTCGAGATCTTCGAGCTCGGCCTTGAGCGCATCGCGCTGGACCACGAGCGCTGCCCGGTCGGTGGCGCTCGCTTCTTCGACCAGCTCCTTGAGGGGGGTACCGCCGCCTTGGTCGAGCAGCTGATCGTCCAGCTCGCGCAATCGCTCCCTGAGCTCGAGCACTTGCCGCCATTGGCTTTCTAGACGCTCGAGCTCGGCCGCGTCGCGGGCCCTGGCTCGCAGCAAAAGCTCGGCGAGCTGCTGCTCGGCCAGGCGCTTTTTCGCTTGCCCTTGGCTGAGCTCGTGCTCGAGCGCCTTGATTTCTTTCTTCAGTCGTTCGCGCTCCTCGGCGTGCCGCGTCGCCTCTTGATAGCGGCTCACGAAGCGCTCGGCGGCTTCTTCCACGGAGAGACCGATCAAATCGCCGGCGTACTTGGCGAGCAGCGGGCTCAAGAGCGCCTCGAAGGCCTTGGCGTCGCGCTCCATCCCCGCCACGCGGCGCCTGTTCTGGGGCAGCTCGTCGAGCTTGCGCATCAGCTCCACCATGTCTTCGAGCACGGCCAGGGCTTCGTCTGAGCCTGGCGACGCGCCGAGACCGAGCGGCTCGACCGCGGCGGCCCAGGCCTCCGCCCACGCCGCGAGCGGCTCATCGGAGGCTCGTAAGGCGCGCTGTTCACGAGCGACGCTCCCCTCGAGCTGCTTGACGACGAGCTCGAGCGTTTGGCGTTCGCGCTCGCGCTGCCTGAGCGTGGCGAGCAGCTCGGTGGCGGCGGCAACCAGGCCGGCCAAACTCGCGCTGCCCGCCTTCTCCTCGCCGAGCGCCGCGCGCAACGACTCGGCGCAGCGTCGGCTAGCCGCGTCGAGCTCCTCGAGCTGACGCTCGAGCCTCGCGCAGTCCGCCCGACTGTCGAGCCACTGCTGGTAGCGCCTGCGCCAGGCGAGCATTTCGTTGGGGTTCCCCAGCCTTACGGGA
>CBFGRJ010000351.1:0-7862 GCA_965651135.1 uncultured Myxococcales bacterium
CGAACCTCACGAACCTGATCGCAGGGACCGGCAGCGGAACGGAGTGGATCCAAGCCTGGAACGATTTGGGTAGCGGCATTCAGTACGGCTCATTCAGCGTCGAAGCCTCGACGGAGGGCACCATTCGCTCGGCAACGCTCAGCAGCAGCGCGATTTCGAAGATCTCGAGCTCGCGCGGAAGCAGCGTCGGCATCGGCGTGAGCCTGGAGTCCTATTCGGGTCAGACGCTCGACACCGAATGGGCGACCTTCGCCGTCGACACAGAAGCCCGTACGCACCAGCTCCGGATCGTGGTGGTGCCCTGAGCTCGGCTGACTCGCGGGAGTAGCTCGAGCTCAGGCTTTGGCTACATCGACTTCACCGCCACCGCTGTCGCCGAAGTTCGGCGAAGAGTTGCCGGTGGCAGCCGTAATGAACATGTTCAAGAGCTGGCCGTTGGTCGCCCCGTCGGCGTCGACATACTCGCCCTGTTTGAAGTAGCCGCCGGCATTGCCCCAAATAATTTGCGGCACATTGCGCATGGTGTGGTTCCCCTCGGCCACGTGGTTGGTCCACAACACGGCGGCGTTGTTCGCAAGCCCTCGATCGCGAAAATGGTTGAGACCGCGCGCCAACGTCTGCATGCGCAGCACGTCGATCTCCGCGTGGGCCGCTTCGGCGGTGCTGTTCTGACCCAAGGCACCGTCGGATTGCACGCGATGACTGATGTGGTGGAAGCCCCAGTTGCCGAGCTGCTGGTTCGAGGCCACCTCGTAGATCGTTGCGTCGGTGCCGTCGCCCCACTGAATCGTCGCGGTGCGGTTGTAGTCGCACGCGAACGCCAGTGCCACAAGCTGCATGTGGAGCTCGACGATGTGCTCCATGCCGCCGACCGCTACGTTCGTCCTTTGGTAACGGTACTGCTGGATGGCTTCGAGACCTTGAGTGTCGATTCCGTCGAGGCTGCACCCGAACAACGCCACCGGGTTGTTCGGATTGGTCATGGTGATTTCGACCTCCCGAAGGGCGTTGAAATGCTGCTCCAGGCGCTGCTTGTCCTCGGCGCTGAGCTTCGGGTTCTGAATCAGCGCATTGAGCTCGGCATGCACCTGATCGACGGCACTCTTGCGTCGCAGCAACAGCTCGTCCGTCACCGACGGGGTGGACGGTTCGGGCGTGCTGCCTCCAGTGGAGCTGCCGCTTCCAGCTGGATCCGCGATGGTCACCAGGCTCTGATATAGCTTGTAGGGGTTGTCCGCCGCGGCTCGGGTGGTGCCGTTGTTGTCGAACGACAACCGCTCTTCGATATAGCCGTTGTTGATGTTGCCGGCGTAGAGCGTGAGCGGGTCGGTGCCGGGAGCATTCACTGCCTGCGAAATCACGAAGTCCACGGATGGCCCCGACGCCGTCGCCTGGGAGCCCGTACTCTTGGGCGGCGCTCCCGTGAGCGCTTGAGTCAAACCCTCGGCATGCCCACAACCCTTGAGCTGCGTCGGAAAGTTGACGCCCCTGATGATGAGCAGGTTGTTGGCGTGGTCTTTGAGCTGATTGACGGCTTGGTCGCCCGAGCTCAGCACGCTGCTCAGCGGGCCAGTGGACGACGGCCAGAAGCGCTTCGGCTCCACGCCGCATGCCGCGCAAATGAACAGCGTGAAGATGGGCTGCGACTCGGCCGCCCACGCCGAACGCTCCGGCAACCCTTCCAAGAAGGGCAGCCCAATCGCGATACCTCCGGCCCCATACAAGAAGGAACGGCGGTTGATGACCTTTCGCTTCGAAAAGCTAGAGCGGTTCACTGAGCACCTCCGACGGCGCGGATGCGGAATGCGTCGCTCTTCACGAGCGCGAGCATGACTTCTTTGAGTGAGCCCCCTGAACTTCGGCTGACCTCGCCCAGGGATTCGACGAGCGGTCGGTCGGCTTCGACGATGTCGCGCGCGAGCGCGTAACTGGCCATCTTCTTCGACCAGCACAGGTGGGCCTGGCTGCCCGAGGCCATCAGCTCCATCAGCTCGGGAGCTCCTTGGAAAGCTTTGTCTCCTTCCTGAAACGGGTAAACGCCGCTCGTATCCACCGGCTGGCCATTGTCCGTTTCTCGGAAGCGACCGAGCCCGTCGAAGTTCTCGAACGCGAAACCAACGGGGTTGATCAGTTGCCCGTGGCAGACCTGCGCGCAGGTCGAGGTGAGATTGGTGATGACATCGCGGTTCGTTTGCCCCTCCCCCGCCGGCGGGATCGGCGGCACGTCTACCGGTAGACCTGGGTCGGCGCAGAGGACGTCGAGGTTCAAGCGCGCGCCGCGGTGGATCGAATCCGGGTCGTTGTTTCGCGCCCACAACGTCATGAATGGCGCCTGCGAGAAGTAGCCTACACGACCCGGCAAATCGACTTCCATCATGCCGCCGCCGGGCACGCTCATGCCGTAGATCGACGCCATGTTCGGCCCGACAAAACCCACCGTCGTGGTGAGGATTTCGCGCACGCCCAGGTTTTGCGTGAAGATGCGATCGAAGAACAGGTACGACGCTTCTTTGAACTCCGCATTCATGGCTTCGCGGTACTCGGGCACGCCGGTTTTGGCGATCGAGTCGAACAACGCGAACTTGTGAAGGGCTCCGTGAAACTTGCGCATCACCGCTACGGCGGAGGCGTCTTCGAGCATCTGAGCCGCCTGAGCGACGGCTCCCTCGGCGGTCGTCAGCGAGCCGGCCGCGTCGAGCATGGCTTCGGTCGGCGTGGTGTCGCGGATCCACAGCGAGAGCTTCGCGGCCATCTCGTAGCCGCTGAGCGGCGCGCCCGCGTCTCCAAGCTCGATCCGATACAAAAAGTGGGGCGACTGCAGCATCGTCGCGATCACCCAGCTGGCGCCCTTGGTAAACGCGCTTTGCGTTTCGGTAGCCACCGCACCTTCGTCGAAGATGGCCCGATACGCCGCCAGCTCTTCAGCCGTGAGATCGCGCCGGAAAGCCCGACGCCCCAAAGTTTCTATGAACACCATCGGGTCGGTGGTGGCTACGACCTGTTGAAGCGCAGCATCGGTGGCGGTGACCCGATCGGCCACGGCTTCGGCCGCTCGCTGAAAGTCGTTCGCGGAGGTATTGTCCACGAACACGACTCGCTCGTTGTTGTCGAAGTCCGTCGTGCCCGCCACCGCATCCAGAAAGTTTTCGGACTGCTCCGTGGGTCCGTCGAGGCGCAAGATGTCGCGCACGCTGTGTTCCCACTGATCGTTGGTGAGGCGAACGAAGCGAGTGTAAATCGGCTTGCCTTCGAGGGCGACAGGCCGCGCGCCTGCGCTCGGCATTCCGCCGGTGCTCGAGGCATTCGAACCCGTGGTGCTCGACGAGCCGTTGCCGGAGCTACCGCTAGCCGATCCGCCGCCTACCCCGTTGCTACCGGACATTCCCGGTGGGGAGTCACCGCTGATGGTCCCCGTGCAGCCGAACGTGGTGGCGAGCAGTATGACCCCACCCAGCTTGAATACGCCGGTGGGTCTCATCGGATCACCATCCCCCACTGTGGAAGCAAACCGACAACGTCAACCATAACTCCTGAGTATTCCCCGAGATCGGCACGACGATCCAGGATTGCAGCGCCGCATCTGTAAATGCCGAGCCGGGTTCAACCGGGGCTCCAAACTTCACCGTTGGGGAGGTTCGAAACTTCCCCACCCACCTGCACCAAACCGAGAAAAAGTGTGCACATGTAGGCATTGCTGGACAAAGCGCTGGGCGACATTGCGCCACACCACCACGCGCCGCTAGCCGGCATTCGCGCCGATGGGTGCTCATCACTGACTTGTTATGTTAGCTAATTATTAGTTGCGCGCCGGCACTCGCTGGACTCGGCGACGCGTGAGCAAGGTCGGCGACGGCGATCCAGCGGCCCGGCCCGCCCGCCAAGCAGACGATCCGAGCAAACTGCAAAGTTCCGGCGGCGAGACAGAGCGTGCCGGGCGTGCATTTTCCGACCCCTATTTCGGCCTGAGCTCCCCTTATTTCTTCGATGGTTTCCACGCCAAACAGTAGTGTTGGTGCAATGGTCCGGCAGCGACGCGCTCGTCCGCTGGCACAGCCCGGCAGCTGGCTAGGCCCGCGGGCGTGGATCATTGCCGGTTCGCTGTGGGTGGCCGCTTGCTCCAGTGAGGTGCCAGGTGCGGCCGCAGGGCCGTCCAATGGGTCCGGGACCGGCACGTCCGGGGTGGGTGGCGGCGCGAGCTCGACGGGAGCGCCGGGTGGCACGACCACTGGGACCACCTCGCCGAGCGGCACCACGGGCGCCACCCCCAACCCGGGTCTCGAAGGCACCTCGCTACCCTACACCGCACCTGAGCCTGTTTCCCCGGCCCTGGAGGCGCGCACCTGGAAGCTGAGCCATGCCCAGTATCAGGCCAGCATCGAGGCGCTATTCGGTGTTCAGATCGCGCTCGAAGATGCACAAGGGCCAAAGCTTGCTCCGGAAACGAGCAACGGCGTGTTCACGAACCTGTCCGATGCGGGGTTCGTGTCCATCGCCAACGGGCTCGCCGAAGGCTACATGAAGATCGCGGCGGAGGTCTCCGAAACACTGACGCCGGAGCAGCTGGCCAGCTTCGGCGGGTGTGCCGCACTGGGAGCGACGTGCGGTCGCGATGCGTTCCTCGGCGTAGCGCTGCAAAAAGCTTTCCGCAGGCCGGCGAGCACCGAAGACCTCGCGCTCTTCGGTGCGCTGTTCGACTCAGCGGCGAGCGAAGCCGCCGTAGTGGGCGACGACGCTTTTGCTTATCGCTCGGTGGTCAAGGCGATGCTCACTTCGCCCCTGTTTCTCTACAGGACGGAAATCGGCGCAGACGCCAGTCAGGTCGAGTTCCAAATGACGCCCCACGAAATCGCGTCGTTCTTGTCGTATAGCATCCTTGGGTTGCCGCCGAGTGATGCGCTGCTCGCCAAAGCCGAATCGGGCGCTCTCAGCGACCTCACCCTCCTGCGTTCCGAAGTGGATCAGCTGTTGGCTCAGCCTAGCGCGGGCGCACAGTTCGAGCACTTCGTGACCGAGTGGCTCGAGGTGGAAGCCTTCCTCGATCCCGACTTCGGCCTCGGGCGTGACGGCGTCAAGGTGGCCGCAGGGTTCGACGCAGTCAAAGCAGCCATGCAGCAAGAGACCGAGAACTTCATCGCCCAGCACATCACGTTGGACGGTAGCTTGACCGGGCTGCTCACCTCGCCGGTTCAGGTCAGCAATCCGGCCCTCGCAGCGTTCTACGATAGCGAGCCCACCGGGGCTGGGGCACCACGCGAGCGTGTCGGCATTCTCGCGCTCGGCGCCGGGCTCTCACTGCGCGCCAAAGATGCCTCCACGTCGCCCACGCTGCGCGGGCTATTCATCCGAGAGCGGCTGATGTGCCAGCACTTCACCGTACCCCCGACGGTCAACCCCGACCTCACCGAGCTAGAAGCCCAGGCGAAGCCCAACACCACGCGCGAGCTCTACGAGCTGCACGCACTCGATCCCGTGTGCAACTCGTGCCACGAACTGTTCGATCCGCTCGGGTTTACGCTGGAAACATTCGATGAAGTCGGTCGCTTTCGCTCGGCTCAAACCGGCACGGCGATCGATACGACCGCCATGCTCTTGGCCTCCGACGTCGACCAAATGGTCTCCAATCACGTCGAGCTGGCCAACGCGCTGGCGCAGAGCAATTGGGTGAGAGAATGCCTCTCGCGCCAAGCCTTTCGCTTCTACTTCGGCACCAGCACCTCGCTCAAGGTCGACTCCACGGGAACTCGCTTGGAAGAAGACCGCGGCCTGCCCCCCATTCAACTGGGCAGAGCCGCCCTCGATGCAGGCGCGCTGCGCGCGATGGTCGCGGCGCTCCTCAGCTCTGAAAGTACTTTCCTGCGCACTCGCCGCGAACCGGAGCAACTGTAATGTCGAAGCGCAACATCTCCCGTCGCTTGCTGCTCCAATCCACGATTGGTGCGGTCTTTCTGGCTCCCTTCTTGCGCCAGCGACGCTTGGAGGCCCAAAACCTGAACCCCAAGCGCTTGATCTTGGCCTTCACACCTGACTCGCACCCGCCCGAGTGGTGGCCGCAAGCCGGGGCCGATCCAAAGAGCTTCGTGCTGCAAGAACCACTGGCCGACTTCGAAGAAATCCGGGATCACCTGTTGTTTCCGAGGCGCCTCGACCACAGCTGGACCTATGACAACCACCACGAAGCCGGCATGGCCCAGCTGTTCACCGGCGAACGCTTCTCCGACGAGAGCTCCCACTATTCCAACGGTCCTTCGGTGGACCAAGTGCTCTTGGACAACACCGACATACGCGGCGGAACAGCCATCCGCAGCGTGCACTTGATGTCAGCTGGCGCGGGCAGCCGCGACAAACGCTCCGTTGTCTCCTACACGGGCCCAGCGCAGCCCATCGCAGCCATCAACGATCCTCGCCAAGCGTACAATCAGATCTTCGACGGTGTGGACTTCGGCAACGCAGGTCCAGTCAATCAGGTCGACGAGGCTGCCGAGGCTCGGCGACGCATCGACAATCAGATCACCGAAGTCAACCTCGAGCAACTCAAGCGCATCGAACCTTACCTCGGGGCAAAAGAGCGCATCAAACTCGAAGCCCACGCCGAAGCCCTGTTCGAGCTGCAGCAGCGTATCAACACCATCGGGCAAACACCGGTGGGCGGCGCTTCGTGCGAGCCGCTCGACGTACCCATGGTCAGCCGCGACGACCGCAACGCCGATGCCATCGAGCAATGGGGCACCGTGCAAGCGGACATTCTGACCGCAGCCCTGGTGTGCGACAGAACCCGCGTCGGCAGCTACCAGTTCGCCTTTTCCGGCGCGCACCACAACGGCATGTTCGGACTACGCGGGTCGCAGAACAACAACAGCTGGCACGACAACGTCGCGCACATCAGCCGCACCAACGATTCCATTCCCTTCAACGGCGGCAACGGAACCACCCGCGAAGCGTTCATCTTCTTCGACCGCTTTTTCGCGCAGTTCATCGCGTACTTCGCCAAAAAGCTGGCGGCCATTCCAGAAGGCGATGGCAGCATGCTCGACAACACCCTCATCTATTGGGGTGTCGAAAGCGGCACCAATCACAGCCACAACCCCAACGACATGCAGTACCTGCTGATCGGCGGCCGCAACATAGGGTTTCAAACGGGCCAATACTTGGAATTCGGCACGAAGAGCGCCCACCAGTTGCACACCGCCGTGCTCAACGCCTTCGGCCACCCCGTCAATGGCTTCGGCATCGAGCCCAACTGCGGCGCCCTACCGGGGATCGTCGCTTGACAGCCACGCTACAGAGCACCGCTGCTTCTTTTCGCTTCGGCGTGTCTGCGGTTGGCCTTCCACGCCGGTGCCGGCGCACCCGACAGCGCCGCCCAGCGCTTGCCAGCCGCCAAAAAATATAGCGGCACGCCGCTCGAGCACCCGCCGGCCGCACCTTTTTTGAAAGGCCGAGCGTGAACCTCTGGCGCCCGCGTTAGCCCCGACCCGCCTTTGTTCGCTCGACACGAGGGGGCACCGGAATCAAAAGCTGGATCCGATTTCTGATTTGCCCTCATAGGACGCCAAATCCGATCCCTTCATCCGGCTCCCGTCTCGACGCCCGCGATCGCCCTCACCCTCGCGCTCCATCACGACCCTCCGCTCCGCCCACACGCCTCGCGCTTGGCCCGCACGAACTCGCGCCCGAAGTGTGCAGCTCGAGAAACGCCGTCTCCCGACTGCGCTCGCGCGCCGCACGGCCGCTCGGACCGACTCGCGCTCGCGCACCGCCGCTCGAACCGACTCGAGATGTGATGGGGTGGCACGCAATCTGGCAGGTCTATCAGCTGCAACGTCAGTTCACGCCAGCGCATCGCGCGAAACAGGGTGCCGCCG
>CBFGRJ010000352.1:0-7856 GCA_965651135.1 uncultured Myxococcales bacterium
CGCGAGCGCCAAGGACCTGTTCCTCGGCCTCCGCCAGTCGACTGAGCTGCCGTTCGAGCTGCTCGATGCGCCTCTGAAGCCTCAACACCTCGGACTGCATCTCAGTCACGTCGGCCTCGCGTGCGGTCGCCTTCGGCCGGCAAAACCGCGAGATGGCGCACGGTTTTCCTAGAGCAATGCAAAGTCTGGCCGCCTCTCGTAAGTCCCAAATGGCGCGCTATGACGCGCTGCAAGAGCATTGACCCATGCCGGGGCTCCCTTGAAAGTCCGGCGCCGGTCCCGGGTCGCACTTTGCCCCGATCGCTCGCCGTGGGCAAGGGCTGGCGAAGTGTCCCCGTGCGGTCGGGCCGCGCTCCTCGGCTGCTTGCCCTGCGCTTGGGAATCGACTAGCGCTTCCGCCCATGTGGCAAGGTGCTCGAATTGCCGTAATCGTTCCAGCCTATTGCGAGGAGCGGCTGATTGGCCGCACGCTCTCGGGGATCCCCGCTTGGGTGGACCATATCGTGGTGGTGGACGATGCGAGCACCGACCGAACCGCTCAGGTCGCCCGGCTAGCCACGACCCGGCCTATCCAGGTGATCCGCCACGGTGCGAATTCGGGCGTCGGTGCCGCGATCACTACCGGCTATCTCAACGGGCTCGAGCACCGCGCAGACGTCCTGGCGGTCATGGCCGGCGACAACCAGATGCATCCAAGCGACCTAGCCAGCGTCGTGACGCCGGTGGCGAATCGACAAGCCGACTACGTCAAGGGTAACCGCTTCAGTCACACTGATCGCGCCAGGATGCCAGCGCTTCGTCGGCTGGGCGGGAAGGCGCTCTCGGCCTTGACGCGTAGCGCCACGGGGCTGGACATCGACGATACGCAGTGCGGCTTTACGGCAATCAGTGCCAGAGCGCTGCGTTTGCTGCCCCTCGCGGAGCTGTGGCCACGCTACGGCTACCCGAACGATCTCTTGGGCATGCTCGCAGCGCGTGGGCTCCGCGTCATGGAGGTCCCGGTGCGACCCGTCTATGCCGACGAGGTGAGCGGAGTCCGCCCATGGCACCTACTCAGCATCAGCTGGGTCATCGCACGTCGCTGGCAGCTCGAACGCAAACGGCCGCTGGTCGAGCAGCCCGCCTGTGGAATAGAAGACTGATCCATCGCGATCCGTTCACGGTTCGCTGGATAGCGTGCCAGGTTCGGCGAAGATCTTTTTCGGTACGACCGCCTTCGGGTCGAACTCGCAGCGCATACTCCGGTACGAGACCTGCTTGTCGCCGGCTTCGTCGTACACGACGCGAAACGCCCAGGCGTGCTCCAGCTCACCAGGTAAGATCACTGCGTACATCCACGTGCGATCGTCTCGGTCATCCATGTCTACGGGCACCGCAGCCAGAGCTGCAATGCATGGGGCATCCGCGGTACCGTGAAGCACCGCGTCGACACTGAGCAGCGTGCGAATCGGTTCGATGCGGTGGCTGATGAGGACCGGGTGGCGAGTGCCCGCTTGGTACGGCACGACGACTCGGGGAGTGCCGGTCCGTTGGGCCTCCGTGCAGGCGACGGGCGGATCGGAGAGGTCGAGCTGCACCGGAACGGGAACCGCGGGTGCCGCCACCGGACCCGATGCCTGCACGGGGAACAAAGCAGCGCTGCGTGGTTGCCCGGAAGCTGCGAAGTTCACGACGTAGAACGCCGACCTACCGCCCGCATAGGTGATACCCGTCTGCTGGACCATGTCGAAATCCTTCGGGTTGGGCATACCGATCGTGAGCGAGTCGAAGCTCCAGTGACCGCCCGACCAGCGCGCCCTGGTCAGCGCAGCGCCGCGGGCCTGCAGTCGTACCGGAAGGTGCTCTCCATCCGCATGCACCATCTCGCTACGACCGGACACGGGGGAGTCGGGCCAGCGCAGGGGTGGGATCTCACTCACGGCCCGACCATCCAAGAAGTACGTCACTTGCTCGTCTCCAGCTTGATGGTGCGGACGCAAGTAGACCCCACCTACGCCGATGGAGACGAGATCGGGTCTCGCCAGTTGGGTGCGCGACTTCTGGGCCACGTAGTCACCGCTCTGGAGCGCCAGTCGGCGATCGAGCGACGCGTGCTTGACCACGTCTTCGAAGCGGTTGTCCCAAGCCAGCTCGAGCCCCACCATCCCGCGCTCGCCAGCGCGCGGGATGCGATAGCGAATGGCCGCCGCGCCTTCGATCTGGTCGAACAGCGCAAACGCAACCTGTTCCGGCTGCTGCGCTGGAGCAAACAACACGGCCTGGGTCACTTCTTGCCGTCGACCTCGTTTGCCGTGGTAGGCCCAAGCCGCAGCAGTATCGGGATCGCTTCCATGGATGTGCCAGGCGGTATTCCCAATGGCAGCCTCATGGGCCGAGGGCGGTTCGCTGACACCGAGCAGCAGGCTCCATTCGTTGTCGGCGAGCGTGCAGCTCAGCGGCGTGCGCACGCGCGGGTACAATAACCCCGTACTGAGGCTTTGAGGTGGGCCCGGTAATGTTTGGTCGGCGCGAGCCTGCCCTCGCCAACCGATTCGAGTCAGCTTTTCTCCAATGACACAACCCGCCACGCCACAGCGGATCTGGACATCGCACTCCTGCGTCTTTTCGCATAGCTCCACGGGCAAGGAGCCGATGGTTTGCCAGCTCACGCCACCATCCAAAGTTTCCCAGGCCTTGCCCGTGTCAGCCGCGAACGCAACGGCTCGCGTGCCATAGGCTCCAAGCGTGGTGCTTTCGCCGGGACCGGGTGTCAGCGACAGGACGCGACCATCGTCGTCCGTGACCGCCAAGGCCAATCCGTCACCTCGCTGGATCACCACCGACAGGGTGCCGTCTTCTGCAGCCTGCATGTCGAGAACTGCATCGGACGCTTTGCGTCTCTGATACCAACGAGTTTCGCTAGAAGAACGCGGTGGGCGAGCGGTGAGCTGCTCGATCTCCCGGGCCTGGAATGTCTCGCCCTGGTCGCTCGAGACGAACATCGTATAGTTGTCGCTCTTGGTGCGTTGGCCCACCAGGTACGCTACCCGGCCGTCCACGGAGTAGATCATAGCCATCGGTGGGCGAGCCAGGCCCGGCACGGCCGATAGCGCGAGCGCCTGTTTGGGTTGCGACGAGCTGACCCCCGAGCTCGACCCCGCCTCACCCACAGCCTGCTCGTCGCGCTTGTGATACACGCCGTGCGGTGCGCAGCCCCGCGACGAATCCTGGGGCGAACAGATACCCGAAAGCACCAGCCGCGCATCGGCACCTACGGCCATGGCGAACTCGGCGAGCTTGGCGCGCAAAGTGAAGGCTTCGCGCTTGAAGCTCTTGCCGGAGTCGTTGCTCAGATAAAGGTCCATGGGCACGGCGACATCGTCCGGCTCCGCCTTGAAGCACGCGAGGTAAATGGTCGTTCCGAAGCCGGCCAAGCGCACCGCCTCGCACTTGCCGGACAGGGGCAACGGCCGCATCGTCAGCGGCTGACCCAACGCGCCAAAAAGCAAGGCCCAGCCATCGGGCCGCTCGTCATGGCGCACGACCTCCACGTACTGCGCCCCCAAGAACAGGGCACGGTGTTCGGCGAGCGCCGCGGCATCAGGGCCTCGCGGAGGCTTTACGGTGAGCTTGTAGCCTTGGTCGACTGGCCCCGACGAACGCGGCTCGAACACGCTTTTGGAGCGCGGATCTACGTCGTACCAAGAGGTCGCCCCCAGAGCCACGATGCCAGCTTTGGGATCACGACCCAGGCCGAGAGCGCCCACCGTCGGCACGTCCACTCGGGCCCAAGTCTGCCCATGGTCTTTCGTCGCATACCATGCCTCGGGGATGGACAAGGCAATGCCGGTACCAGCCGGTCCCAACTCCACGTCGACGAAGAACTGGCCCGGGTGCGGCACGCGGCTCCACGATTGCCCCGCATCGGTGGTCTGGATCAGCGCTCCGTCGAAGCGAATCCCGACCACGCTGGAGCCCTCGGCAGAGACCTGCGTCAATGGATCGACTGGAGGGCTCGAGCGCACGAACGGCCCCAATGGACTCTTCGCTTCATAGCCGGTACCGCTCTGTCCCACGAAAAGCCAGCGCTCGCCGGAAAGAGGCAGAATGGCAATGAGCGACTCCGAAGCCAAATGCGAGGCAGCGGATAGCTGCTTGCGCTCGCTGTCGTACAGCCAGCGCTCGCCGCGTTCACCTGCGAAGAGCACGCTCTTCGAGGGCAGCGAAAGACGCGCAGTCAAAGAAGCTGGTTCGCGCGGGTGATAGTGCCACCGTGCGGGACTTTCGAAGCGCTGAGCTGTGTTACCAGCGGCGATCAAACTAGAACGACGCTCCACGGGTTTTTGCTGGCCGGCGCATGCCGCACCCGCGCCCAGCGGAATGCAGGCAAGCGTGCACCAAAGCCGTAGTGTCGCGAACATGTGGGCCTAGTGTAGCCCATGCGCCGCGACCGCTCAGCGTTTCAGCTCCTGAGCACGAGAACTGCGATTTCCGGCCGAACGCCGAGCCTGATAGGTAGCCCCGTGGTACCCAGTCCCGCGCTCACGAACAGCCGCGATGCTCCGCGACGTGCCATGCCGCGTGAGCGCTGACCGGTAATACTGGCCACGTTGATTCGGTCACCGAAAAGCGGCAACCCCACCTGCCCCCCGTGAGTATGACCACTCAGGACGAGTGCTACGCCGCGCTCGGAGGCTTGCTCGAAGAAATCGGGGTAGTGTGACAGCAGCAAAGAAAACGCGGCTTGGGGGCGGGATGCCAGAGCTCGGTCCAATTCTTCGGGTCGTTTCGGAGATGCATCCAACCCGGTGACGGCGATCGCCTGTCCTGCTCGCTCGATAGTGAGCGATTCGTTGCGTAGCACTTTCACCTGTTGCTCTTCGAGCAGACGGACCAAACGGTCGGGGTCCCACTGGTCGTGATTGCCCAGCGTCACGATAACACCGTCTTTGGCGCGCAATCGCCCCAGCAACTGCGCCGCCTGGGCGTGAAACGATGTTCCACTGGTCAGCAAGTCTCCGGTAACGACTACCAAATCGGAGCGCGCGCGATTGGCCAACTCCACCCAGCGTTGCGCCGCCTCACCGTGGTCGACACTTCCAATGTGCAAGTCGGTCAAATGGGTGATTTGATAGCCATTGAAGGGAGTAGGCAGGCCCGGCACGTCCACCACCGCACGCGTCACGCGAACCCAACGCCTGCAGACGAGCACGCCCCAAACAGCCATCAAAAGCGCGCCCGCGTAACACGCCGCCCATACTTCGCGTGGCTCCCATTGGAGCACTGCTGTACTCTCGAAGCGCTTCGCAAGAGCCATCAGGGCCAGCGAACCCAGCACCAGCGGGACCGCGAGAATACCGTAGGCCCAGTTGATGAAGAGCAGCGCATCCCAATAGCGAGCCAGTCGTGGCCGAGGCTTATCGGGCCAGTCACGAAGCAACAATCGAGCGGCCGTGGCGAGAAACAAGAGCGCCACGACGGGCACGCATAGGGCTGGTGGAAACCAAAGGCAGCCCACCCAAGCAGTCAGCACGTGAGCAGCTAGAGCCGCGACGACGAACCAGCGCTCGACGCTTCGCGTACGCCGCAGCCGTGCAAGCAGCCGATCGAGCTTCCTCCCTCGCCCGCGAGCATGGCTGCGAGTCATGAGGAAGCGTCGATCTTCCGTTTACTCGCCCACGAGGGCGATCAGCTTTTGCTTGGTGGTAAGACCCACGTGTTGCGCGGCGCGCTCTCCCCCTTTGAACACCATGACCGTGGGCACACCCCTGACTCCATACTTGCCCGCCGTCATGGGTGAATCATCGATATCCAGCTTGCCCACCTTGACTTTGCCATCCAGCTCCTCAGCCACTTGGTCGACAATGGGTGCCAGAGCTTTGCATGGCCCACACCATGTGGCCGTGAAATCGACCAATACGGGCTGATCGGACTTCAGCACCTCCGA
Organism: uncultured Myxococcales bacterium; assembly: GCA_965651135.1. GTDB lineage: Bacteria > Myxococcota_A > Polyangia > Polyangiales > Polyangiaceae > JAICQQ01. The sequence goes on from CBFGRJ010000352.1 coordinate 5,927, forward strand.
GTCGAAGTTGAGATCGTTGAAAACGTGAACCTTTTCAGATGCCATTGCAGGAAGCTCCCCGCCGAATCGGCGTGGTTTTGATGAATCAGTCCGTGGAACATAATGCCGATGGTCCGTTGCGCAAAGCCGGCCATGTCCCCCGGTTGGTGAAGCGCCGCGATTTCCCCGTTCGAGGGGCACCCCGGGTGTGTGGCTGTGGTACAGGACCGGACCGAGCCCTGACACTCGGCCGGAGCACGTCCCGGCAGCCAGTGGGAGCGACTTGACGAGGTACGGTGCGCAGAGAAGGTGAAACAATATTCGAGCCCAAGGGAACGCGAACCTACGCCTTGGCGGTTCAGCAGGGCTGGACGAGCCAGGGGCTGATCGCGACGCTCGAACCCCTACTCAGCGAAGCCAGGTGCAAGCGCTTGTGGACGGTCGTCGAAGCGCGCCTCGACTCCGTCACCGTAATCATGGATGCACCGCACGATCCGCACAATGGCGCGGCGATCTTGCGGACTTGCGATGCTCTGGGCGTGCAACGGGTCCACGTGGTCCCGCGCGAGGAGAAATTCCTGGCATCGCGTGCCGTGACGAAAGGCTCTGAACAATGGGTCGATGTCATCCATCACGCCTCGCCGTCACACGCGATCGCCGCACTTCGCGCCGCTGGGTTCACGCTGGTGGGCAGCCACCCGCAAGGCCAGCTGCTACCCACGGAGCTCGCCACGATACCCCGACTCGCTTTGCTGGTGGGCAATGAACACGATGGGATCCGCGAAGCGCTCGTACAAGCCATCGACACCACGGTTCGCATCCCCATGCGAGGTTTCGTCGAAAGCTTGAACGTCAGCGTTTCGGCGGCGGTCCTTTTGGCACACGCGACGGAACAGCGTGCCGGCGACATCCCCGAACACGAACGGCCCCAGCTTTACGCTCGCTGGCTAATCGAGTCGGTGCCGCGCGCCGGCGAGATCCTCGCGGCACTGCCCGCGCGCTAGCCTCCGCAGCGCCACCACAGGCCAGCGGGCCAACCAAGACGAGGCGCGTTCCGTCGAGGAAGCGCCTGGCAGGGGCATTTGCCATTGTTAATGCAACTCGGCGAAGCTAGCGTGCCCTCCGTTCATGGCAGGCACATTGATCGCAGAAGGTCTTTCGATCGACGGCGATATCACTTGCGACGAAGAATTGACGGTGCAGGGCTCGTTGCGCGGAAAGTTGACTTCTACCGACCAGGTCAACGTCATTGCACCAGGCGTCATCGAGGCGGACCTGAGCGCGCATAGCGTCAGCATTTCCGGGCAAGTCACCGGGGACATCACCGCCACGGCGCGGGTGGATCTGCAGAGCGGCGGTCGCCTGATCGGAGACGTCAAGGCGGCCCGCTTGACCATCGCCGACGGAGCCTCGTTCAAGGGCAACGTCGACATGGACGTTTAGGAATCAGGCATGACAGCAGCCTCGACGATCGGACAGAAAACGGTGGTGATCGGCAACGTGCACGGCGATGGCGACCTGGATGTGCATGGCCGGGTCGAGGGCGACATCACCGTGTCAGGGAGTGTACTGATCCACGCCACGTCGCAGATCAACGGGTCCATTACCGCGGCGGCGATCAAGGTGGCTGGCACGGTCGAGGGGAACTTGGTCGCCCAAGAAACGGTCACCATCGAGCCAGACGCCCGTGTGGTCGGGGACATGACGACACCTCGCGTGGCCATTGCCGAGGGCGCCCTGGTGCGCGGTATGTTGAGGACCGAAGGCAACCAGCGCAGCAAACGCGCGGGCGATGTTCCCCCCGGAGCGTTTCGAAGCGCTGCCGGGCTTCAAGCGCAGGGCGCCGAGCGGAGCGCCAGTCCGGCAGGACCGCAACGTTTCGACGCCGAGCGCCCGGAACCCGAGCATGAAGGCTTTGCGGACGCTGTGACCGGCCCGTCGAAAAAACACA
>CBFGRJ010000353.1:0-7833 GCA_965651135.1 uncultured Myxococcales bacterium
CCTCCTGTAAACACACGAAGCTCACCACGCGCCCAAGCGCGCAATGACCAAATTCAAACACCAACCGCAAAAACGCAGAATCCGCAAAACGCACTTCCCGCTCTATGAGCTCAGCCTATCGTCGATGCTCGCGAGAGGGCTCGGACATTCGAATCATTCGTTTTTGCGTGTTTTTGCGGTTTTGCGGTTCATTGAAAATCTCATCAGCGATTAGCGCCTCCTGTAAACACACGAAGCTCACCACGCGCCCAAGCGCGCAATGACCAAATTCTTTGGCGAACTTGGCGCTCTTCGTGGTCTTGGCGGTTTTCTGACATCTCGACCCGGATCAGCTCGACCCGGATCAGCCTGTCAGAGCCATGAACCTTCTCGTCCCGCTCCTCAAACTCATAGGGTGGCCGAGGGGGCGTCGCCGGAGTCCGTGCCGTGCACGAATTCTCGGTGAAGGGCGGCGTAAGCTCCGCCGCGCGCGAGCAACTCGACATGGCTGCCTTGTTCCACCAGGCGGCCCTGCTCCAGCACGAGAATGCGGTCGGCATTTCGAATCGTGCTCAGCCGGTGCGCTACCACGAAGCTCGTGCGAGCATGGAGCAGCTTGGTCAGGGCTTTGTTGAGACGGGCCTCAGTCACCGCGTCCACCGCGCTGGTTGCCTCGTCCAAGATCAAAATCTTTGGATTGGCCAATAGCGCGCGCGCAAAACACACGAGCTGGCGCTGGCCCATCGATAGGTTGGCGCCCTTCTCGCCCACTTCGCTATCCAGCCCCCGCGGCAGCGTGGCGATCACGTCGGCGACGTCCAGCTGTTCGAGCACCTCTGCCACCTCGGCATCGCTGGCGCGTGGTCGCCCGAACCGGATGTTGTCGCGCACAGTTCCCGAAAACAGAGTGTTGTCTTGCGGTACGGAGGCCAAGTGTCGATGGAGCGAGGGGCTCTCGAGACTCTCGATGGGCTGCCCGTCGAGCAACACCTGGCCACTCGAGGCCGGGTAGAGCTTGGCCAAAAGCCGGATGACGCTGCTCTTGCCGCTGCCTGTTTTGCCCACCAGCGCGAGGGTCTCCCCAGGTAGTGCCACGAACGAGACTCCGTCGAGCGCCCATCGCCCCGGCACGTATTCGAGGCATACGTCTTTGAACTCGACATGCCCCGTGAGCTCGCGAACCTCATGGGCCCCTGGCTCGTCAGCAAAAGCTGGCGGAGTGTCGAGCAACGCGAACACTCGCTCCGCGCCTGCCATGGCCGTCAGGGCCTGATTGTACTGCGTGCCCAGGATCGGAATCGGACTGAAGAACAGGCTCGAAAGGAACAAAAACTGAATCAGACTCGACAGGTCGAGTGCGCCAGTCAGCGCCTGGTAGCCCCCCACCACCACCAAAAGTGACAGAAACAGCTGACCGCTCACCTCGAGCAGCGGCAAAAATACCGCGGAGTAGCGTGCAACCGCCATGTTGTTCTGCGAGTGGACGGCAATCAGATCTTGAAACTGTTCGTTGTTATGCTCCTCGCGCACGAAGCCCTGGATCACCCGGATGCCGTTGACCGACTCCGCCAACGAAGCGGTCAGCCTACTGTAGGTCTCCTGCACGTCACGGTACGCCTGCCCGAGCCGCGCTCTGAAATAGCGCATCACCATCCAAAGCAACGGCACGATGGAGCATACGACGAAAAACAGAAGCGCATCGTAATAGAGCATGAGGGCGGCTGCGATCAGCATCGATCCGAGCTGCACCGTGCTCACGAACACGACATCTTGAATACCAATGCGTACGACGTCCACGTCCGACGTCACACGACTGATCAGGCGGCCCAGCGGCATTTTGTCGAAAAAACTCAGCGGCTGCCGCAACAAGTGCGCGTAGATCTGGCGGCGCATGTCGAAGACCACCGATTCACCCAATGAAAGCGCCAGCCGCATGCGGGCCACGAAGCAGAGCTCGGTGAACACCACGAGCCCCACGAACGCGACGATACCGAACACGGCGGATGCGGGATCGCCCGACGCAATGGGGCCGCTGATCACGAAGCCAATGGCCCAGGTGACTGCGGGCAGCTGAATGGCGCGCAGAAGCACCAACCCGAACAGCGCATTGCGAGTGCGCGCGTAGGGTTTCGTATAGGCCAACAGGCGCTTGGTGAGCGCCCAATCCAAGGGGCGCTGCTCACGCTCGCTCGAAGCATTACCGCTCACGCAGGCACCTCCAGATACACCGGCAACACCTGTGTTTCCTCGAGCCCTTGGAGTTTCGCTGCCTCGGCGTAACGACCACCAAGCTTCACGAGCTCTCGATGGGTGCCTTGTTCCACGATTTTGCCCGCGTCCAGCACGACGATGCGGTCGGCGTGCCTGAGAGTGCTCAGGCGCCCCGATACCAAGAAAGTGGTGCGCCCAGCCACCGCCCGTCGTAGCAGAGAGAGCACTTCGTTTTCCGTCGTGGGATCGACCGCGGTGGTGGGATCGTCGAACACCAATATCGGTGGCTCCAGCAATAGCGCCCGCGCAATCGCCAAGCGCTGCCGCTGCCCGCCCGACAGGTTCACGGCGCCCTCTTCTAGCATCGTGTCGTACCCGTGCTCGAGGCCCCGGATGAACTCGTCGGCGCCGGCCCGCTTGGCGGCGGCCACCACCTGCTCGAGCGAAGCCTCGGGATGACCAAAGGCGATGTTGTTCCGCACCGTGTCCCGAAACAACAGCGTCTCTTGAAACACCACGCCGATTTGTCGGCGCAGAACGTCCAGGGCCATGTGTTTCACGTCCATACCGTCGATGCGTACGCACCCATGCGTGGGATCATAGAAACGCGGCAAAAGACTCAAGAGCGTGCTCTTTCCCGAACCGCTGGCGCCCATGACGCCGATGCACTCACCGGCCGCCACCCTGAGCGAAATACCGCGTAGGGCTGGGATGCCTTGCTGGTAGTCGAAGGTCACCTCCTCGAAACTGACCTCACCCTGAAGCCGGCCGGGGTCCACGGCCGCCGGAGACTCTTGCACCTCCAGCGGCTGGTCCAACACCTCGAACACGCGACGAGCCCCTGTGAGGCTTTGCTGGAGCGTGTTGACGATGGTCGCCATGTTGGACGCGCGCCGCGCGAACTGTTGCACGAGCCCTGCGAACACAATCAAGTCTCCCAGCGTGATTTCACGGCGCAAAATCAAGACCGCGCCGTAACCCATCAGGATTGCCAGACTCAGATGATTCAGAAGGTCGATGAGCGGGGTATACAGGCTGACCGCGCGAAAGATGCTGCGTTGTTGCCGCCGAATCGCAAGGTTCTTGCGATCGAAGTGCAGCCGCGCGTGCCGCTCTCGACCGAACACCTTGATCACTTGGATGCCCTCGATGGATTCGGCCACGGCGCGCACCATCTGATCCGAAAGCTCTCGGTCTCTGAGATAGGCCGGGCGCGCCCAACGCGAGAAAGCCACCGTCGCCACGTAAAGCAGCGGGGTCAACGACATGCAGACGACCGTCAACCATACGTGGGTCTGGACCATGTACGCCAAGAACACGCTGAGCGACAGCAACAGCACCGCCCCCTGAATCACCACACCATCGACGAACGAGCGCAGCATTTGCACGTCGCGCGTGACCCGATTGATGATCGCTCCGCTCGGGTGAGCGTCGAAAAATCGAAAGCTCAGGCGCTGCAACTTGCGATACAGCGCCTCGCGCAGCGAGGGCACCATTTCCATGTGCACCAGGCGACCCACCTGTATCGAATACAAGTAGTTGAGAGCAGCGCCGATGATCGCCATGCCAAGCACCAGACCCGCGATGAACAGCAGCGCCCATAGGGTCGGCCAATGCCGAAGAAAGTCGACACCGAGAGGCCAGTTGGGCTCCGGCGCGCCGGCGTCGAGCGTATGCCTAATGACGTCCACCGAAAGACCGGTCAGGCTGACCCCGGTCAGCGTCACCGCGAGCAGCGCCACCTGGCATGCAAGCACCTCGAGAGAGCGCGCTCGATACTGCCAACTCAGCGCTAGGAGCCGTCGCACGACGTATCCGTTCGAAGCTTGCTGTGAAGTCTCAACGGAATCGCGCATGGCCGCCAGGGGCCAGGTGTAGCAGACGGCTGCCGTCCTGAAAGGTCAGCTATTCGAAGGCCACCAGTGCGTCGGCCTCCAAGCTTTCGAAACGGAATTTGAGGCGCGCCGCGCCGAGGCTAGCGCCCCGCGTGTGATCGGAGGACGCGTCGAGCACCATCTGCCCGAGGAGCTCGTCCGAGGTGGTATCGCGGTCGTACACCGCAACGCTCACCGCACTGCCCTTCGGGCGACAAAAGGTGTGGCTCCCGAAGTCGGTACCGTAAGCGCCTCGCCCCGTCGCCTGATCGCCCCCCCGCCGATAGGGGTACCACACGCCCGCGGCGGCTTCGAATTTGAGCCAGGACGCCGCGTCGAGCACTGTGTCGCTGCCCGCCGGGCTGCCTTGCGCGGTCACCAGCACGTAAGGGTCCGAAGCACCCCCGAGCCAGTCCCGGTTTTCGTCCGAAACGACCGAAAACAGGTCGAGCGCGTGGGTGTAATACGGATGCGAGACATAGCGGTGGGAAAAACCCGTATCGAAGGCGCTCCCCCCGAAGTGCACGTCGAACAACAGCGCCGGATCGCACAGCAAACTGCCGGCAAACACTTCACCATCGTCGGGGTCGTCCCACGCCCAAGCCGTCTTTGCTTTGTTCTCACCGAAGGTGTCACCCCTGAGTTTGCCCCAAGCTCCAAACGTACACTCGTCGCAGATGTCGTATCGACGATGCCAGAACCCTTCGTTGCCATCGACGCTGCCGTCGGCATCGAAGGCGATCAGCGCGTACGATACTCGCCGAGTGTAGTCCCCGTCGCCGCCCAGCGGGCTTTCGGCCACCCCGCCTTCGAAGTAGACGATGCCATCGCCGCCCGGTGCCCGATCGCAACGGTCATCGCAGCCATAGATCCCATGGCCCTTGGCCTCCACGAAGATGCGCGGATGGCGCTGATCGAACAAGCTCACGGTCCCGTCCAGGCTTTCGCCTCCATTGGCCACCGAAGCGTGCGCCCCGTATTGGTAGAACTCGTCGTGCGCCAGAGTTTCCATGGCGATCAGGCTGCCGTATCTGCCCCCTTTCCGAACCACCAGCGACACACCTTCTAGGTCATTTTCATGCCGGTCGGCGCTCAGCCACTCGTGCCAATCACGGGGATGGAACAGGGCGTAGTGGATGAAGTAGTGCGTTTCGGTCTCACTCACCGCGTAGTACACATAGGCGGGCACGGTGGCAAAGGCGTCCAGGTTTTCCCAGTTGTTCTTGCCGTTGTAGTCGCCGTCGAAGTTGAAATGGGTGATGTAGTCGCCGAGGTAATAGCTATCGTCGGTGTCGTGATAAATGCGCGGTGCCCAATACTTCGCCAAGTCGCGATAAGTCTCGGCACCCAGAGCCTGAAGCTCTCGCTGCTCGGGCGCATCGGGAAATGAGCCACAACCAGCCATCGCCAGCGCGACTACACCCGCCCACAACAGCCACTTTCTCATCGTTTCGCGAGCCCGATGTCTAACACGCGACCGTTTCGACTGCGAACTTTAGTCTCTGCCGTTGACTCTCGACCAAGTTGGGGAGGACTTCGCACGAGTGACCCGCCGCCGCCTTCCGGATCGCTTCTAGCGAACCGCAAAACCGCAGAGCTGAAGGCCGCTACCGCGAAGCCCACCACGAAACAAATATTGCCGCGCTGCGTCTCAGAACACCCTACCGGTGACGCCTCAGCCCACTCGGATGCTGGCGCGAAGCTCGATGTCGCGGCTCGAGCGGCCGACGCGAAGCTCGACCAGACCCGGCTCGACCACGAAGCGCCGGTGCTCGGCATGCCAATAGGCAAGCTGCTCTGCCTGCAGCGAGAGTTCGACAATGCGCGTTTCGCCACCTGCCAAATGGACGCGCCTGAAGTCGACGAGCTGTTGGCGCGGACGATACACGCGTGACTCGAGATAGCTGACGTAAAGCTGCACGACCTCATCGCCCGCCCGCTGTCCCGTATTGGCGAGCTCCACACCGAGCTCGAGCCGGCCGTCTTTGGACAAGGCTGGAGCAGAAAGCTCGAGGCGCTGGTAGGCGAAGCTCGTGTAGCTCAGGCCGTAGCCAAACGGGTACAGCGGCGTGCGCTCCGAATACAAGTAGGTGCGACCTCGCGTCAGGTCGTAGTCGAGCATCTCGGGCAGATCGTCGAGCGATCGGGGCCAGGTCTGAACCAGGCGACCTGCCGGATTCACGTCGCCGAACAGAACGTCGGCAAGGGCTCGGCCCAGCTCTTGGCTCGAGTGCGTGAGCTGGACAATCGCCGGCACGTGTTCTTCCGACCAGGTAATGGCGTACGGAAAACTGCTGATGAGCACCAACACAGTGCGCGGGTTGGCCTCGAACACCGACTTCACCAAACGTTCGTCTTCGAGCTCGATGGATTGTCGATCGACCGCCTCCTTGCCGTAGCTCTTCTTGGCTACTTCTGCCCAGGGAGCGTCACCGGTGGGGTGATTGCCCACACAGACCAGGCAAACGTCGGCTCGCTTCGCCAGCGCGATCGCGGCGCTCACGTCGTTGTTGCACACGCTCTCGACGGCAAGCGCCGAGCCTGCCCTCTCGCGAATCCCCTCGAGCGGTGACACCAAGTAGGGCGGCGTACCGCCGTACCAGTCGATGTGCACGCGATCGGCGAGCGGCCCCACGACACCCAAGAGGGGCTGCTTGCCGGCGTTGCGGCGCTCCACCGACAACGGCAACAGGCCCTGGCTGTTCTTCAACAGCACGATGGACTCTTGCGTCACGCGCCGGCACAGCGCCTGGACGTCCGGCGATCGCCAGGGCTCGCCTTCGCTCGCATCGACTTTTGCATAGGGAACGCTCTCTGGTGGGTCGAGCAGGCCTAGCCGCAGCATCACGCGAAAGGTGCGTCGCAGCGCCTGATCCAGATCTGCCTCGCACAAAAGCCCTGCCTCGAGAGCCTGGCGCGCACCCTCGCGGTAGTCGTCGAGAAACTGCGTAATGCCTGCTCGAAGCGAACGAGACACCGCTTCGGGCAAATCTCGGCAGGTCTTATGATGGCTCATCAGCATGCTGACTGCATGCGCATCGGTGCACACGATGCCGTCCTGCTGCCATTCTTCGAGCGCGACCTTTTTGACCACCGGGTGGTAGGTGCAAGGGATTCCGTTCACCGCGTTGTATGCGGTCATGAAGGCTCGAGCGCCCCCTTCCACCACGGCCGCTCGGAACGGCGCGATGTAGTACTCGAAGAGCTGGCGCTCGTCGAAGTTGGATGAGCTGGACTCGCGTCCGTCTTCGTTGCTGTTCGCGAAGAAATGCTTCAAGAGCGCAGCCGCTCGCCAGTACTTCGGGTGATCGCCTTGCAGCCCGCGCACGAACGCCACCGCCATGCGAGCGGCCAGCGTTGGATCTTCACCAAAACACTCCTCGGTGCGACCCCAGCGCGGATCGCGCCCGAGGTCGGCGTTCGGTGCACGCACCACGAGGCCGCCTCGCCGCTCTGCCGGCGCATGAAAGTAATAACGAGCTTCCCGAGCCTCTTGCTCGGCCAGCTGCTGGACGAGCTCCGGCCGCCAGGTGGCTGCAAGCCCTATCGCCTGGGGGAACATAGTCGTGCATATGGGATCGTCCCCGCCCCAGCGCCCAGGGCCCCCTTGAGACAAGCCGTGCAACCCTTCGACGTGGGGACTCATGCGCAATCCGAGCCGGCTCAGGCTGGGATCCGTGCCAAGGCAGTCCAGCTTCTCATCGAGGGTCAGCCTCGAGATGAGGTCGTCGAGGCGCACCTCGGCGGGCAGCTCGGGATCGCGGAAAGC
>CBFGRJ010000354.1:0-7825 GCA_965651135.1 uncultured Myxococcales bacterium
TGCTGTCTGCGCTGGTTTTGTTGTTTGGCGGGGTTGGCGTTTTTGCGGTTGGTCTTCGTGTAGGGATCCCGAAGGAGTGTCGCATCGAGGTTAGTCGCCGTCGTCGTTTCCCGAAGCAGTTCCTGGTGGGCCCTTCGGTGACGGTAGGATCCAGCGCGCGGGTCTTATGCTCAGCCTCGGCTCTGCTGCCAGGTCCACGGTTGGGTCGACGAGGGGTGCTGGCGGGCGCCCGTTGAAGCTCATTGACGCATTCACGTAGATTCGGGGTCGCTGCCTGCCCAGCCTTTCGTACTCGTCGGCCACGAACAGGCAGAACTGGTGGATCAAATCGGGCCGTCCGCGCAGGCGCGACAGCTGCCGTTTGGTCAGGTAGTTCAACGGATTGACGTTAACTCGCCACCCGTCGGGAAACACGGCGACAAAGCTGATCGGGCCTTCCTTGGCGCGCAGCATCATGTGCCAAGAAAACTCGTGGCCTTCTTCGGTCCAACTGGAGTTGTCCGGGTAGAACCAGGGACGCATGGGCAGCGCGAGTTGAACGATCGCGTAGCCGCCCAAGGCGGCGAGCCCCAGGCGGCCAATGGCCGGCGGATCGCGGGGCTCTTTCGGTTTTTTGCGCAGGCTGGGCCACTGCTCCCGAGGCCAGTCCGGCTCGAAGAAGAGCGTGGTCAGCGCCAACGACATCCAGGGGAACGACGCAATGCCGAAGATCGACGCATTGGTCACGTGGAACGCCGCTGCCCACGCGAAGCCAATCGGACGCGTCTTCTTCCACGACAAAAGCGGCGTCACACTCAGATCGAAGGCGGCGCCACCCCAGCTCATGAGCAGGGGGAGCTCGTCGAACAAGAGCCAATGGTCGTGGCCCAGCTGCGCCGGCAGCCACATATCGAGTGGACTGCCTGAGAGCCAATCCGGGTTGAGCTTGGCGAGGCCCGCGAAGCTGTAAACCACGCCCATTTGGAAGCGCAGGAGCCAGAGCGCCCAGGTGGGCGCCCTGCCTCGGGCTGTGGGAGAAGCTCCCAGCCAGCCGTAGCGCGCGTCCAGGGACAGCATGTTGTGCCCCGGTGCCGCCGCCATGATGCCGGCCAGAAGGCAATACAGGTAAGTGTGATTGATGTATAAGGTGCGCTCCGCCAAGAAGTAGTAGCTCAAGAGCGCGCACAAAAGCAGGCAGCTTGCCCGATAGAACAGGCCTGCCGCGACCAGCAGCGCGAGCACAATCATCGCATAGTGGAGCGCGTACGCGGCGGTTTCGCCGGGAGCGGGGACCCATTCGAAAAAGAGGTACTTGAGATTGAGCTTGGGTTCGTACAGCTCTTTGACTTTGTCGACCTTGAACTTGAAGTCTATCTCGTACGCGACCAATAAACCGAAGCAGATACGGAACACCGCGAGCGATGCCCCGTCGCGCGGCTCGGACAAGACGGCCCTGGCGCGCATCCACCAAGGGTCACGGTGATCTCTTGCCGGGCCGTGCACGGTGCGCACGCTAGCACAGTGCGAGCTGGGCTCGGATCGCCATCCTTCTCGCTCGCTGAGGCTGGGCCGCTTGCTTCGGGCCCTCTGGTGCTATGGTCGGGCCGATGAACGAGCTTCTCGACGACTTAAGATGGCGCGCACTCTTGCACGATTCGACGGACCTTGGCCAGCTCGAGCAACACCTCAGTCAACCCCGTCGTGTTTATGCCGGCCTCGATCCGACCAAGGACTCGCTGACCATCGGTAATCTGGTGACCATCCTGACGCTCAGGCGGTTTCAGTTGGCTGGGCACACGCCCGTGGTCGTCGTGGGAGGTGGCACTGGCTTGATCGGGGACCCATCCGGCAAAGAAGCGGAGCGGCAGCTCATGAGTCCCGAGCAAGTGGCCAGCAACGTGGCCGGGCAAATGCCCATCTACAATACCCTGCTCGATTTCGACGGCGAGAACGCCGCCTCGTTGAAAAACAATTTGGACTGGCTTTCGCAGCTCGGCTTCATCGAGGTGTTGCGCGATGTGGGCAAACACTTCTCGGTCAACATGATGATTCAGAAAGACTCGGTGAAGAGCCGTCTTTCCCAACGCGAGCAAGGCATTAGTTATACCGAGTTCAGCTACATGATCTTGCAGGCCTACGATTTCTTGTGGCTCTATCGAAATGCCGGCGTCACCGTGCAGATTGGCGGCTCCGATCAATGGGGCAATATCGTGGCCGGCGTCGATCTGATCCGCAAAGTCACTCGCGAAGAAGCGCATGCATTGACGTGGCCGCTGGTCACCAAAGCCGATGGCGGAAAGTTCGGCAAGACCGAAGCGGGCGCCGTGTGGCTGACGACCAAGTACACGTCCGTTTATGCCTTTTATCAGTTTTGGCTGAATACCTCCGATGCCGACGTCGAGCGCTATCTGAAGATCTTCACATTCTTGTCGCGGCAGCAGATCGAAGCTTTGATGGCGGAGCACGCGACCGATCCGGGCAAACGGGTGGCTCAACGGGCGCTCGCCGAAGAAGTCACCAGTCTGTTGCACGGCCGTGAGGCGTGTGCGGAGGTCGAAGCGGCGTCACGCGTGCTGTTCTCGGGAGACGTCGGCTCCCTCTCCGAAGACCTGCTCAACGAGGCGTTCGCCAGTGCGCCCGGCAGCAGGCACGACATGGCTTTGCTCGACGGGCCCGGGCTTGCAGCGGTCGAGCTTTTGATGCTGGCGCAAGTAGCCAAGAGCAAGCGTGAAGCCAGGCAGTTTCTGGATTCCGGTGCCATCAGCATCAATGGGCAGCGCGCCGATCAGAGTTTCGTGTTGACGAAGGGCAAGCTCTTGCATCAAAAAGTAGCGTTGATCCGTCGCGGAAAGAAGAACTGGCATGTCGTGCGCTTCGCGTGAGATCCGATTGATCGGTCCGGGTTCATCGGACCCAGGGACGGAGACTTGAGTTTCCAACGCATTCAGCATCGGATCATCCGAGGTCGACCCCTGGTGTTGGATTCCGACACCGGTGCTGCCTTCAGGACGCGCGGCGTCTCGCTCGACACCCCAGGGGCGCTGGGCAGCTTGCTCAGGGCGAGCGAGGCAGACGTGCTGGCTCACTATCGAGCTGAAGTGCGCAGCAAGGTCGATGTGCTGTCGGCGCTGACGGCCGACACGACGCCGCGTGCTCTGGCCGAAGTCGGCATGCAGCACCGGGCGGCCCTATTGACTGGTCGAGCCGTCGACCTTGCTTTCGAGGCCGCTGCAGAGTCGTCGAAGCCGGTAGCGGTCGCCGGTATTTTGGGCTCCGACATGGTGAGCCCCATGGGTGCCGACCGGCTCATCGCAGAGCTCGATGAACACGCCGATCGGATCGCGACGGCGGGCTGCGAGCTGCTCTTGGCGCGTGGTCAAGGGTCGCGCTTCGGCTTGACCGCTGCCGTCCATGCGGCAGCTCGCACGGGCTTGCCCAGCTGGGCCGTGATCGAAGCCGGTGTCGAAAATGATTTCCGAGTGGGAGAGCGCGGTGATGAGCTGCTCGATATGCTGGCCGAGGCCGGAGTCAGCGTGGTCTTGTTCGAGGTGACCGAGGTCGAGCATGCCGTGCGGGCGCTCGATAGAGCCCGTCAGGTCGACCGAGCAGCGCCCTTGGCCTTTGGGGTGCTCTTGGCGGGGAGCCCCGACAGCGTGCGAGGCTTTCCCGACCAGAGCTCGAACCTTGCAGAGTGGGTCAAGCCTGCGGCGGAGCTCGGGTCCATAGGGGCACGAGTCATCGGAGGAGGCGCTGGAACCTCAGAAGCGCACACCGAGGCACTTGCCATTGCGCTGGGCGAGCTCCATCCCTCCGTACCCGCGCCCCGCTCCGGTCAAGGTCCAGCCTGAAACAAGGTCAGTCGTAGTCTTGCTTTCCCCGCGTACAGCCTCCGTGCCCACTCCACCGTCCGACGCCGACCTGATCACCCACGAACGGCAACTCGTGGAGCTCTTCGAGCGCGCAGAGAAGCCCGCCACTGAGTGGCGCGTGGGTGTCGAGGCAGAGAAGTTCGGAGTCCGGAAGGGCACCGCCGAGCCTCTTTGCTACGCCGGCGATTTCGGTGTGCTAGCTATCTTCGACTGGCTGGTTCAGCATCGCGGGTACACTGCCGAACGAGAGGTGCCCGATGGGCCGATCATCTCGCTGCGCAAAGGAGGGGTGTCGCTCACGTTGGAGCCGGGCGCGCAGTTCGAGTTGAGCGCTCCGGCCGTGAGCAGCATGAGCGAGGTCGAAGCACTGTTTGCCGCTCACTTTGCCGAGATAGCGCCGATTAGCCGAGAGCTTGGACTGGTCTGGCTGTCCATTGGCTTTCAGCCTTTCGCTCGCCAGGATCAATTGTGCTGGGTTCCCAAGCAGCGCTACAGCATCATGCGTGAATATTTGCCCAAGCGCGGCAGCGGAGGCCTCGACATGATGCGCCGCACGGCCACCGTGCAGGGCAACTTCGACTTTTCGGACGAAGCCGATGCTCTGGCCAAGCTGCGTTTGTCTCTCAAGCTTTCGCCGTTGCTCAACGCCTGGGTGGCGAATTCGCCCTATGTAGAGGGTGAGTTTTCAGGCAAGCTGAGCGCCCGGGGAGACGTGTGGCTTCGCATGGATCCAGCGCGTTCGGGGCTCATCCCCAAACTCTGGTCTTTGCAAGAGCCCGGCTATCGAGACTACGTCGAGTGGGCGCTCGACGCTCCCATGTTCTTGCTCAAACGCGACGGGCGTATCATCGACAACAGCGGCCAACCCTTTCGCGACTTTTTGCGCAACGGGTTTCAAGACGAGCGGGCGACCCAGCAAGATTGGCAGCTCCACGTCAACAGCCTGTTTCCCGAAGCGCGCCTGAAGAGCACCTTGGAGGTCAGGGCGCTCGACAGCCTGAAGCCGAGCTTGTCGATATCGGTCGTCGCGCTCTTGGTGGGGCTGCTTTACGATAGCGATGCAAGGGAGGGCGCTCAGCAGCTCTTGGCGCCCGTCACGGCCGAAGCCGCGCAAGAAGCTCAGCTTGGTCTAGTCACCCATGGTCTCGAAGCGCCTTATGGCCGATACCAAGGCTTCGCTCTGGCCGCGGAGCTGTTGGCATTGGCTCAGGCCGGTTTGGCCCGGCGCGCGCTCCAAACCGGTGAAGACGAGCGTCGCCGGTTGGAGCCGCTGGCTCAGTTGCTCAGCGAACGAACCTCGCCCGCAGCCCGCTTGGTGGCCGAGCTTGGAGCAAAGCCAGATCCGGCAAGGTTGATCGAGCTCACCGACGCGGAAGGTTGAGCGCTCACGCGCCCCCACACTTTTCGAGATCCGACTCCTTCTGCGCTCGCAGAATGCAGTCGACATCGGCTTCCGTATCCGCGCGGTCCAGGCAGTCCTGGGTCCATTGGCGAGTCATGGCGCGCGCCTCTTCGCTTTCTAGCGCGCGAGCTCGCTCCGCCTGAAGGCGCTGCTTTTTCTTCGGATCCTTCTCTTCATCAATGGCCAGATCGATGCCGAGCTCGACCAGGTGACGGGCGGCGGCTTGGCAATCCTCCGGGCTAGCCGGGTCCGCGCTGCCTCCCGGTGCGCTGGTCCGAGGTGTTACCGGCTGCCCGGTGCGCCCGTCCACGCCGCCATAGGTCATATGTTCCCCGAGCACGTCTCGCGGATCCTGGGCTTGCTTTTGCCCGCAGCCCCAGACGAGGCCCGAGATCAGCATCAGAGACCGGATGGCGCGCACGCGGCAGAGCATAGCCGGGGGGGCCGTTGCCGGCCAAAGACGTGGGCGTTCTACGCCGCTTGGGCCAGATGCATCTTGTCGCTCAACCCCACGCGATAGAAGCGACGCAACAGCTCGCGGCGCGCTCGAGGGCTGAGCGCGGGTAAACGCTTGGTGAATCGAGCAGCCAGACGATTGGCCAGCCGATAGCGGTCCCCTTGCTCGGTTCCTTCTGGATGCAAGAAGCTGACTCTCTCGTAGAGCTTGTGGTGCAGTACTGCTGCGCCGCCCGGACCCAATTGCTGGCAACAGTGTTCGATGAGCACGAGCTTGTCGACCTCGGCTTGAAGCTCGAGCTCCAGCTGGCAGGTGGGCCTGCCCGCGCGAATTCGTTCCGCCACCAGGACGAAATGACTCACGCCTTCCAACAGTTGCAGGTAGGCATCGCTCAGCCGCGAGGGCACCAGCGCGTCGCTCAGCGGGCAGTCGGGCACGACCAGCCTCAATTCCACGAAGTCTTCGGGCAGTTGACGGAGCAGGAGCGTTTCACGCTCTCCGGGCGCAGCCAGCGTGACGAACTCCGATACGCAGGGCGAGTCCTCCAGGGCGTACAGCTGTTGCAGGCGGCGCTGCAGGATTTTTGCGACGCCCCGGACCCTCAATGGAGTGTTTCCGTTCCTCTGAGCGGGACGATGCCGCGTTCGTGCAGCGCCCTCTGGATCGCTGCCGAGCCCGTTCTGAGCCAGCGCTCGTACAGTTGGACGGTGGCTCGAGGCGTGGAGGCGGCTGCCTGCACCTGGAACACCTCCCCGATCTCGAACAACAGCTCGGCAAACTCGTCGAAGTTCTCGGAGAGCTCGCGGAAGATGTCGGGGCCGTCCGCCGGTTCGGTGGGGCGCTGCAGCATCTGGGACACGCCGCCGTAGGCCTGCGCGCCCAGGGCCGTGACATAGCCCAGCTCGACGCCTCGGTTCGTGATGTGGTCGCGAAAGAACCCGGCGACGTAAAGTACCCCGTCGCCCAGGGTACGCAGGCGCTCGAAGCGTTCGAGGCCCGAAGCGCTGCGCGCCTCGTAAAGCAGTAGAGTCAGGGGGCGGCTCAGCGTGTCGCGCATCAGCGACTCAGGCCGCGCGAAATCACTGAGTAATCCGACGAGATAGCCTTGAACGGCTTCAGTGGTTTTGCTGCCGCGCTTTGCGGCAACATCGGAAATCGTGCTCTGGAAAAAACTCCGGAGGCTTTCACCGACTTGCAACGCAGGACAGGACTTCACCTGTACAAAGGTACGGCATGGGGCCCTGGGCGTCGAAGCCCCGGGCCGGGGACAAGCATGCAAGTATGCGTTTTCTTAGCCACCCCGCCGGGAGGCTGCTAACAGCACCGCTGAACGGATGCCGATCACACGAGAAAAGCGCCGGCCATATGCTTGACAAGGTTGGGCCGGTGGCTAGATTCCGGACCGCGTTAGCACTCTGCTACGTCGAGTGCTAATCGCCGGAAAGCCCTGGGCTTTTCTGGAGGCTGGAGGTTTGTGCGCTCGAACATCTGTTCGGGCCGCCGACCGAAACACATTCGTTTGTTTATTCCTAGGTGTCGAGCGTGTTTCGGCGCCTAGCTGATCAGGAGGCACTGCTGAAATGGCTACCAAGATTCGACCACTGCAAGATCGCGTGATCGTCAAGCGCGTCAAGGAAGAAGAGAAGACCAAGGGCGGGATCATCATTCCCGATTCGGCGAAGGAGAAGCCGATCGAGGGTGAGGTGGTCGCCGTAGGCAACGGCAAGGTGCAGGACGACGGCAAGGTCCGACCGCTGGACATCAAGGCGGGCGACCGTGTGCTCTTCGGCAAGTACGCCGGCACCGAGGTCAAGCTGGATGGGGAAGAACACCTGATTTTGCGCGAGGACGACATCCTCGGCGTTATCGAGAAATAAGGCGGAGGAAGAGAAGCAATGGCTGCTAAAGAAATCGCTTATCAAGAAACGGCACGGAACCTGATTCTCAACGGCGTCAACGCGCTCGCCGACGCAGTGAAGGTGACCCTCGGTCCCAAGGGCCGTAACGTAGTGCTCGAGAAGAGCTTCGGTTCCCCGACCGTGACCAAGGACGGCGTCACGGTGGCCAAGGAGATCGAGCTCGAGAACAAGTTCGAGAACATGGGCGCCCAGATGGTGC
>CBFGRJ010000355.1:0-7805 GCA_965651135.1 uncultured Myxococcales bacterium
CCGTTGCTCCACCGAAAGCCCCAGCGCCCGCCAAAGCCACAGCGCCAGCGCCAGCCAAGCCTGCCACCAAGGGGGCCGCGGCCGTGTACTTGACCGACAAAGAACTGCTCGAAATGCAATCGGCCAGCGACGAGGGTGAAGTCGAAGAGTAGGCTCGCCTGTCAGGCGACGACTTCGCTCTGCCGAGCGCTTGGGCTGATCGCTCGGGCACGGCCATCGACTTTCAATGTGATGCTGAAGCGACTGCCATGGGGTAGCGCCTGGGCCACCGTGGCCTTGCCGCCGTGCGCCTCCGCAATGTGCTTGACCAACGCCAAGCCGATACCCGATCCGCGCACTTGACGCCCAACCGGGCCCTTTCCGCGCTCGAAGCGCTCGAACACTCGCTTGCGATCTTCGACGGGAATGCCTGGACCCTGGTCGGTCACGGCGATCTCCACGAAGCGATCGACCGAGCTCAAGCTGATGCTGATGCTGTCCCCCCCGGGTGCATACTTCAGGGCATTGTCGACCAAGTTGATGACCGCAATTTCTATGGCCCGCTCGTCCAATTTGACGGTCGGCAGATTCGGAGCCACGACCAGCTCGAGGGCAATGTTCTGGCGTTCGGCCCTGAGCCGGCATGCTTCGACCGCGCGGGCCACCACGTCTTCGACATTGCCTTCGACGAACTCGTACGCAGCCTTGCCCCGTTCCACCTTGGCGAAGTCCAGCACGTTTTCGATCAAGGCTCCCAAGCGTTCGCTCTCGCTGACGATGATCTGTAGATATTGCCGTTGTTTTTCTTCGCTTTCCACACGGCCGCTTTGCAAGAGTTCGCCAAACATACGAACCAACGAAAGCGGGGTCTTGAGCTCGTGTGAGACGTTGGCGACGAAGTCACTCTTGAGATTGCTGAGCTTTCTTTCGCGGGCTGCCGCCAGCATGATCACGATCAACCCAGCGATGACGACGGCTCCCGACAAGCCGACCAGCACCATTTCCCAGACGCGGCGCCTGGCAACCGCCGCGACCAGCTCTTCGGCAGAGGTCATGGCCACGTTGAGTCGCCACTTGTACAAGGTCGTCTCGAATTGGCGGCCCAAGGTCAGCCCACCCTTGCTCAACGGAGGCCCGTAGACGATGCGGCCGTCACCGTCTACGACGTTCACTCGACTCTGATTGTCCGTATCGGAGTAGAGCGTCGGAAATAGATCGTGGACGATGCGGGGAACATCGTGCCAAACCACGAGCAACAAGCGGCGGCCGTCGCGCTGCTTTTCCCAGTGGCTGACCAGATAATTGTTGCCGGCGTAGGTGCCATGGAGATGGCGCAGCTTCTCACGATGAGCGTGCTCGAGCTTCATGTCGGCGAGCATCGAGTGCACCAGCGTCCTTCGAAAGCGTTCGTCTTCGATGCCCGGGGCTCGAGAAGCCAGCGCCACCACCTCCTTGTGCGGCGAGCTCAGATCCACCGCCAACACCGCTCGTACCGTGGGGGTCTGAATCGGCGCTACCTCCAGCCATTCTTCTCCGAAGCGCTCGGGCTGGCCCAGGTTGACCAGAGAAGCGACTGCATTGTCTTGCTCGATGATGCGTTTGTCGAGTCGATCGGCCTTCTCGTTGGCCAAGAGCAGCGTGGCTTCTACGACCGATTGCTCGCGCAGCTGCTCCAGCTTGAAGCTCGACCCGAACATGATGCCCGCGAGCACGAGCACGGCCACGACGACTCCAGGCAGGAGCAGGAAAGTGACCAATCGTTCGCGACGTGTCCGGTCTGCCATGTTCGTGCGAGGCTTCCGAGGAGCACACTCTAGCGCACCCAACCCGATGCGAGCCACGCGCCGGGCTAGAAGAAGGATTTCGCGCGTTTCAGACGGCTATTTCAGGATGACTTCGGCGTCCAGCACGATGGGACGGTTGGCGAGAAATTCGGCGAACTGCTCGCAAACGTAGTCGAGTGCGTTGGCATCCGCCTCGGTGAACGGCGCGGCGCCCACGGGCTTACCGAGCTCGACCAACCCCAGGTAGCGCCCCCCTTGTTTGACCGGACCGCACAACAAGTGATCCGGCAACACCGCAGCGGCTTTCCAACGGCCGTCCCCGTTTTCGGGCGAAACCCCGCTCAGCCTGACGCTACGCGGCGCGCGCATCACGCGCCTGAGCTGCACATCCCGATCGGGAGTCTGGAACATCAGCACCTTCTCGCTGCCTCCGTGCTGCCTGACGACGACGAAGTTCTTCGTGTTAATGTCGAAGACGTGCACCAACACAAAACTGCTGCGCAACATTTCCTTGACCGCCGACAGCACGAATTCCGAACCGGCAACGACGTCGGCCATGAAGTGGAGCTCGTGCATCTTTTCGAACAGGTGCCCGATCAGATCGTCACTGCTCTGTAGCCGATCCATGCGGGGCCTCGATGACCGTCGCTCTTGGATGGCTTCGCCAGGACTGCTGTCGCGTTTAGCGGTGCCCGATTCAACGGGGACGCCTGCGGCCGGTGGCGATACTTTCTCCGAGACATCGGCTTCTTTTGCGGGAGCCGCTTCGGCTGGTGCGAGCGTCAGATTCGGGGCCGGAGGGGCGCGAAGATCGCCCGCGCTGAGTAGCTCCGCGGTACCGGGATCGAAGGTTTCCTTGGGCGGCGGCGGCACCGAGCCGGTCGTTTCGTCCACCGGGATGACCGATATCGGGCGGAGCGACCCGACTTCGACCTCTGGATCGTCAGGCGCTGTGGGCCGTAGCGAGCCGCCCTCGAAACCGGCAAAGCTGAGCACCGGTTCGCCGCGCCAATCTTTCCACGTCAGCGTAGCCAGCGGAGCACGCAACGGCTTCTTTGCGAACGCGTGATCGAAAACCGCGAGCTGCACGAATTTGCCTTTGGGTCGCTCCTGCAGCTCTTTGGCGATGGACGCGTAGCGCGCCAGCAACAGACTTTGTACGGCCTCTTTGCTGGTGTCCGGCTTGACTGCGAATGCAAGCTCTCGGTAGGCGATGGGCGTCTCGGCACTCGGTTCTTCACTGCGCTCGCGGACCACCTCGAATTCTGGAAGCTCCACCGCTGCCCCCGACGCGGGCTCTGGCTCGGAGCGTGGGCGGTCATCCGACGCTACCGGGACCTGCACGGCAGGCGCCCCGGAACCCACCTCAGGGGCCGAGCTATTGGCTGCCTTCGCGGGCGCAGTAGCCAAAACCTCGGCGACCTTTTTTGGCGGAGCCTTGCTGCTGCTGACTGCACTCTGCTTGGCTGGTGGTTCGGAGGTCGCGCTCGCGGCGGGGCGCGAAGACTCGAGACGCGGCTTCGGAGGAGGCCCGCTCGCCTTCTGCGACACCGGGGGCTGGCTGACGGTGAGACGCGCCGGTTCTGCCGCCGGAGCGGAGGACGCACGCTCTTGTGCGACAGGGCTGACGACACCGTTCTTGCCATCGTCGAGCGGGGCATCGTTCGGCGCCTTCTTGACGACGTATTTGAGGTTCTGCTTCTTGTCGACCGCGCGGTAGCCGTTGTCCAACAGCTCGATGGAAAATGCGGACAATGGGCCAGCCTCACCGCGGAGCTTGCGGGCTTGCTGCAACGCCGCCTGCCACTGCTTGGCCTCCACGCAATACTGGGTGTCGGCGTCCCCGTCTCCGACCGTCGATACTTCTATGAACCAGCGCATTTAGATTGGAATCAGGCCCCGGGGTAAGGGGATTGCTAGTAGAGCGCCTCCAGGCCGCCCGGGCAAGCCAGAAACCGCCGGACCGCTTTTGCGGTAGCTTTGAATAAAGCTCAATCTTTTCAGCGGACTGGTGCCTGTACCCTAGGGGCACGGGTACTTTTTGCGATGGCGCGTGGTAAATCGCTCGCCCTCGTGAGTTTCAACAGGGAGAGCCTCGCCCGGTGGCGATCGAGATGGATGAGCCTACGCTGGCGTGACCGATGCGCGCAGGGCCTACGGCACTTGAGCAGTCGATTCGAGCGCTGGGATTGGCTCATTTATCTGGTGGTCGCGGGTGCCTGCATCCTGATCGTCGCGTGCTTGTTCTACTCCTCGCTGCGTCTGCAAACCCTCTACGCGCGACTCTGGCACGATCCCGCATCGTTTGACCTGATCGCGCAAAGTGGCCTTTGGGGCGATTGGTCAGCGCCGCTCGACGATGTG
The DNA here is from genome assembly GCA_965651135.1 of uncultured Myxococcales bacterium. Classification (GTDB taxonomy): domain Bacteria; phylum Myxococcota_A; class Polyangia; order Polyangiales; family Polyangiaceae; genus JAICQQ01. The sequence continues at coordinate 4,128 of CBFGRJ010000355.1, forward strand.
TTCATCCATTTCGATTTTGCGCGCTCCGCTGCTCGCGGATACCCGTTCGAATGGATCGAAGGCAATGGCTACTCGAGCGGCGGCACGAGCCTGCTTTACCCGTTCGTGCTCGCCATCGGTTACTGGTTCGGGTTCCAAAGCCTCGATCTGATGGTTTGGGCGGGGATCATCGCCTGCGTGAGCACGCTCGGCCTGCTCATGGCGGCACAGCGACTGTTCCGGGGATTGCCGCGCTTCACCGCGTACCTGGCTCCACTCTTCTTGCTCGGCATAGGCGTGCTCGACTGGACGCTGTTCAGCGGCATGGAAGTGGCACTCTTCCTGGGCTTCTGGGGCGCGGCCCTGGCAGCTTGGGATGAGGCGAGACGCAGCGAGTCCGCGGCGAGTCTGCAGCGCGCGGGCCTCGCTTTGGGCATCGCCTGCCTGCTGCTCGTCGCCACGAGACCGGAAGCAGCACTCACCGTCGCCATCTTTTCCTTGAGCGCGAGCGGTACCGCTCTCTCGCGCTTCGGACGGGGTCCGGCACTCAAGCTTCTGCTCTTCAGCGCGACGCCAGGCGCATGCTTGGTCGTCGCGCAGGCGATCGCCAATCGCTTGTTGACCGGCGATTTCACGGCTGCCGGGGCGCTGGCGAAGCTGGAAATGCACCACCCCTACCTGACACGGGAAGAAGTCTGGAGCGCTTGGGCCTTTCACGTGAGCTATCAGGTGCGACGAATCACCGAGCATCATCTTTCGGTGGTGCCATGGCTCGGCTGGATCTTGTGGGTGTTCGCGGCGCTTTCGCTCGTCTTTCGGCGCACTCGACCGCAGGGGTTGCTGCTCTGGGCCTCTGCCCTGGGCTGGATCGCCGTGGTCGCCCTGAACGGGCAGGTGCGCTGGCAAAACGAGCGCTACAGCATGCCGGCGCTGGCGTGGCTGCTGCTCGCTGCTGCGCTGGGTGCCGCTGCCCTCGTCACGCACGACTTCGCGCGCGGCCGGCAAAAGCTTGCCGCTCGACTGGCAACTGTGACGGGGCTCTTGGTGTTCGCGTATTTCCAAACACCGCGTTTCAAGGATCAGGTCTGGTTCTTTGGGCGTGCCTCTCGCAACATTTTGGACCAGCATGTGCGGGCTGGCTTGTTGCTGCGCGAAGCCGTCAAACCAAGACCCAAGCGCATCCTGCTGAGCGACGCCGGAGCCATCCCTTACGCGGCTGACATTCCCGCCATCGACCTGATCGGATTGGGTGGATACAAAAGACTGCCGTTTGCTCGAGCAACCCGGCAAGGCGCAGCAGGCGGCTTGGAGCTCATCGAGCGCCTGAACCCCAACGAGCGTCCCGACGTGTTGGCGCTCTACCCCTCGTGGTGGCACACGCTGCCCTTATGGTTCGGTAAGCGCTTGGGGGAATCGCCCGTGAGAGGCAATGTGATTTGTGGCGGCGCCAGCAAGGTGCTGTATCGCGCGGATTGGAGCCCCATGGAAGACAGCGGCAAGCCGTTCGCATTGGGTGCTAAGGAGCGGCTCGTGGATGCTCTAGACCTGGGGGACGTGATCAACGAGCACGATCATCGGCTGGCCATGACCCCCGCTGCTCGCGGACACCTGACGATGAAGATGCTTGCCCATCCGCGTGATGCAACGAAAGATCTGTGGGACGGCGGGCGCCTGTTGGCACCACCCTTGACGCTCGTGTTCGACATGAACGGATTCGTTGCGGGTCGCGAGGCCACGCTCCTGTTTCGCGTCGCCCCCGAGCAGGCAGCCAAGTTCGAAGTCGAGGCAAACGGAACGCGGGTCGGCTCGGTGGAGCTCACGCCCCGCGACGCTTGGCAGGAGATCCCGCTCCGAATCGATGGGCGGCTCGTAGAGTCCGATCTGAAGCTCTCACTCGTGGCTCGCGCAGGTGGCTTCGCGCTCTACCACGTGTGGGCAACACAGAATCGATAATGATCCCGCTGTTCACGTTCGGGCTCCCGGCTGACGCAGCGGCGTGGGGTTCGCTGGCGCTCGCGCCCGCCACGTTCTTTGCTTGGCGATTCGGCAAGCAGCGGGCGCTCCGAAAGCCGCTGTTCACGGCTCTTCTCTTGGCCATGGGCGCCTCAGGTCTCTCTTTAGCTTACATCCATGGCTATCTCGGAGGCGGACCCAGGATCATCGACGCGACCAGCTACTTTTTGGAGGCACGCACCCTCGCGCACGGCGCCTTCAGCTTCGAGCCGCCCATTCCCTCAGGCTCGTTTCGAGGCCGATTTCTGACGAGCCCCCTAGGTGAAAGCAGACTCAGCGTCATCTTCCCGCCGGGCTACCCCCTCGTGCTGGCCTTGGGGTTTCTGATGGGCAAGCCCATGTGGATCGGGCCCCTACTGGCGTTTGGACTGGTGCTGGTCACCTACTTCTTGGGCCGCCGCATGTTTCGAGACGAACGCGTCGCCTTGGGCGCGGCGGCACTCAGCACGCTGTGCGCAGCCCTGCGCTACCACACGGCTGACACGATGGCCCACGCGTGGGCAGCCTTGCTGCTGAGCTCTTCTCTGTTGGCCCTCACCCATCGCGGGTGGCGGTGGACCTTGGCGGGAGGGTTGGCGGCGGGCTGGTTGATCGCCACGCGACCGGTAACCGGCGCACTGGGGTTGATGCTCGCCTTCTACTGGCTCGGATTCTCCCGGCGCTCGTTGGTCTTCTCGGCAGCGTTGCTGCCTGGCCTCGGACTGCTTGCGTATCACCAGTACGTGGCCACCGGCAACTGGTTCGGGTCGACGCAAATGCACTACTATGCGCTCGCCGATGGCCCCCCCGGCTGCTTCAAGTACGGGTTCGGCGATTCCGTCGGCTGTGTCCACGAACACGGGGATGTCGTCAAGAGCACCCTGAGCCAAGGCTTTGGCCTCTGGCAGGCGCTGACCACGTCATTGCATCGGCTGTCGTGGCACATGCTGGATCTCGCCAATCTCGAACCCCTATGGCTCGTGCTTCCCTACGCGGTGTTCAAGGGTCGCCTGCGCCCACCGGTGCGACTGCTCGGAGCGGCAGCGCTCGGAATCATCGTGGCCTATGCGCCGTTTTACTTCAACGGCAGCTATCCTGGCGGGGGAGCACGCTTCTACGCAGATGTTCTGCCGCTCGAGCACGTGCTCATGGCCTGGGGCCTGAGCCAGCTAGGTGGGTTTCGGTTGGCGTTGCCCCTGGCTCTGGCGGGCTTTGCCTTTCACGCCAGCCACGCCCACCGTGCACTCGCGATGCGCGACGGCGGCGCGCCGATGTTTGCGAGCAGCGCGTTGGAAAAGCATGGCGTCAAGGCCGGCCTGGTGCTGGTTAACACCGATCACGGCTTCAATCTAGGGTTCGATCCGAGCGCCCTAGACGCCACCCGAAGCAGTGTCATCGCGCGTTTTCGGGGCGACTCACACGATCGAGTGCTCTGGGAGAACCTGGGTCGACCTCCCGCATACCGCTACGAATTTGCGCCTTGGTCCTTAGACCCTGGACCGCGCATCACGCCTCTCGAGGTGGCGCTGGACAGCACGCTGTCGTTCGAAGCCGAGGCCGAGTGGCCACCACTGAATGTCGCGGGCGGCTATGCCATACCGGCCCACTCAGCGGTGGCCTGTGCCTCGGGCGGCCGGGTGCTGAATTTGGTACCGACGGGGCAGAGCACGCTCGAGCTCACGCTCGAAGCCTCGGCGCTGCGCGCCG
>CBFGRJ010000356.1:0-7783 GCA_965651135.1 uncultured Myxococcales bacterium
GGGCTGTGTCGTCGGCGCTGCGCCCGACCTGCACCGGATGAAACGCCAGCGCGCGGGCATGCCGCTGTGTGGATCGTCGATCAGGAATCGGATTTGGCGTCATAGGGGCGCAAATCCGAAACCGGATCCAGCTTTTGATTCCGGTGCCCCCTCGTGTCGAGTGCACAACGAGCGGACCGGGCCCAACACGGGCGCGTGGGCAGCGCGTGGGCGAGCGCGGGCGGGAGGGCAGCCGGGGGCGAGTTTCTTTCCTACCAACACTGACTTACCTTAACGCTTCGATACCCCTTCCCGGGGTTCGAGCTCGCCGCCACGGGTTTCGGAGGCCGTCACCGTCACCGTCACCGTCACCGTCACCGACTCGGCCACGGTCACGGAGCTCTCGCCGCCGACCTGAAGCGTGGCTTTTTAGTAAATGTCGGTGTTGCGCATGCAGCCGACGTTGAAGAAGAGCGTCGACCCGGCAGCATTCACTGTCTCGCAGGTTGCGTTACACAGGCGAATTTGCTGTGGGCTCGTGGGGTTGTCGTAATACCATCCTTGATTGGTCCCGCACCCAGCTTGTGACTCCACGTAGGGCGTGCTCACGATTTGTCCTTGGGGATCGCAGACGCCGACGTTGACCAGTGCAGGGTTCAGATCTTCGCCTGGAGGAGGTGGTGGGATCTGCAGATCGCAGGGAATGGCGGCGTCGGCACGAATGGCATTCAATGCTGCGAGCACCGAGGCGGAAACGTCGGCAGCGTCGGTAAGGTAGGCTTGCTCGGTGCCTCCTGCTTGGGCGATCTGGTTCAACTGGTCCAAGGAGTTGCTGTTGTTGGCCACCACGCCGAGCACGTAGGTTTCGAAGCCCGCACCTTCGGCGTAACACTGTTCGGCTGCCTCGGTGGCTAGCTGGATATTGGCGTCGCAAGAGGCTTCAGGAATGCCATCCGTCACCAATAGAATGACGACCTTGTGTGTCGGGTTCGCTGCCTTCCAGTTGGTGACGTATTCGCATGCGCCGTTGAGCCCGAGGTGTGTGGGCGTGCCGCCTTGTGGCTCCGCAGCGTCGAGCTCGGTGATGAGTTGTGCGGCGGCTCCGGGTAGCTGCTGAATCCCCACCGCGGCGTCCGTGTAGTTCTCCAACGAGCAGACTTGGGGATCATCGTTTTGAGCTACGGGGTTATCGCCGAAATAGCCGAGACCCACGCCGATACCGGCGCTGGCGGGGTCTTGCAAGAATGCACGCATGGCCTCGCGCACCGGTTGAATGCGCCAGGCTTCTAACGGATCAGGATTGTTGCTTTCGCGGCAGCACCCCGACCGATCCACCGAGCAGCTCATCGAGCAGGAGAGGTCGAACATCACGTAGATATCCAGCGTGAGACCTTCGGCTTCGAAATTTTGCCCGACGCAGCCCATGGCGTCCGGTTCGGGCGTGCACGACGTGACCGGTCCTGGATTCACGCCGGTCGTGCTGGTACCGTCGACCGCACTCGAAAGATCGATGATTCCGGTCCCACCGACGCCGGACGCCGCGGAGGCGGGGCCTGATGCGGGGGCGCCCGTGGCGGCGCCGGACGTGGCGGCTCCCATCGCGCTCGTGGCAGAGCCGGAACCCACCTGCGGGTACCCGTTGTCTTGTGAGCTGCTGCAAGCCAGCGCAGTGATCAGGCCCAGCGCGCTGACCCCTGCCAACGACCCGCGATGGGATGCCATTTTAGCGAATGTGAACGTTCTCAATTGGGCCATCGTGATGGTTTGTAAACGAGAGCGCGCCTCCCAGGCAGAGAACGCGTTCCCAGGCAGACAAAGCTCGGAGCCGAGCGGTCAAATTCAGTCCACGTTGGGCACATGCCAACTGCGTTGACCCACGCGCTTGAAGCGCCATTGCGGCTCAAAGCCACCCACTCGGCGGGACTGACGTCCTAACGGGGTTCACGCCTCGTCGATTTTTCCAGGCGCGATCCCAGAAGGTCCGAAGGGGCCGGTAGGAAGCCCGATGCGACGCCTCGTCTCGCAGGATCGGACGGCTTGTAGAGACACGAGTTTTGGGGGATTGCCGGAGCCAGCGAAGCGCAGGCCCAACGGCCGCTGTGAGAAGCAAGACGCACGTTTCCGATTGCGACAATCGGGTTGCAATCTCGTGGGCTGCGGATGATGCTCGCCAGCCGAAGCGTGCCCACGCGCACCAATCGCCGAACCTGAGGAGGTCGTCGGCCAGAGGGGACTCGATGGTTTGGACTGGACCAGTAGGCCGATCCGTTCGAAAAGCCTTGGTACGACGTGCCTCGAGCGCACTGGTCGTCGCATTGGCGGTCTTGGTACTGACCGTCACGAGCACCGTTCGAGCTTCCGAGAGTGACGCTGGAGACGCGCACGACTCTTTTCAGGTTCACGGCTTCGTGAGCCAGGGTTTCATTCTTACGCTGCACAACGACTACATCGTCGACGACAGCACTGACGGCAGCTTCGAGTTTTCCGAAGTCGGCATCAACTTTACCCAGCCATTGACCAGCACGCTACGCACCGGTGTGCAGATCTTCGCCAATATCTTCGGGCCGAGCGGGGACTACAAGGCAGCGTTCGACTGGTTTTATTTGGATTACCGGTGGCAGGATTGGATGGGCTTCCGTGCCGGCCGGCTGAAAATTCCTTATGGCTTGTACAACGAGATTCAGGACATCGATTCGGCTCGCGTGCCCGTACTGCTGCCGCAATCGGTGTATCCGAGTCAGGGCCGCGAGATGCTGTTCGCACAAACCGGCTTCGAGGTTTACGGTTTTGCGCGTTCCGAGCCCATAGGCACGGTGGAGTACAATCTTTGGGGCGGCACCATTTTCATGGATGCCGAGAGCTTGGTCCCGCCAGGCTCCCCAATCGACCTCGATATTCGAGTGCCTTTTGCCGCTGGCGGCCGCCTGTTGTGGGAGACGCCTCTCGACGGTCTGCGCATGGCAGGCAGCGCTCAGATCGTGCATCTGGACACTACTGCGTTCGTGCCGCAGATACAGCCGATTCTGATCGAGAATCGCTCGCTGCTGTGGGTCGGCTCTGTGGAGTACGCTGAGGGGGCCGCGGCGCTGACGGCGGAGTACAGCCGCTGGTATGCGGACCAACACAGCAACAACGCCGTAATTTCGCCGGCCATCGAGAACGTCAGCGAACGCGCGTACGTGATGGCGGGGTATCGTCTAACTCCGCGCTTGCAGCCCAGCGTCTACTATTCGCTGTTCTTTCCAGATATCGAAAATCGCGAGGGGAAGGAGAACGTGCAGCACGATGCAGCGGCTACCCTCCGCTTCGACATCAACCCGCACTGGTTGGTCAAGGCCGAGGGACATTACATGGTCGGTACGGCGGGTCTGCTGAATCCGCTGCGTGTGAACGCTCCCGATCTGTCCGAAGCTCGTAAGCACTGGGCGGCCTTCTTCTTGAAAACCACGGGGCATTTCTGAGTCGAGGCAAGGAATGAAATCGCGTTCCCTCAGTGCTGCGCTTTTGATTGTCTTGGCCGCTTTGACGCCCGGGGTGGCAGCCGAGCAACCCGCTACCTATCGCCTCATCGTTCATCCGCGCAACCCGGCCAGCAGCGTCAAGCGCATGACTCTTCGAGACGCCTTCCTCAAAAAGACCAAACATTGGCCTCATGGCACGGTGATCCATCCTGCCGATCTGGTGGCGGAGTCCAGTGTGCGTCGTGAGTTCAGCGAGCAAGTTCTGGGTCGCTCCGTTGCTGCGGTCAAAGCGTATTGGCAGCAAAAGATCTTCTCTGGACGCGACATCCCGCCCCCTGAGTTCGATCGTGACGAAAAGGTCGTGGCGTACGTGCTCACGCACGAGGGGGGCGTCGGCTACGTATCAGGGGCGGCAAAGCTGCGGGGCTCGAAGGTCTTGACCGTGGTCCCGTGATCCCCAAGCCCAAGTTCCAAGAGGTCTTGGTCGGTTGTCAGAATGACCCGGCATTGGCCTGTTCATCGAACAGTCGCATCGGGTTGGTTGCCACAACCGGTGGCCAACGGGCGTTGAGCCGTCTATGCTCCAAGCGTGGAAAGCGAGCATTTCCATACGCTGTTGGCGGCCGCGGCAAAGCATGGCGCTAGTGACATCCACTTTCGGCCCGGCACGCCTCCCATGTGCCGAGTCAACCGCAAGATACTGCCGCTCAAGACCAACGTGCTCACGGCAGCGGATACCGACGCGATTGCGCGGCTGGTGGGCGGGCGTCAACTGCGTCAGGAGCGGTTCGAAGAGCTCCAGGAGTTCGATGTCAGCTATTCGCTCTCGGGGGTGGGGCGCTTTCGGGCCAACATTTATCGCCAGCGGGGTTCACTCGCGATCGTGATGCGCATCATTCCGAGTGAGATCCCTGCGCTCGACGAGCTGGGTCTGCCGGATACCGTGCAACGCATCGTCGAGTTCGAGCGTGGGCTCGTGCTGGTTACCGGCGCCACGGGTTCTGGAAAATCGACCACGCTGGCAGCCATCATTCGCCGCATCAACGAGACCAGGACGGCGCACATTTTGACTATCGAAGACCCCATCGAGTTCTTACACAAGAGCCAGAACAGCTCCATTTCGCAACGTGAGATCGGCATCGACACACGCAGCTATGTCATGGGGCTGCGGTCGGCCCTGCGTCAGGACCCTGACGTGATTCTGGTGGGAGAAATGCGGGACAGTGAGTCCATGGATATCGCGCTCAAAGCCGCAGAGACCGGACACATGGTGTTTTCTACCGTGCATACCACCGACGCCGCCCATACCATCGATCGCATCGTCAGCACATTTCCCGCCGAGGAACAGCGCAACGCACGCGTCAGGCTCGCCGAGAACTTGCGAGCCACCCTTTCGCAGCGCTTGCTGCCGCGAGCCAAGGGCAAAGGCATGGTGCTCGCCGTAGAAGTAATGATTTGCACGGGGCACATCCGGGAAGTCATTGCTCAAAGGATGCAGGGCTCGATCAAAGAGCTCATCGAAAGTGGGCGCGAGCAATACGGCATGCAATCCTTCGATCAGCACCTCGCCGAGCTTTTCGAGGCGGGCGCAATCACTCGTGCGGTGGCGGTCCAAGCGGCCAGTAACCCCGCCGACTTCGCGCGGAAGCTGCAGTTCTCCTGAGCGAGCTTCACACCGCCGCTGTGACGCAGGGTGAGAGGGTTCACTCCCCCGTGATGGCCTCTGGGATCTGCTCGGCTATGGCTTGCACGGCGCTGCGCGCGTCGTCCCACGTGCCCTCGCTATCGGCACGATTGTCGAAGTATGCCCAGCAGAAGGTGCCTGCGTAGCCCTGGTTGACCGACTCGACGTGCATCTGCATGGTGGTCCAGCGGCCTTGTTCCCCGATACACGGGAATTCGCCAATCAGAATCGGCTTGCCGTCGTCTTGCCACTCGGTGCTCGTGCGAATCCACGGTTCGTAGGACCAGCCGTCGCCGTGCATCCATCCGTAGTAGTGGATTTGGTAAACGTCGAGGTAGGCGAGGGGATCGCCGTCCGCAGCGGCCTGCAGAGCGTCATCCGAAAGGATGTTGTTGCTCGGCTCGAGGTACTTGAAGCTTGCGGAGCCGGTCGTGACCAGAGCATCGGCGTCGGCGGCATGAATTCCGGCTGCCACCTTGCCGTGGAAGCGCTGATAGTCCGCGATCGATACGGACCCGCCTTCGTCGGACAGGAGCCAGTCGCCTTCGTTCATGATTTCCCAAAGGCCGAGCCCGGGGTGGTCGTTGTAGCGCTCTACCAGAGGGGTAACGACGTTGGTGACGAAAGCATCGATTGCATCGTCGTCGGTCATCAAGAACTCGCGCCCGGGCCCCTCGATATCGAACGAGAGGAGTACCGGCATGATCAAGATACCGTGAGCGGCGGCCGCGTCGAATGCGGCATCGAGGTTGTCGAAGATGCTCTGAGCGAGTGGCCCTACCCGATTGCCGGAGAACGTGAGTTGATTTTCTCCGTCGATGAACCACCACCAACGAACGGAGTTGCCGCCCGCGGCTGCCAAGCTGGAGAACATCGCCTGGAAATTGTCGGCATCGTAGTTGGTGAGGTCATAGGTCCACTGATCCCACGCTACGTTGATGCCGTTGAGATAGTACTTCTTCCCCTTGATGCAGACGCGATTGGGATTCAGCCCGGGCTCGAATTGGCAGTCGCCGCCGTCGCCGCTCGTGCCTCCGGAGCCGGTGGTGCCTCCCGAATCCGTCGTCGTGCCGCTACCGCCCGAGCCACCAGAACCATTGGTCGCCCCCGCACCGGTGGCATTGGCGGGGCCGCTCGTGTTGCCGCCGCCGGTATTAGCCCCGCTGGTATTGCTCGCGCCGGTATTGGCTTCGCTTGTATTGCCGAATCCAGTGGTCGCCGTGGAGCCACTCGTCGACGAGGTGGAGTCGTTTCCGCTGGTAGTGCCGGACGCACCGGTCAACCCACCGGTGGTGGAACCGCTGCTGGCGGCCGCGTCCGTCGGCGATCCGGCCGCGTTGCCCGGTGAATCGTTGGCAGAACCATCGCTGCAACCGACCCATGAAAAGAAAGCCAACACTGGAAAGAGACGGAGCGATCTGCGCATGATTTCGAGTCGATCTGCTTTAGCATGGATTGCGAATCGTGCTGATTTGGCCCCCGTTGGTGTTTGCAGGCGCACGTCCAACGACACGCGGTTCCCCTCGAGCACATTTTGAGAGGTCCGCACGGTGCGGTAGAAAGGCCATTCGATTCGGCGGGGTTCGCTCGCCTCTCGTACAGCCAACACAAAGAAGGGCATTGCGTTCAACGCCCAGGCTCAAGGATTGCACTGTCCCTTGAACAGTCGGGACCGGCCTGAACGAGCTCGCGCCCTGCTCTCACGACGGGTTTTCGACACCCGTTGCTGGAAGTGGTCGGGGCCCGACCGACCGGCGGTTGTGCGCGTCGAAAGGGGGGATACACAATCAAGGACCGCTTGGGTTTAGTGAGACCTTTCTCATGCACCCCAGAAGCGCCAAAGGCGAAAAAAACAAACAGCATTGAATTTCAAATCGCTGTTCCCAGGCTTCTCCATGGGTGCAGTTCGCTGCGGCGCAGCTTGTTTTGGCGGCTCTCGCGTTTCGCGCTCGGTCTACGGCACGACCCCAAACCGAACATCGCACCGGGTGTCGTGCGTATCGAGGGGAATGCGCGCCCGAACTTCTGATCAAGAATCACTGAGTCTTCACGCTTTCGACAGCACCGCGTTCGGGGCTGCCTCCGCGCTGGGAAACATGCCAGCGTTTGCACAGCATTCTTTTCGCGAACTTGACTCATTTCTCGTTTTGTGAACGATCACAATTCGAAGGGCCGGGAATCTGCTGGCTTGGAGAATGACAACGAAGAGCACCACCCAAAGCGTGTCCCCGCAGCTTGCGCCAACGGGTTGATGCTCCCGCAAAGTGTGCACCGCCATACGAGCAAATTCCTACCGCCGAGGGGGGCGAATTATCACCCCTCCCCTCGAAACCCGCGTCGTTTCACCATGCGAGCAATAGAAATGGCTCTTACCATGCGCAAAAACAACTTCCGCAATGCTTCGGTCCTACCCCTACTGACCGGTCTCGGGTTCGCTGCTTGCAGCGACGGGAGCGATCCGCCGGCCAACAACACAGGCGCCACCGCCACCAGCACTGCCGTTGGAGGCACCATGAGCAGCACAGGGGGGCCGGCTACCTCTGGGAGCGTGAGCAGCACCGCCAGCTCGGTAAGCAGCAGTAGTGCCGTGACGTCGGTAACGAACTCCACGTCGACCGGCACCACCGGGAACGACACGACCATGGGCACCACGATGGGA
>CBFGRJ010000357.1:0-7768 GCA_965651135.1 uncultured Myxococcales bacterium
GCTTTCCGATACAACTGTGCACGCCCAGACGACGCATGCTCGTAGCCAGGTCGCGCCATGGACGGCAGCGGCATCGGACATCCATGATTTGACGAGCGATCGTCCCGCCGTCGGACCACGTTCACTGGAATCTTGCACATGCCCCGACCCAGACTTCCTCGTGTCGCCCTAGGCATCGGAATCGGCACGATCAGCTTCGCTTGCTCGAGCGACGAGGCGGGCACCGCTACTCAGCAGGGCTCGACCGCTGACTCCGGCACCGTCACTAATACCCTCACGTCTGGAGCGACCGCGAGTAGCACGGGCGGTAACGCGAACACGACCGCGACCTCGAATGCGACTGGAACGGACACGAGTGTCGGCGGGTCGGCCATGGGCATGGGAGGCCTCGTGAACACCACCTCGGGCGCCGACACGACAGGCACGGGCACCGGTGGAGTGTCGAGCATGGGCGGAGCTTCGAGCACGGACACCGAGACGAGCGGTATCACGACCGGAGCCGGCGGCACCGGGGCGGTCCCGAATCATGGCGATCGATCACCCGACGCCGTGTGCGCTCGTTGGAACGCCGATCGCGCCGACATGGACGAAGGCACCTGGAGTGGCAGCGTCAATGGCTGCGATCCCGGGGACATTTCCGCCAATGGCCGGGCCAACGCCCTCAGGCTCTTCAACCTATACCGCTGGCTCGCCGATCTGCCACCGGTCGAGACTTCACCCGAGCGCAATCAACAGGCTCAAGCCTGCGCCCTGATGATGGACGCCAACGACGATCTCTCGCACGAGCCGCCAGAGACCTGGACCTGTTACACCGAGCTTGGGGCGCAGGGCGCCAGAACCAGTAATATTTCTGGCGGTCCAGGGGTGATGAGCGTCGATTTGTACATGCTCGATACCGGCAACGAGTCCACGCACGGACATCGGCGCATCATTCTCGCCAACTGGTTAGGTCCGATCGGTCTCGGCTCGACGGGCAGCAATGGGGCTTCGTGCATGCAAAACATCGGAGGCACTGGCGACGCTGGCAAAGACTGGGTCGCATGGCCTCCCGCCGGCGCCTTCCCCATCCAGGCTTACGCTTCCCGGTTCAGCTCGTACAGCGAGACGGGCTGGTCGATTCAAAGCGAAGCCATGGATGTGAGGGACGCTGAGGTCACCGTCAGCGCCGGCGGCACCGAGCTCGATGTCAACGTGACGCCACTCTCCGGCAACTACGGCTCCACCACGGCGGTTCGCATCGTCCCCAGCGGCTGGGACGTGGAGGCTGGGCAGACCTATTCGGTCAATGTCACCGGTGTGGAGAGCCCGTTCAGCTACGAGCTCACCATCGTCGACTGCGACTGAGCTGCGATTCCTGAACTTTTGTCAAGACATTTCAGTTAGTTACAAAAAGAAACGCCTGACTCGTCGATGGGCCCTCGAGTCGTTCGTCGAGGTTCATGAACGGGCGCTGGTCGGTGCCCGTTTGCTTTCCCTCACCCCACGATTAGGAGTGTCGACCATGCGTTTCATGATGATGCACAAGAACGATCCCCACACCGAAGCGGGCGAGCTGCCCCCCATCGAGCTCGTCCACAAGATGGGCGAATACATCGGCGAGCATGCCAAAGCCGGTCGGTTCATCGACGGCGCGGGCCTTGGCGCAAGCAAGACACGCACCCGCTTGGTGTTCCGCAATGGGCAATGCACGACCAAGCGCGGCCCTTATCGCGGAGACCATGAACTGCCCGCGGCAACCCTGCTGCTCAAGGTCCAAACCCGCGAGGAGGCCATTGGCTGGGCCGAACGCTACGGCAAGATCTTAGGGGACGGTGAGCTCGAGCTCGGCAAAGTCAACGAGCCCTGGGACATCGGCCTGATGCCGCCGCCAGAAAACCCGCCCCTGCAGATGCTGCTCATCGAAAAAGCCGATCAGGCCACCGAAGCCGGCGGCCGCAGCCCGCAGCAGAAAGCGGCGCTCTCCCGCCTGAAGACCGAGATGACCAAAGCGGGTGTGCTCATTCGCTCGGTGCGGCTCACACCGAGCTCGCAAGGAAAGCGCCTGCGCTTCGACAAAAACCAGCTCACGATCATCGACGGCCCCTTCGCCGAATCCAAGGAATTACTCGGCGGCTTCGCGATCTTGGAGCTCTCCGGCATGGACCAAGCGATCGAGGAGTGCCGGCGCTATACGGCAATCCTCGGAGGCACGCTGGAGATGGACGTGCGGGTCGTCGACGAAACGGATGAAACCGCCGAGGCGATCGCGTAGGCGCGACTCAGCGGGTCACGAATCGACACACCTCCGAGGCCAGCTCGGCGAGGAACGCCTCTCGATTCTCGAGTGGCTCCGTCGTGTGCGGCGGCGGTGTATGCATGAACGAAAAATGCCCAGCGCCGGCCGCCACGCGGACCTCGACCGCCACACGGCCGCCGAGCTCGCGCTCCAGCAGCTCGACCTGCTCCGGCGGAGTGATGGCGTCAGCGGTTCCGGCCCACGCCAAGGTCGGGGTACGCACCGCATCGAGTGCTCCCGGCGCCCGAAAGAACCCGGTCGCTGGACACAACAGCACCAACCGGGCGAGCCGGTCGTCGGTCTGTGAATCGAGCCTCTCGCCCGGCCGCATCCAGACCTGGCCGCCGGCAAGCGCCAATAGGGCCGTCGCGCCGATGGAGTGACCCACGCCGGCCACCAAAAGCTCCGAAGGCCGTACGGCATCCAAGGCAAGCCGAAGCCTGCGCGTGCGCAAGAGCAACTCGTCCGGCGTCACGCGCGGCGACGAAAGCCGCTCGAAGTGCGGCGCGACCACGCTGCAGCCGCGCTCGGCCAGAGCCATCAAGAGCGGCAGGTGACGCCTTGGATCACCTCCACCCCCCACCGCAAAGAGCACGACGCGACTCGGATACGCGACCTTCACCAGCGTGACGTCGAACGACTCGGCGCCATCCTTGAGCGACAACGTTTCCATTCGAGAACACTGCCACGCGAGTGATCCTCGAAGCAACCGGCATAGTCACGATTCCGCGCACTTTTGCACCGAGACGGTCGGGCTCGAGCTCGACCGAACCGAAGATTGTCTCGTCTGCAAGCTGCCGAGCGGTACCGAGCTGTTGTTTTTCGAGGGGGAAGCCATACGCGGCACCTCACCGCAAATCGTGTTCGGCCTCGACGACGGCGGGATCGACACGGTCGCCGAGGCTTTGGCTGCACGCGGCGTCCAGCTGCTCACACCCGTTACCGAGGCACCAGGAGGCTGGGCTTTCGAATTCCGCGATTCGGACGGACACCCCCTCGCCTACTTTCAGGATGGCGCGCGACCCCGAAAACGTTAAAGTCCACCCAGGTTGGACTCTCGGTGGACGATCCGTTCGGCAACCATCGACGATGCGCGCGCTATCGCCGCGATCCACGTGTCGTCCTGGCAAACCGCCTATCGCGGAATCGTGCCCGAAACATACCTCGATGCACTCTCCATCGAAGCTCAAGTGCACCATTGGCAAGCCTCGCTGAGCGAACAGGCCGCCGACATTTGGGTAGCCACCGATGGTGACGCGCTCCGTGGTTGGATCAATATCGGAAACAGCCGCGACGATGACGCGGGGGCAAACACGGGCGAGCTCTGGGCGATCTACGTCGACCCTCATCACTACGGCCAAGGAGTCGGTCGGGCGCTTTGGGCTCACGCTGCCCGCGAACTGCGCGCTCGAAAGTACGAGCACGTCACCTTGTGGGTCTTGGAACGGAATCACGCTGCGCGGGCTTTCTACGCAAAGTTAGGGTTCGAAGTCGAACCGAGTCGCCGCAAAACCATCGAGCTAGGAGGCGCCGCCCTCGGTAAGGTTCGGCTGCAGCGATCGTTGCTCTTGCCAGCGGCTCGACCCACCAAGCCGCATCGACCCTAAGCACTCAAGACAAACCAATCCAGACAAGCGCGCCTCATGAGGCAAAACGCACCAAGCGCGATCGACACGGCAAGCGAGCCTCGTTCCTCTCCCGTAACTTGCGGCCTCGAGGCGCAGCAAGTGTTACTCTGCCCTACCATGACGCCGCTCGCCCACTCCTCGTTTCGCGACCACTACCACGCTTGCGCCTTCGTGATGGGCTCACGAGAAGAACAAGCGGTCATCGATCCATTCCTCGTCGAAGGCATGTGCCGCGGCGAGAAGGCGGTGTACATCGTCGATCCCGAGAAGCGAGCGCAGCATGAGGCCCGTCTTGCTTCGCGCTCGCCGACGCCCGAGCTATTGGAAGTCAAGACTTGGAACGAAGCCCATCTCGAAGGTGGCTCGTTCGATCAAGACCGCATGATCCGCTCGCTCGACGAAATGCTCCGCCAGCACGCTCGGAGCGGCAAACCACGGATGCGGCTGGTTGGGCAAATGGGCTGGATCTTGTCGTCACCACCCGGCATCGAACAGCTGGTCACCTACGAGGCCAGCGTCAACGACGTCCTCAACCGTGGCAAGATACCGACGGTGTGCGTCTACGACGTCCGCAAGATGACCGGATCGCTGATGATGGATTTGTTACGTGCGCACCCTCTGACGGTCATGAATGGCGTGCTCCACGAAAACCCATTCTATACACCAGCGAAAGAGCTGCTGGTCGAATTGCGGCAGCGGCACGCGACAAACTGAGCATGACGGAGCGAGCGCCCCCCAGCTCGGAGAGCCCCATGGGCCGCCTCCACCGCTGCATCCGCGATCTGGCCGCGCTCAACGCATTGCCTTCCATGTGCGTGGGGCGCTCGCCGGACGAGGCGCTGGAAGTGGTGATGGATGCTCTACCTACGGCGCTCGATTGCGAGCTCGTCCTTGTAACGCTGCCCGGCTCCCCGCCCAGAGAGCGGGCGCGACTGGCCGGTCGCGAGCTCACCGAAGCCGAGCTGAATACCTTGAACGTCGCGCTCAGTAGCGCCGTCGATGCGCCCGCTGCCTCGATGATACCGGGCTTTGGGCAGCTGTGGTGTCAAGCGGTTCAGCTGCCCATTGGCAGCGAAGCGGGGCGCTTGGTGGCGGGCCGCCGCAAACCCCTCGATCCGGAAACGGACCGAGTCTTGATCCGCAGCGCCGCCAACCTGGTGGGTACGACGCTGGAGAGCGCCAAAGTCCTCGAAAGCGCGCAGCGCAAAGACGAGTTCTTGGCCATGCTGGGTCACGAGCTGCGTAATCCCTTGGCTCCGATCATCACCGCAGTCGAGCTGCTCTCACGTCATCCCGCCGCGGCCCACGAGCGGAAGGTGATCGAGCGTCAGGCGCGTCACTTGGCACGCCTGGTGGACGATCTGCTCGACATCTCACGAGTGACGCGCGGCCACATCGAGCTCAGGCGCGAGCAGGTCCCACTCAACGCGGTGCTCGAGCGGGCGGTCGAGCTGGCAAACCCGCTGATCTCACAGCAGCGCCACACGCTATCGGTCGAAGCTGCAGAAGGTGTGACGCTGCAAGGCGATCCGGTGCGGCTCGCGCAAGTGTTCGGGAACCTCCTGACCAACGCTGCCAAGTTCACCACGCCCGAGGGTCGCATCGAGGTGCTCGTCGAGCGCGCACCCGAACGCGTGCGCGTCACGGTACGCGACAACGGGCGAGGCATCGCGCGACAGCACCTAGCGACGATCTTCGAACCGTTCGTGCAAACCAACGGCAAGCACGACGCAGCACGAGGGGGCCTGGGGCTTGGCTTGGCGATAGTAAAAAGCCTGGTCGAACGCCACGACGGTAGCGTTTCCGTCGACAGCGATGGCGAGGGCCGCGGCTCGCGCTTCATCGTCGAGCTGCCTACGGTAGCTCCGGTGGAGCAGCTCTCTCGGCCGGCACCCCGGCGGGCAACTCGGCGCATCACCCCAGCGACCGAACGTTTGGGGCTGCGCGTGCTGGTAGTCGACGACAACGTAGAAATGGCTCAGCTGCTCTCGGAGGCCCTTTCGCTGGAGGGCTTTTCGACCATCGTGGCACACGACGCGCGTTCCGCCCTGCTGGCCTGGCGGAGCTTCGACCCCCAAGCAGCGGTGCTCGATTTGAGCATGCCCGTGATCGACGGCTACGAGCTGGCGCGCCGACTGCGCGCCGAGCACGGCCAAGCGCCCATCTTGGTTGCTGCCACCGGGTACGGCCAACCCCAAGACAAGCGCCGTGCCGCAGAAGCAGGGTTCGACTATCACCTGCTCAAGCCCGTCAGTGTGCACGACCTGGTCAGCGTGCTGGAGGACCGCCTGGTCGCCAGAGCCGCCTCGGCTTGAACGCCGCAGCAATGCCTCCCGGTGCCCGGCGCGATCACTCGGCGGGCTCCGAGCGAGCAGGCGCAACCTCTGAGGGCCCCGCAGCGCTTCGCCCCGCGAAGACGGCGCACGCCGTGAGATCTCCGGCGACATTCACGCTTGTCCGGCACATTCCGAGCAGGTGGTCGACTCCGAGGATGATCGCAATACCTTCCACCGGAATGCCAGCGCTGGCCAACACCGTCGAGAGGATGATGATGCCTGCCCCCGGCGCCGACGGTGTTCCAATCGAGGCGGCCACCGTGGTCACGACGACGAGGCCAAGCGCCGGAAGGCTCATTTCGAGACCATAAACCTGCGACAGGAACACCGTCGCCACAGCTTGATACGCCGCTGTGCCGTTCATGTTCATGATGGCGCCGACTGGCACCACGAATCGAGATACATCGGGCGGCACGTCGAGGCGCTCTTCCGCGGTCTTCATGGTCAGCGGCATGACTGCCGCAGAACTGGCTACCGAAAACGCGAGGAGCAGCACGTCACTGGCGGCGCGGAAGAAACGCCTGACGCCGATCGACGTGCCCCCCGCTACCAGCACCGCGTAGAGCGTGAGCAAGACGGCCAAAGCGACAAGAACGGTCAACACGTAGAGGCCGAGCGCCGTGATGGCGGCCAAGCCCGCTGTCGCGGTCGTGCGGGCCATGAGCCCGAAGACCGCAAAAGGAGCCAGGCGCATCGCCCACCTCGTTACGGTCATGCAGATCTCCTGAACCGAGAACAGCAGGCTCAGGACAGGCTCGGCCCGCTCGCGGGTCATCGAGACGAGGGCCGCGCCGACGATGACCGCAAAAATGACGATACTCAGCATCTCTCCCGCCAGGACGGAGGCGAGGGGGTTGGCGGGAAGGAGCCCTGAAATCAGGGAGGGAACGTCGGCGGCCGACGTCTCCGGCGGCGCCGCTGGGACCTGCTCGGGCGCCACCGAGAGCGAGCTGCCTCGGCCTGGCCGAATGACGAGCGCGGCTGAGATGCCGACAACGACTGCAACCACCGTCGTGCCGACGAAGTAAAGTGCGACGCTTCCCCCCAAACGTGCCAGACGGTCGCGGTCGCCATCACCATCGCCATCGCCCGCGATCCCTTGGATGACGGATGCAACGACCAGTGGGATCATGATCATCTGCACCAAGCGAATGAACAGATCCCCGGGAAGCGCCAACCAGCTCGTGACGGCTCGGGCCATCTCCGTGGGCATCAGTTGAGCACTGGGACCGAGCAGTACGCCGGTGGCGATCCCCAGCACCAGGCCGAGCAATACGCGCACCCAAAGTCTGTTTTCAACCAGTCCTGTTAGCTTCGAGTACAGCCGATGAATGGGAGCCAGTGGCATGCACGCAAAGTAGCCGTGGATTGAGCTCGAGCACAAGCACCACGCCCGGGCGATACCTGCGTCGATCATGAGGCCGAGCTGCGAGACCAGAGCGCGCGTGGGTCTCTAGTTCGCAGACCCCGCCAGTGGTCGAGTTCGAACGGATTCTGCGTCCTCGGCTTTCAGCGCCGAGGTGAGCCCC
>CBFGRJ010000358.1:0-7662 GCA_965651135.1 uncultured Myxococcales bacterium
GGATGTCATCCCAGGGAACCTAGAGGAGCCAAGAGTCCATGACCTTCAACAAGTTGAGCATTTCCGATCTTGATCTTTCCGGCAAACGAGTCCTGATGCGTGTGGACTTCAACGTGCCGATGATGGACGGGCGGGTCACCAACTCCGCGCGCATCGTCGCAGCGCTGCCGACTATCGAGCACGCGCTGAATCAAGGTGCGAGCGTGGTGTTGATGAGCCATCTGGGCAGGCCCAAAGGGAAGCCCGACCCGCAGTTTTCGATGGCTCCGGTGGCGCGGGTGGTCGAAGAGCTGCTCGGTCGAGAGGTGAAGTTTCTGGAAGACTGTGTGGGCCCGGAGGTGGAAAAAGCGTGCGCGAATCTCTCCCCCGGACAGGTCGTGCTCCTCGAAAACCTACGCTTTCACGCGGAAGAAGAAGGCAAAGGCGCCACGCCCGAGGCCATCGAAGCGTTCCGTGCCTCGCTGACGAAGCTGGGGGACGTTTACGTCAACGACGCTTTTGGTACGGCGCACCGCGCCCATTCTTCGATGGTCGGTGTCAATCACCCGCAGCGGGCTGCCGGCTTGTTGTTGCAAAAGGAGCTCGACTATTTCGGTCGGGCACTGAGCGACCCGAAGCGGCCATTTTTGGCGATCTTGGGTGGCGCGAAAGTGGCCGACAAGATTCAGTTGATCGAAAACCTGCTCGACCGAGTCGACGAGATGATCATTGGTGGCGGAATGGCCTACACGTTCAAGCGCGTCTGCTTCGGCGTGAACATCGGTGAGAGCTTGTTCGACGATGCCGGTTCCAAGATCGTGGCTGGCCTGCTGGAGAAAGCCAAACAGAAGGGCGTGGCACTGCATTTTCCGGTCGACTACGTGACGGGTGACAAGTTTGGGGCCGACGCCAAGGTTGGCAGCGCCACCGATCAGTCTGGCATTCCTGACGGTTGGCAGGGTCTGGACGCCGGTCCCGAGTCGCGCAAGCTGTTCTCCGAAGTGATCGCGCGTGCCAAGACCATCGTTTGGAACGGCCCCGTCGGCGTGTTCGAATTCGACGCGTTCGCCGAAGGCACGAAGGCCGTCGGCAACGCCGTAGTGCAAGCCACCAAGGCAGGCGCTACGAGCATCATCGGAGGCGGTGACACTGCGACGGCTGCCGAAAAGTTCGGAATCGCCGATCAGGTCAGCCACGTCTCGACGGGTGGAGGCGCTTCGCTCGAGCTGTTGGAGGGCAAGACGCTGCCTGGAGTCGCCGCGCTGAGCGACAAGTGAGCGGACAGAGCCGCCGAGCCCGGAGTGTCGCACCGCTCCGGGCCCCCGCGGCTCGGCTGGTCAACCGCTGGGAGTCAGTGTACCCGACATGCAGAACATGAAAATGTCGCCGCAGGTACCTTCTTCCGGTGGTTCGGGGGGCGCACCCCAGCTTCCACCTGGCTCGTCGCCGGTGTGCTCGTTGATGCAGCTCACGACGTGATCGCCCCCACTCGGAGTGAGCGAAGACAGCAAATCGCTGCAGAGCTCGGCTGAAATTTCGTCACACCCGAGGTTGGCGCAGCGCGCATCGACGGCTGCGTTCGGGCAGGTCTGCTCGACCATCTGGTCGCGACACGCACGCGCGGCGTCATCGTGATCTTCGCTGCAATCGTCAGACTCGTCGATCTGATCCAGGCATTCGAACAACACTTGAAAGGCTTCGGGGGTGCCGTGCTCGGCGTAGAGCCTGCAGTACGATACGCCTAGGGGTTCTGGAGGGGTGAATCCGGAGCACTCGACTTGATTGTAAGAAAGCTCGTCGCAGTCGGGCAGGTCATGGATTTCTGCGTCACCGATGCACGCTTCGGCGGGCGCTCCGGCCATACCGCCTTCACCGGCCATGCCCATTTCGCCGGCCATACCACCATCGCCGTAGCTGCCCGCCGAGCCGCCGGACGCGCTGCCACCGCTGCCACCGCTACTGCTGGTGCCACCCCCATTTCCGCCCGAGCTGCTCGACGAACCGCCGCCAGCCCCCTTGCCGCCGCTGCCCCCCGCAGCCGGGGATTTATCCGGGTCGCTATCTCCGTCGCTGGCGGTGCAAGCGCCTGCGACCGCCGCCCCCGAGAGCAGACAAATGCTCAAAGCCAAGAATCGTTTCATTGGGAAGCCCTCCTAAACAGTTTGCCTCTGAAGTCGCCTCTGAAATGAGGTTCGATGGCGGCCGAGCCTACGGCGCAATATTGCCGAAGGCCAGTGCCTTTGCGGTCTGTGGCGCTTCGGTACGGACGCGGGGTCCCCTCGAGTTATTCAACCACACCCGCAAGTAGGTGCTGAAGCCGGCTCGGAGCGGCACCCGCCGACATGTCAGGCCAGTGGACTTTGGGTCAGAGATGGGGCATTCGGCGGGCCGTCTAGCTTTGGTTCGCGGACTGGCGCCGGTGACCAGCGGTCCAAAGCCAGCGCCAGCATGCCCCATAGCGGGACACAGAATGCCAGGAACATCCAGTTGTCCTGGTCGAATCCCGGCAGCACTTTCAGCAGCAACGCGATGGCGCTGCCCAAGGCCAGGAGTCGACTCAGCCTTTTGACCACCGTGATCCAGCTCTGGCGCACCTGAGCTACCGCGATCGCGACCGGCATGGCGAGCGCCCACGGCGGAAACAACAACAGATTTTCGTTGGCATGGGCGATCGAGTGATTCGTGGCGAACCAGAAGAGAGCGAAGATGCAGCCCAACACACCGGCCAAGGTCCCCAAAAGTGCTGCGAGGACCAGCAGCGCACCGCGCGCACTGGCATGGCGCGTTCCCAAGCGAGCCAGTCCCAACGCGCTCGCTCCGAGCGCAACGCCGGCGAGCAGTAGCCAGGGACTCCAGCGAGGCGGCGCGCTCGGCAGGGGAGGGCGCTTGGCTCGGTACCAACTCCGTTGCTCCACTACGAGGGGCGTGCCGTCGCGCTTGTTCAACTGACTCAGCTCGTCTCGCAAAACCGAAGGAAGAAACATCTCATCCCAGCGACTACGGGGTCGGTCGACTTCACCGGCGAGCGCAACGTTCAGCCCCAGGTTGACCCAGAGGCTGCTCGCCGTCAGCCGCGAGGTGTGCTCGCGCCACGACAAGAGAGCAGGCTTCTGCTTCGTCCGTTGCAGTTGGCCGCCCAAAATCTGGTCCAAGACATCGCGGACCTTGGTCGAACAATTGTCCAGGTAGTAGTCGTACTGGTAAAAGCGATTCTCGGGCAGGGCATTCACCCGCAGTGCCTCCACCAGGGCCTTCGTCTCCGACGGCGTCAGATTCAAGCGCTGTGCCTCGATGTCGCGATTGTCCCGCGCGTAGGCTGCCAGGGTCGATGCCTGCCTGCTGACGGACACCCAGTACATCAGCTTGCCCTGCATGAAGTCGAGCAAGAGCGTCGGCGAGTTGGCGCTGAACGTGCCGAAATTGTAGACGCGGTCGATGCCGCGCAGATGGTCGACGACGAGGACGGCATTGTGGCCAAACTTCGAGAAGGGGTGATCCCCCGGACCGAACGTGAGCACGAAGATCTCGATCCCAGTCCGGGGCGCGCGCTCGCCTGGGCTTGCTGCTGCGGGGCTTGCTGCTGCGGGGCTTAAAAAGCAGCTCAAGCTGACTAGAATCGGCAAAAGCAGCCGAAAGGGCACGAAGCCAAACGTACCACATGCTGGATGGGGCTGCCCGCAGCGGCCGTCAGTTGCAGGTCACACGAGTGCGGCTGTCGGCTCCGCCGGGTAGGCCGCTCACACAGGTGGAGCTTCTGTCCCGTGGACACACGCAAGCGCACGCCTCGGCTTTCGTAGCGTAGCAGCGCCCATTGCCGGCCAGCCATGGGCAATCCCCCTGCGAGGGAAACCAGCCTTCCACACACTCGCCCAGCGGAAGGGTCGAATCGAAACCGCCTGTGCTGCCGGAGGCTGAACCGGGTGAGCTCGTGGCAGTCGTTTGGCTGGGGCTTGGAACATCGTGATCCGGTTCGACGCGCCCGCCGCAAGCACCAAGCAAGAGCGCAGCGCTGCACCACCAAAATAGCGATGGCTCCCGCCGCGAATCCTGCATGAGCTTCGTTTTACGTGCGGCGAGCAGGTTCTGCAAGCGGGTTCAGAAGTAAAATCCAGCGCTGGCTCGCAACGCCAGCCCACTGGATTCCTCGGGAATGGACCTGCCGGTGGACGGCTTTCTAAGCTCTTCGCCGGTAACTCGGCGTGTGTAGCCAACCACGTTGACATTGAACGATAACAAGTGGGTCACTCGAAACTCGAGCCCCGCTCCCAGTTGTGCACCCACGTAGGTAGACGAGGCTTGCGACCAATGCTCCGAGTGCTGGGCAACGCCGAGCTGAGCGCCCGCAACACCGAACACCTGAATGGCATTTCGAGGATTGAGGTACAGCAAGAGGTCCGTACCCAGCGCAGTCTCGCTGTGTGGGGCGTGCAGCTCGTCGTAGCCGCGCATCAGCTCGATGGCTGGTTCGATGCCGAGCCAGGCCATGGGGCGCACTCGAAAACCGAGCCCAACGCCGGTCAGTGTTGGGGCTGTCGCTCCGTTGTCGTTCAGTGCCATGGCTTGAGTCACGTGCAGCGTCAGGGCGTGACGCCGGCGCAGTGGTCGAGGCGCCGTCTCGGGCAGCGGCTCTAGAGTGAGTTTGGAAGCCGCTTCGGTCGAGCCGGGTTCCTCTGGTTCATCACTGCACCAGTAGCCCGGGGGACAGACGTCTTCGCTCGCTCGACACGGGCTCGTAGCCAAGCCGAGCGCCAGCAGCGACAAACCTAAAACGGATCGTGATGGGAGCATTGGGCGGTGGAGCTCAGTGCAAGCTCGGTGCAAGCTCAGTGCAAGCCCGGTGCCAGCGCTCCCAGTCACGAGTCCCAGGCGGTTGTTCCGCATTCGGCGCCTCGGCCTGCAAAAGGGTCCGTGTCGAGGCGTGAAGGATCGTTCACGTACCTGTGTAGCTCGGGCGCTTCACGGCCTTATCGCTCGATTCACAACTCCCGAGGCCGCTTTCGCTCTGACTGTGTTATCCACGCGCTTTGGAAGCTATGCAGAACGACCAGGCCAAAGTGGCTTTCCCGAAAGGATTCGTGTGGGGCGCGGCAGCGGCCGCGTACCAAATCGAAGGGGCAGCCGATACCGACGGAAAGGGTGCCTCGGTATGGGACATGTTCACCAAGAAACCCGGCGCCATCTTCGAAGGCCACAACGGCGACGTCGCATGCGACCACTACACACGCTACTCCAGCGACGTGGAGCTGATGCGCGAGCTCGGTCTCATGGCGTACCGGTTCAGCGTGTCGTGGCCTCGCGTCTTACCGTCGGGTACAGGGAGCATCAACTCAGCGGGGCTCGATTTCTACGAGCGCCTGGTCGATCGGCTATTGGCTCGTGGGATCACCCCGTTCGTCACACTCTTTCATTGGGACTTCCCGCTGGAGCTTTATTACCGCGGCGGCTGGCTCAACCCCGATAGCGCCGGCTGGTTTGCAGACTACACGGCAGCCGTCGTACGACGCTTGGGTGATCGCGTTCGGCATTACATCACGCTCAACGAACCGCAGGTGTTCATTGGCATGGGACACTACGAAGGCAAGCATGCGCCTGGAGACAAGTTGGCGTTGGGTGACATGCTTCAGGCCGGTCACCACGCATTGCTGGCCCATGGCAGATCGGTCCAAGCCATTCGCGCGCACGCGAGCGGCTGCCAAATTGGCTTTGCCCCCGTGATCATGCCGCGTTTGCCCGCGAGCGACCGTGATGCGGATATCGATGCGGCGCGCCGCGCTACGTTCGACGTGAACACGCGCAGCTCGTGGACCCATTCCTGGTGGATGGATCCGGTACTCTTGGGTAGCTATCCGGAGCAGGGGTTGGCCTTTTATGCAGGCGCCGCGCCGCGCGTTGGCGCAGACGACCTGCGCGTCATCTCGGAACCCGTCGACTTCGTCGGCCTGAACATCTATCAGGGCGTCGTGGTCGAGCAGGCCCATGGCGAGTATCGGGAAGTACCCCTTCCGGATGGATATCCTCGCAGCGGCTTCGATTGGCCCATCACGCCAGAAGCGCTCTACTTTGGCCCCCGCTTTTGCTACGAGCGCTACCGGGTCCCCATTTTCATCACCGAAAACGGTGTTTCGGTACGCGATTGGGTCGCGGTGGACGGCAAGGTTCACGACGCCGCCCGTATCGATTTCACGAGCCGCTATCTACAAGCCCTGGCTCGTGCCATCGCGCACGGGGCAGATGTGCGAGGCTACTTTCACTGGTCGCTGTTGGACAACTTCGAGTGGGCCGAAGGCTACAAGGAGCGGTTTGGCCTCGTGTACGTCGACTATCAGACGCAGGCGCGCGTGTTGAAAGACTCAGCCCACTGGTACCGCCGCGTCATCGAATCCAACGGTGCGGTCGCGCTCTGAGCGTGGCCCGTCGATGGCATGGAGCTATCGTTTTGGGCGACAAGCCTGCGGATTTTACGCAGTTGCATCGACTCGACGGCGGGCACCGGTCGGAAACTCGTTTTGTCGAAGCAGGGTATTGCGTTTGTGGCCGCCTCGGGCAAATAAGTCCCTCCATGAAGATCCGAAGGACTGCGTTTCGACTTGGAGCTTTGCTTGCCGCCCTGTTCGGTGGCGCTTGTGCGGGCGGCGCGGCGCCCCCCCCGGTCACGGCCCAGGCCGAGCCCTCACCCGACGCTGCGCCTGCGGAGGCTCCCGCGGCACCCGTCCCGTCCGGTCCCAAGTTTGCGGTTCAGCAGAAGCCCACGCCCGACAAAGTGGAAATTAGCGAACCCCCTGCGCCGGCGAAACCGAGCGGCAACCCTTTGATCGGTGCCAAGCTGTTCGTGGACGACGAAGCCGCCGCTTACTCGTACGCAGAGTCGTATCGAGTCAAAGAGCCCGAAAAGGCCAAGCTGATGGATCGCATCGCCCAACAGCCGCAGGCGTTCTGGCTGGGCGATTGGAACTCCGACATCTTTCGGACGACGCAGCACTTCGTCAACCGCGCGGTCAAGCAAGGTTCGGTCCCCGTGATGGTGGCCTACAACATTCCGCATCGGGATTGTGGGCAGTACTCCAAGGGTGGTTCCAGCGCCAAGGAGGAGTACCAAGAGTGGATCCGGCGCGTAGCACTCGGGATCGGTGAACGTGCCGCGGTGGTGGTTTTGGAACCCGACGCGCTCGGGCACATTCAAGAGTGCCTAACCAAGCAGCAAATCGAAGAGCGCTTCTTTTTGATCAAAGATGCCGTGCGAGTTCTGCGACAGAATCCCAATACGGTGGTTTACATCGACGCTGGGCATGCGCGTTGGGTGAAGGTGCCCGACATGGCGGAACGCCTGAAGAAGGCCGGCGTCGAGGACGCACATGGCTTTGCGTTGAATGTCTCCAACTACGTGACCACCGAAGAGAATACCGAATACGGGAAAAAACTCTCCGAGGCCGTAGGGGGCGCGCATTTCGTCATCGACACCAGCCGGAACGGTGCCGGTCCCGCAGAGGGTGATGCCTGGTGCAATCCTGCGGGGCGTAAGATCGGTCAGGCTCCTACCACCGAGACGGGAGACGCCCTGGTGGATGCGTATTTGTGGCTCAAGCGCCCGGGCGAATCCGACGGCACCTGCAACGGCGGTCCCGAGGCCGGCAAATTCTGGCCCGAACGAGCGCTGGAGCTGGCCCAGTAGCAGTCTTACTCACG
>CBFGRJ010000359.1:0-7557 GCA_965651135.1 uncultured Myxococcales bacterium
GAAGCGCCGCCCGCCCCCAGCCCTCCGCCAAGCCCCCCCGCACCCGTATACGAGCCGGCTCCGCCGCCGATCGAGCCCGCAGGCCCCTTGCGCCTAGGCATGGATCTCGAAGTCCAGGCGGGGCAAGGGCTCAGCGGCGAGCAAGCTCGCTGGGGCGGTGGTGTGAGGCTGTGGTGGCTCGAAAACGATTACAGAATCGGAGTCACGACGAGTGCCGGGCACCTGCGCGCCAGCAAGCCTGTCGAGTTGGCCTGGACCACTCTCGGTGCCGGCGTGGTGGCGCGCCCAACACCGTGGAGCAGTTTGGTCGGCGTGGAAATATCGGCCGAAGCGGTAGCCCAACACACTGAGGCACGCGCAGAACGTCGAGCCGAGTCGCGGTCTGCCAGCCTATGGCGTTTGGGCGGGCGGCTGAGCTCAGCATTCGTGTGGGAGGTGCATGACTCTCTCAAACCGTATGTCGGTCTACAGCTGACATTGCTCGAGCGCGGATTTCAGGTCACCGTCCAAGGTGAGCCCGTGGGCTCCGAGCCCGAGGCGCGTGTCCTCCTTGGGCTCGGCCTCAAAGTGGCGCCATTTTGAAAGGTCCTGCGCAGGATTTACTTGCATGTCCAAGAGGTCACTCAGCGACAAACCCTTGTGTAGCGACCCTGTGGGCGCCATGGCTGCATACCCAACCCCCATCCGCAAAGATTTGCCCGAACCCGAGCTGACGGACCAGGAGCTCGTGGCCGCAATCCGGCGCGGAGACGGTCAAAGCGCTCAGGTCCTCTACGACCGTCTGCAACCAGCCATCGATCATGCCCTCCGCCGAGTGCTCAGGCGGCGGAGCGAAGATTTCAACGACTTGGTGCAGGTCACCTTCGAACGCATCATCCGAGCCATTGCCGAAGACCGGTTCGCTGGCCAAAGTGCGCTCACGACGTGGGCAGCAGCCATCGCAGGCCACGTAGCCATCGATTTCCTGCGCCGATCGATGCGAGAGCGTCGCTTGTTCAGTAGCGAAGTGCCCGGCGACGGTGTCCGAGTCATGTCCGTCACGCGGGCCCCCACCGAGCGGCGCCTCGAGGCGCGCTCCGAGATCCAGCGATTGCATGCCATTCTCGCCAGAATGAAACCTGCGCTGGCAGAAACGCTCGTGCTGTACGATGTGCTCGGTCACAGCTTGGAAGAGGTCGCCGCGCTGACTGGAGTCACTCCGAGCGCTGCTCAGTCGAGATTGTTCCGTGGGCGCAAAGAACTGGTAAGGCGCGTGGGTAAGCTACGAGCGGGGCTGTTCTCATGAAGCACGAAGATCTCGAACGTGAAGCACGTCGTGTGCTCGAACCGCTCAGGTACTCACCTGTCTCCGTGTCGTCGCCAAAGGAAATCGAAGCGGGTCGCTCGGCGACCGTGCCGCGGCTGGCAGCTCTGATCGAAGCAGTGCCCGCACGCCGGCGCGAGCGTTATGCAGCCGAGCACAGGTGGCGCTTGGTGCGCGCGAGCGCGGGCGGTGTCGCTGCGCTGGCAGCGGGCGTGGCTTTGTGGTTCGGAGCCAGCGCGTGGCTTGGCGACAACCACTCTTCGACGGCGCACCAAGTCGCCGACGCGCCCCAGCTGGTCTTGGTGGGAGGGCAGTTGTCTCAAAAGGGCACGCCGCTGTCGGCCGGAGTCAAGTACGCGATTGGCTCGTTGGGTCGTCTGAGCACGCCAGCGACCCAGGGAGCTCGGTTCGTCACCGACGAAGGCGTCGAAATCGATTTTGGCCAAAGCTCCACGGCTGACTTGAGCTTTCTGGGAGAGACGCGCCGTATTGCTTTGAACCAGGGCAAGATTGGCCTTTCAGTACCGAAGCTCAAGCCTGGCTCGTCGCTATCTGTCGCCACCCCGGACGCCGTGGTTACCGTACATGGCACGCGCTTCAGTGTGGAGATCGTGAACAACCACAGCTGCGTGCGCGTCAGCGAGGGCGTCGTTTCGGTGGCGCGCGGCAACACCCTGGAGCGGCTGACCGCTGGCGACGAAAGCGGCTGCGAGCAAGCGCCTTCAGCCACGAACGAAGCGACGGAATCGGCGGTCACCCAAATACCTGCCAGCGAGCCGCAGCGGCCGAAAACCAAGCGCGAGGGCACGGGTACCCTCACGCAAGAGAACCTGCTGTTCAAGAGCGCGTTGGCAGCGGAGCAGGCTGGCAATTTCGACCGAGCCCAGCTGCTCGCTCAGCGGCTCTTGCAGCGTTATCCGGCATCGCCCATGGCCCCAGAGGCGAAGCGCATTCTGGCGCGCCTCCACGAAAAACAGAGCGCCCGTACAATCGGGCAATGATCGGCGGCCCCGCGCCGCGCACTGCGTTCGCACCGTGGAGCTTTTGGTCCACGTCCCTCGCGCCCACTCTCGTCTTTGCGCTGCTCACGCCCGCCTGCTCCGACGAAGCTCTCCTCGAGTTGTTTCCTGAAAGTTGCGCCGACGATTGCGCGCTCGGCGGCAGCGGCGGAAACGGCAGTACAGCCAGCAGCGCCGGAGGAAGCGCCAATGAGGGTGGCAGCCCGGGTGCGAGCGACGGTTGTGGCCCTTTGCAGGCACGCGTACGAACCAGCGAGCTGGCGCTCCAAGCACCTGCCGTGCCGAGCGAAGAATTGCCGATTGACGAATATTATCCGGTGCTGCTTGCTCCCGCCCCGGACAACACCAGCCTGCTCGCCTACCGAGAAGCGGACAATGCAAGAGCGACGGTGCTCGAGCTCGATCATGCCGATCAGGTGGTGCGAACCGTTTTCCAGACGGAAGCCGAAGAAGCGCACGCTCTTTGGGCCCATGAAGACGGTGGCGCCTTGGTGTTCGTACGGGACGATCCCGACATTTTTAGCTCCGAATTTTGCCGTAGCGGCAACAACGGACAGTTTCCTTGCGGCAGTTTGGAACTTCAGCGCTTCGATGCATCCGGCAACGCGACGATGTCGACGACGCTGACCGACAAGCTCGATGTCGAGACAGAAGGCGCGCTCTTCATTTGGTGGTTCGAGCACACGGCGCGCATCGCTTGGGCGGACGATACGTATGGAGTCTACTTCCGCTCCGCACGTACCATACCGACACCAGGAGGCATCACGCCGCGACCAGGCGACACCTTGCGCTTCGTCGACAGCTCCGGAATGCGCGTGAACCGTGGTTGGGACTTCGGCTGCATCCCGAGCTGGTCGGTGCGCATTGCGTACAACCAGGTCTGGGCCGCCGTTTGCCATGGCGAAACTCCTAACGCGCACCGCGTGGTCATCTTCGATGGCGACGAAGAGCGCGAGCTCGAGTTGCTCGCCGGAGTACCACCCGCCTATCGGGCACTGGGTGGTCTGAGTACGCATGAAGACGGCTTTTGGTTGAGCTATGTCCAGCGCACCGCCAACGCGACGGCCTTGCACCTGGCGCGCATCGATCGCACGGCGCAGCTGGTGATCGATCGCAGTGTTCCGGACACGCACGGTCTCGATTTCCAAGAGGGCTACGTGTTCCGCGCGTATCATGCCAACTACGGCGACGAGCTCTTATTGGGGTGGAAGGTGGACAACCAGCTCTTGATCGCGCGAGCCGACCGAGACACGGGCGAGCTTGTCGAAGGGCCCGTCCAGGCGAACGCGCCGATCGACAGGTTCGTCGAGTTCACGACGTTCCCCAATGGCGACGTCGGGTGGGCAGACGCGGGCTCCGACGGAGCCATCACCGTGACCCGGGTCTTGTCCTGCCAGGAGTAGGCCGATCGGTACGCTGGTGACGCAATTGGGTAGGAAAGCTGCAAAACCGCGAAGGCCAGCCGTCTGATAAGTAAAGAATCTAGCTAAACTGAGCCTGGCAGCCCACCAAAGCTGGTAAGTTTGGGCTCTTTATGATTGCTGGCTCCGCTCTTTTTGCCTTTTCGGCTCAGGAGACCCCTATCCCTCCATCGGAGGACCGCACCGGGGAAACCACCCGAGCCGAAGCCGTCGTGAATCTGATCCGCAGTAATCCGGAGCGTGGGGCCGCCGCGCTCTTCGATGCCTACTCCGCGGAGGTGAATCAGCTGATTTGGAGGTTGCTCGGCGCCGATCCGGATCACGATGACTTCGTTCAGCACGTTTTTTTCACCGTGATCGCCCAGATCGATACGCTTCGAGAACCACGGAAGCTCCGGCACTGGGTGCAGGCCGTGACGGTCAATACGGTCTACGGGGAGCTCCGAAAGCGACAGGTTCGTCGCCTGTTCCTGTCGCATCAGCCCGTCGAACAGAGGCTTGGTGACCTCAACCGGGACGTAGAAGCTCGCGATTTGCTGCACCGCACGCGACGGCTGCTACACCGTCTGCCAGCCAAGGAGCAACTCGTGTTCTTGCTTCATCACGTCGAGGGCTACACCCTGTCGGAGGTGTCCGAGTTAGCCGGCTTCTCACTAGCCACTGCTAAGCGTCGCCTCTCGTCGGCAAACGCGCGCTTCAGGAAGATGCTCAAGAGAGAACCGGGATTGGACCTCATGCTGGACGAGAATCCGGCGGGTCCTGCAGTATGAGCGCTCGGCCAGGCCCGGGCTCACGGCCCCCGCAGGTCAGCTCGGTCCGCATGCTGTGCCCCCCGAGCAGGCTCGAACCCGCCTAAATGCAGGATTTGCGGGAAGGCAAACGGTCGATTACGCTCAAGCTCAAGTGCAAGAGAACACCTCGACGGCTCGCCTGGTTTGCGCGGTTTTCACCGGCGACAAGCGCGTCGAATCCGCCGTGGGCCAGCTGGTGGAGGCCGGCTTTGCTACCGAGAGCATCCATGTCTTGCTCTGTGAAGAAGGGGACCCCGAGCCGAGCGAAATCCCGGTCCAACTAAGAACCGGTATTCGCCGAGTGCTGCCGATTGGAGCGATCTTGGGTGCGTTGGGTGGCTCGCTGCTGACCGTATATGGAGGTGACCCCAGCGTGCCGCTCGCGGCGCAGCTCGCCACGAGCGTGACCACTGGCGCGTTCTTGGGCGCGATGACGGGCATTGTCTTGGGGCTCGGACACTGGAGCTACTTCGTGGACCTACCGGACGCCGAGGGTGAGGAACGAGGCATGCTGGTGACCGTGGACCTGGTGGCCCAGGGCCGGGAAGCGACGGCTCGACAAACCCTACTTCAAGCCGGCGCCACGAGCGTCGATGTGTGCTCGAGTGCGGGCGCCTTCGAGCTTGCGCGCATGGCCGCTGGCGTGTCAGGAGTAAGCGACTGAGTGTCCAGGGAACCCACGGTAGGTCTGGTACTGTCGGGCGGAGGCATGCGAGGTGCCTACGAGGTTGGGGTGTTGGCGGGCATCATCGACGCCTTGGGGCTCACGCACAACGACACCGCACCGTTCGACATCCTTGCTGGCACGTCCGTGGGCGCCATCAATGCCGCCTTCGTGGCTGCCAATTCGCACGTCGGCCATTTCAACGTGCGTCAGCTGCGCAAGCGCTGGGCCAATCTGAACCTCTCCAGACACCTGAAGTTCCAGGCGCGCGGCTTCATTCGACAGCTGCTCGCCGGAACCAAAGCGCCGAGCGACGAGGACGAACATCTCGGCACCTCACTGATGCAGCCCGGGCCTCTCGAAGATCTGGTTCACGAGTCCGTCGATTGGCCGAGTCTGCATAGAAACATCGAGCAGGGCAAACCCCAGGCCTTGCTGATCCCTGCCCTCGAAATCGAGACGGGGCGCACCATCATCTTCAGTGAGCTGTCGAAGCACTCGAAGTACTCACCGGCTGAAGATCCGCGTAGAACGGCTCACATAGGACTCATCAAGCCCGTGCATGTGCTGGCGTCCACGGCCATTCCCCTAGTGCTGCCCGCACGACGTATCGGACGCTTCTTCTACTGCGACGGTGGTTTGCGCTTCAATACGCCACTGGCGCCGGTGATCAGGGCCGGGGCGGATCGCATCATCGTGATTTCCACCACCCATCGCGACTTACACGGCGAGCCCGGGCACAGCGAACATCCCGAGCGATACCCCACGTTCACGTTTCTGATGGGCAAAGTGCTCAATGCGCTGCTGCTCGATCCCATCGAGCACGACCTCGACATGATGGATCGACTCAACGAAATGGTCGACGTGTACGAGCAAGGCTTGAGTGCCGAAGCGCGAGCCCAGGTCGATCGCTTTCTGCACCGTACACGCGGCGCACGCTACCGGCGGCTCGGTAAGTTGGCGTTCTTTCCGTCACGAGATGTCGGCATCATGGCCGGGGACTACATTCGCGACAACTTCTCGACATTCAACCTGGAGTTTCTCCCGCGTCGCGTCTTGGAGCGCGCCGCGCGCAGCGACCCAGGCACCTCCGCCGACTGGGCGACGTATCTGATGTTCGACGGCGGTTTTGCTCAAAAGCTCATGACCCTGGGCTACGACGACGCCTCCGCGCGCAGCCCTGAAATTCGCGCGTTCTTCGAAGCTCGCTGAGCGAACCACCGCGGGTTCGACGCATCGGTCATGGCGCCGTGAACTGGGCGAGGTCGCCGATCCCAAGCGCCGCCTCGAGGCGCGCGATCTCGGCTACGATGTTCTCGAAGCCGTGCTCGCCGAAGAGCTGGTGCTCCTTATCCTCGAACTGCTCACCCATTGGCTTCTCCTCGTCATGTGCTTGCGGAGGGTTCGCCGCCCGTTGTACATTCGCACGATGGGCAGAGATCTCGTGGAATGGGGAGCCGCCGCCGCCGACTCGGCGACCGGCGAGAAAGACATCGAGTCCTTTCGGGACTACTATGCCAGGCTAGCGAACACGCAGCGACGAGATGTCGTCGAACGCTTGAGGGCCGCAGTAAAAGACAAAGACGAGGACGACGCCGATGAGGCGCGCGGCTTCTACCGGCTCCTCGCCGCGACCGACGACGACGGAGCGCTCGATTTTCTCTTCGAGGTCGTCGGCTCGGACACCGAGCTCGCCTGGGAGGCGACAGGAGCCTTGGCCTACTGCCGCCTCGACCGCGCGACGCAGAAGCTCCTGGCGCTGTTGCCCCACGAGGAGCTAGCCACCTTTGCCCGCTCCGCGCTCGACAAGACGCGACCTGCGTCGATTGTGCCCCAATTGATCGAATGGGTGAGCGGACGGCGCATACCCAATGAGCTCGAACTGCTCGCCGCGTGTGCGCGCGGCTCCGAGCATGTCGAAGCCGCCGTCCACGCGATCGCGGCCTTTCTCGACTCGGAGCATCAGCCGGCCCAGGTGTCCGGCTACGACGCGCTGCGCACTCTCGGGGCCGATTGCGCTCGCGTTCCGGAGGTGGTCGATCGCCTGAAAGCGGAGGCCGACGGCGCGGACCTCTGGCGCGCGATTCACGCCCTCGGCGTACTGGCGCGGATCGAGGGCCTCGACACCGGCGCGGGACGCACCCGCGCCGCCCGGGTCATCGACTTTCTCACCCACGAGAGCACTAATGTCCGCAACTCCGCCCTGCTCACCCTGCAGCACCTCATGCCCGACGTCGACGCGAGCCTGATCGAGGGGCTTCGGCGCGCCGACGATCGCCTGCGAAGCAAGCTCATCGAGGCCATTCCCCTCATCGTGTCGAGGCAACATCCCGCTTCGGCGGCTCTGACGGCCGCGCTC
>CBFGRJ010000360.1:0-7460 GCA_965651135.1 uncultured Myxococcales bacterium
TCTCGGCTGAGCTGCTTGTCGGCCACCAGCGCGGCGAGTGTTTGCCCGATGACGCGTTCGCTGTCGCCGTCGACATAGCTGCCGGCGGTATCGATCAAGTTGAAGCCGCTCAGCAACGCATGGCGCAAAGCGTCACCGTGCTCGGCCTGCGCCGTCAGCCGATAGCTGCCGAAGCCCACCCGGCTGACCCAGAGCCCGGTATCCGCGAGCTCGCGATAGTCGGAGGCGCCCAGCGCCGCCTTGGAAGCCAGGCGGCGCGTCCCCTCTGCGGTGGCGGCCCCGCTCAGCGGTTTGGACCCGACCTCCGCTCGCCGCGCCTCGCGTCGGCGCTGTTCGGCGGCTTCGAGCTCGGCCTTGAGGGCTTCGGGAGTCGACACCGGCGCCTGACACGTGAAATTCTCGCACACGTAGGCCAGCGGCGTCGCCCCACCCAGCTTGCCCTCGGTGAGCGGCGATACCGCGGCCGATTCGGGATTATCGGGCTCGACGTGTGCTTGAACCTTGTTCGGCAGGTAGAGGCTGCCGATCATCGCGAGCAGCTCGCGTGTGCGCCCATCGTCTTTCGACCCTACCGTCACCAGTTCCAAGGCGGGCTCCAGCGCCATGTCGACAACCGACAGAGCGCTGGCGAACGCGCGCGGCAAACGCGCAATCTGCCGTCCGTAGGCCATGAGCGCAGCCAGCGCCCGTTCGACAAGGTACGGGCGGCCGAAGTGGCGGCCCAGTCTGAGCAGAGCGCGCGCCGCTATCGAGTTGGCACTCGGCAAAGCGCCGTCGTGCCCTTCGCGCATGCGTGCGATCAGGGCCTCGTGATCGTGGGCGGTCGCATAAAAGGCCCCACCTCGCTCCTCGCCGAAGTCGGCCAGCAAGCGCTCCCCGAGCACGAGCGCCCGTTCGAGCATGCGCGGCTCGCCGCCCGCCTCGTACAAGCTCACCAGACCATCCGCCAAATAGGCGTAATCTTCCAGGTAAGCGGGCAAATGCGCGACACCGGCTCGCGCGGTTCGAAGCAAGCCGCCGTCCTGACGCCGCAGGTGGCTCCACAGATAGTCTGCCGCGCGTGTCGCCGATTTCAGATAACTGGGCTCGCCCAATACTTGATACCCGAAAGCCATGGCGCCGATCATTAGCCCGTTGTGAGCTGTCAGCACTTTGTCGTCCAGCAAGGGCGGCACGCGGCGCAAGCGCGCCTCGAGCATTAGTGGTTTCGAGCGTTCGAGACTCTGGCTGAGCTCCGCCGCCTCGATGCCGAGCTCGGCTGCGACCGCTGCCAGCGAACGCGGCGTGTTCAAGATGCTCTTGCCCTCCCAATTGCCGTCAACGGTCACGTCGTAGAACGCGCAAAAGCGCTCCGCGTCGGGGCGCTCGAGCACCTCGTCGACTTGATCGGGGCTCCACACGAAGTATTTGCCTTCTTCGCCCTCGCTGTCCGCGTCGGTCGCCGTAAAGTAGCCGCCGTCGGGGCCCTGCATGTCGCGCATCACGTAGTCGAGCGTTTCGCCGGCCACGCGCGCGTACTCCGAGCGCCCCGTCACCTGGTAGGCCTCTAGGTAAACGTGGGCGAGCTGCGCGTTGTCGTACAACATCTTTTCGAAGTGAGGCACCAGCCAGCGCTCGTCCGTAGAATAACGGGCGAACCCACCCCCGAGGTGATCGTACAGGCCGCCGTTTTTCATGCCGTTCAACGTGCCGACGACCATTTCTAGAGCCCGCAGGTCGCCCGACTGCCGGTAGTGCCTCAGCAGCAGCGAGAGCGTTGCGGAGGGCGGAAACTTGGGTGCGGCTCCGAATCCGCCGTACTTGCGGTCGAAGCTCCGCCACAAGACCTCGCACGCGTTGTTCATCGCGTCGCGTCCGATGGAGAGCGGTTCGCTGGCGCGGCTCTGCTCACGAACGTGGCGCGTCAGAGCGTCGGCCTGTTCGAGCAAGTTGTCGCGCTCGTGCTTCCAGGCGTGCGCAATCTGAGTGAGCAGCCGCTTGAACCCCGGCCGCCCGTAGCGATCGTCGGGCGGAAAATACGTACCCGCGAAGAAGGGGCGCTGATCGGGCGTCAAGAACACGGTCATGGGCCAGCCGCCGCTGCCGCTCAGGGCGACCGTAGCTGCCATGTAAATGTCGTCCAAATCGGGGCGCTCTTCCCGGTCGACTTTGACGCACACGAAGTGTTCGTTCATGAGCGCGGCGATCTCCGGGTTTTCGAAGCTCTCGCGCTCCATGACGTGGCACCAGTGGCACGCCGCGTAGCCGATGCTCAGCAAGATGGGACGATCCGACGCTTTCGCCCGAGCCAGCGCCTCCGGCCCCCAGGGGAACCAATCCACCGGATTGTGCGCGTGTTGCAGCAGATAGGGGCTGGTTTCGTCGGCCAAGCGATTGGCGCGGCCGGGTCGCTCTCGATCCATGCTCCTCGGTTAAGCCCGCCGTCCCTCCAGCGCAAGCACAGGACCAGGTTCAGCGCAAATAAACCCAATGCGCGCGCCAGACTCGCTTAAACTCCCCATGCGTTGACTAGCGACGAAGATCTGATGTCCGCTTACGTGGCGGGCGACCAGGCAGCTTTCGAAGAGCTGTTCCAGCGCTACGCGCCGGTGCTGCTTCGGGTCATGCGCCAGCAGCTGCGTTCTCAAGAAGAAGCCAACGACCTGGTTCAGCAGACCTTCTTGCAGCTGCACCGGGCGCGCCATGACTTTCGCACAGACGCCAAGTTGCGACCCTGGATCTTCACCATAGCGCTGAACCTCAAGCGCGAGCACCTCAGGCGAGTCAAGCGCCGACCCGAAGCCGAGCTCTTGCTCGACGGCAAGGGCGACCCCCACGTGACTCCCGAGGCCGGTCGGTTCGAGGCTGCTCGCACCCTGCGCTTCGCGCTGGAACGGCTACAGCCAAGTTATCGGGAGGTCATCGAGCTGCATTGGTTGGGTCAGCTGTCATTTCCCGAAATCTCCGAGCTTTTGGGAGCTTCGCTCAGCGCGGTGAAGGTGCGCGCGCATCGAGGTTACTGCGCTCTGCGAGAGATCTTGGAAGAAGGCCACGAGTAACCGCCATAGGCCGAGCACCGTATGCCAGCATCAGCCGTGAACTGCGACCAAATCAGAGACGCCCTGCTCGAGGGCGGCGCGCCGGACACCGCGGCGCTCGAGCGACACCTAAAGAGCTGTGAAGCCTGCCGGGAGCTGCTGTCGGCTCCTCGTGTCATCGACAGTCTGCGCAGCGAATCCGAGGGGGTAGAGCTGAGCAGCCTCGGGGCAAAGGTGCGCCAGGGCATCGCGCAAGAAACCGGGCTGGTTCTCCGACTCAAGAGCCTGTCGACGCCGCGCCGTTGGCTGCTCGGTCTCGGTCTGGTTGTCGGGCTCTGGCTCTTGGAGGGTACGCTGTTGGCGCGTGCGGACCTGCACCTCGTACCGAATGGGCTTTTGTACCCCATTTTGCTCACGCTCTCCGCGTTGTTCGCCTGGACCACTTGGGCGACGCTCAGGCCCATCTACCGAGCCGCGTTGCCGGTGTCCGCCGAGGTGGCGCTCATCGCCCTGTGCCTGGTCGTACCCGTGGTGCTCGCGTTCATGCAGCCTGACACGGGGCATCCCGAGGCGCTGAAAGGCACGGGGGCGGAGTTTTTCCGCCACGCCGCGATTTGCCTGTCTCACGGCCTCGCGCTCGCCGGCTTGGTCTGGCTTGCGCTGCGCGCCCTCGATCGCCGCGCCCTCGATGCGGGGGCCACGCCATGGTTGGCCGGCGGCGCCGGCGTGGTGGTGGCCACGCTCGCGCTGCAGCTGCATTGCCCGATCGCCGTCACCGGGCATTGGCTCTTGGGGCATGCGGGTGTGGGGCTGGCCGTCGTGGCGGCGCTGTCGATCTGGCGCAACCTTTCCGGCAAGCACCGCTGATCTCGCGACCCGTTGGCCGACTGTTAGCCCTGGTGGTTAGTTGGTTAGGAGTCGAGCCTTTCGAAAGAAGGGTACCTGCGTTAACGCGGCTTTCGTTAACACGACTGAACGCCTGGACTCACAAATCGGACACAGGCTTGCTTTTGGTTGTCCAGCTTGACAGGCGCGGGCGCGGTGTGGCAAAGCCATGCGCGGGCGGTCATGGTGAGGTGGCCCCTGTTCCTTGGGAACCAAGTAGGTCTGTCATCAGGCCTGTCACCGGACAGTGAGGAGTGGAGTATGAACGAAAGCAAAACGCGTGGTTCGAAGTTGGCGTCCAGGTCTACTGCCATTTCAGTCGTGTCGGTCGGACTGTTGGGGGCCGTGGCTTGCGCAACTGGTGCGAACGAAACCGAAAGCGAGGTCGAGGTCGGCCACGCCAGACAGGCCATCGTGGGCGGCGAGCACACCACCGCCGGGCGCTACCCCTGGATGGCGCAGATTTCCTACTGGAATCCGGAAGCCAACGATGGAGAGGGCGCCTTCATCCCAGGCTGCTCCGGCTCGTTGATCGCCAAGAAATGGGTGCTGACCGCGGCGCACTGCGTGCATCGAAACAAAGACCCCGAGGCTGACGTCTACCCTGCCGCCGAAGTGCAGATCACTCTAGGTGAGCACGAAATCGGCGTCGCCGACGGTACGGAAGTGATCGTCCCCGTCGCAGAAGGCGGGATGCACCCGCATCCAGACTTCGGCAACTTCCCGGCAAGCAGCTCGGAGCCGCGCGCCGATATCGCCCTCATCGAACTAGCCGACGAAGTGGAGCTCAACAGCGCCATCAAGGTAGTTCGTCTCACATCGGGTAGCGACTACGAAAATCAGAGCTCCTATGCGGGCCAGGACACGTGGCTATCGGGCTGGGGTCAAACCTTTCCAAACCTACCGATCGAAGATTGGCCCGTGGAACCCCGGAACCTCAAGGAGTTGTACGCCGAAGTCGTCGACCCCGACACCGCGATGGGAGACATCATGCCCTGCAGGGAGTACTTGTCGCATCCGGGGACCACGAGCTTCCCGCTTTGGGACGACGCGTTCTGCAGCTTGAATCCGCTGACAGGAGAACCCACCGACGATCCCGACAATCCCATCGGTACTCAACTACACAGCGCTTGCCACGGCGACAGCGGCTCGCCGGTCATCCGTGAAACGGGCGACGGCTGCGTAGAGCAGATCGGCGTGCATGTCGAAGGCGACTCGGCTTGCGTCGCCTACAATCAAGCTACGTCCGTCGCGCTGTATTTGCCTTGGATTCACTCCATCGTCGACAGCGTTTACGAAGCAGAAGACATGAACCATGCCACGGGTGGCCCACACCCAGACGGCTGGAATGTGTGGGACAACGGCTACATCTCGTTCAACCACCAGTCGTCGGGTGGTCAACAGCATATGGTGATCACCGCCCAGGGCGCCAACGGCAATGGTTGGCCCCACATGCGCGTCACGGTCAACGGCACCGACGTGTTCCATGCGGATGTCACGACCACGAGCTGGACGGACTACAGCTTCGACTTCCCTGCGCCGGCCGGCAACGCCGAAGTCCGCATCTACATGACGAACGACTACTACGATCCGGGCGCCACTCCTCCGATCGACCGCAACCTTTTCATCGACAAGGCAAAGGTGGTCGATCTGAGCCACGACGCCACCTGCAAGCGCGGCGGGGTTCCCGGGGACTTCAGCGCGGAGCTCCAGGTGTTCAACGATTGGGGCCAAGGCTATTGCGCGAGGGTCGTTCTCACCAATGACGGGGAAGTCGCGACCAGCGACTGGGAGGTCGTGGTCGACACCGGCAACAGCAGCGTCAACCAATACTGGAACGTGAACCCCATTGGCGGCACCGGCCTACACAGCCTCACGCCGATCGGCTGGAACGACAGCATTCCACCGGGCGGCACCAATCAAGACTCCGGCTTCTGCGCGCTGCGGCAGCCGGGCACGAGCACAATGCCCACCCTGGTGAGCGCGACCGCCAGCTTCTAGAGTCGCCAAGCCCATCGCCGGGCACATGGGAGGTCGTGCGCTTTCCAACCCGAGGCCGACGCGATCCTGCGATTTGCGGCGGGCAGCCCACCATTCGCGGGACGCGCGTACTGGTGCGGGTAGTCCTCGGGTATTTGGCCCACGGTGAGCCCATCGAGAAGGTCCTATCGGAATTCCCGAGCCTCAGCGAAGAGGACATCGCGCGGTCATCGCATTTGCAGCCGCTTCGGCCGCTGAAGACCTTCCGGCGCCTAGCCCGATCCCACCCAGCACCAAGGCGAGCACGCTGCCCACTCTGGCGAGCGAGGCCCCGACCCCCTAAGGTCTTGCAGGCCAGCCCGCGGCCGAAGTATCGCTCGCTGTACGTGCCGCTTGACTTGCGGCGGTGGCGGCGCACCCTTGTCGTCTTTGGCTCTTATCGAGCGTTCGAGCGATACTGTAAGATGAAACACGTAGGCATAGTTGGTTGGCGCGGCATGGTGGGCTCGGTGCTGCTTTCACGCATGCGCGCAGAAGGCGACTTCGGGCTAATCGAACCTCATTTCTTCTCCACGTCTCAGGCCGGGCAAGCCGGTCCAGACGTAGGCAAGGGCGCCACACAGCTCAGCGACGCGGCCGACATCAGCGCGCTGGCGAAGATGGACGCCCTCATCAGCTGCCAAGGCGGCGACTACACCAAAGAGGTGCACCCCAAGTTGCGCGCCGACGGCTGGCGTGGCTATTGGATCGACGCGGCTTCGGCGCTGCGTATGGATCCTGCAGCCACCATCATCCTCGATCCGGTGAATCGCCCGCAAATCGACGCCGCGCTGCGTGCGGAGGGGCGCGATTTCATCGGCGGCAACTGCACCGTCAGCCTGATGCTGATGGCAATGGCGCCGCTGTTGGCGAAGGGTTGGGTCGAGTGGATCCAAGCTTCCACCTATCAAGCCGCTTCGGGCGCAGGCGCCAAGCACATGCGCGAGCTCGTGCTGCAAATGAAGCAGCTCAGCACCGCTCCAGGTCCGCTGCTCGACGACCCGTCGAGCGCCATTCTCGATCTCGACAAGAAGGTGCAAGAAACGCTGACGAGCAGCGCACTCACCACCGAACACTTCACCGCGCCGCTGGCCGCCAGCCTACTGCCGTGGATCGACATTGCCGTCGCCAACGGCCAGTCGCGAGAAGAATGGAAAGGCCACGTCGAGACGAACAAGATCTTGGGCTTGAACCCAGAGGTTCCCGTCGATGGTGTCTGCGTGCGGGTGGGCGCCATGCGTTCGCACAGCCAAGCGCTCGCCATCAAGCTCAAGCGCAACATTCCCCTCGACGAAATCAGCAACGTGATCGCCTCGGCTCACGAATGGGTCGAGCTCGTGCCCAACGAGCGAGAAGCCACCTTGGCACGACTCACACCCGCTCACGTCTCGGGCACGCTCAAGGTGGCAGTCGGCCGCCTGCGCAAGCTCAAAATGGGTGACGATTTTCTATCGCTGTTCACCGTGGGCGATCAGCTGTTGTGGGGCGCCGCAGAACCGCTCCGCCGCATGCTGCGCATCTTGCTCGAGCACCGCGGCT
>CBFGRJ010000361.1:0-7457 GCA_965651135.1 uncultured Myxococcales bacterium
CCGGACAGGGCATTGCCGTCGTCACATTGTTCGTTGCCCGTGACGACGCCATCGCCACAACCGTTCGAAACACAGGAGCTGCCCACTTCGCAGCGGTATCCGGGCTCGATCGCGCACGCGGCGCTGCAGCCGTCGCCACTCGTGGCGTTGCCGTCGTCGCAGCTTTCGACACCTTGCAGTTCGCCGTCCCCGCACTCGTTGCACGCCACGCCGGGGACCGGACAGTCCCAGCCGGGCGTTTGAGTCTGACAGTCCGCCGAGCAACCATCCCCGTCCTCGGTGTTGCGGTCGTCGCAGGCTTCCGCCGATTCTTTGATGCCGTTGCCGCACACTTCACAGGGCAGGCCCGGAGTCACGCAGTTGTAGGGCCCCTGCTCTACCTCACAGGTCGCCGAGCAACCATCGCCACCCATCGCTGGGTAGCCCCCGTCGTCGCACTCCTCACCCGAGTCCAACAGGCCGTTGCCGCATTGCGTGCAATCGCTGCCATCGCAAAGCCAACCTGGCTCGATCTGCTTGCAGTCGGCGCGGCAGCCGTCACCGCTATCGGTATCGCCATCGTCGCAGGCTTCGTGCGCATCTTTGGTACCGTCGCCGCAGCGCTCGCAGGGCGCTCCCGCCTCGGGGCAAGACCAATCCTGGGCAATCGATCGGCAATCGGCCGCGCAGCCCTGACCATTGGTCGCCCCTGCGTCACAGCTTTCTTCGCCTTCGATGATTCCGTTGCCGCAATTGTTGCAGCGACCTCCGTCTTCGGGACAGGTCCACCCCGCTACCACCGTGCAGGCGTCAGAGCAGCCGTCACCGTTGGCCGTGTTGCCGTCGTCGCATTGCTCGTCGCCTGCGACCACACCGTTGCCGCAGGCATCGCATACCGAACGGTTCGGATTCGAGGGCAAGGGAAAGCAGGTCCAGCCCGCTTCCGCTTGGCAGTCGGAGGCGCAACCATCACCGGCAGCCTTGTTACCGTCGTCGCACTCTTCGCCTGCGTCGAGCAGCCCGTTGCCGCATCGTTCGCAGCCGCTCGCCGTGCAAACATAGCCAGGATCGATAGCCCGGCAGTCTCCCCGGCAGCCGTCGTTGTCGTTGTTGTTGCCGTCGTCGCAGGCCTCGTTGGCGTCTTTGATGCCGTCACCGCAGAGCTCGCAGGGCACACCGGGAGCCGGACAGTTCCAGTGGGTCTGAATACTGAGACAGTCGGCGGCGCACCCTAGGCCGTTCGAGCTGCCCGCATCGCAGACTTCGAGGCCTTCGCGGATGCCGTTGCCACAGTTGTTGCAGCGAATGCCACCGGGATCGGGACAGGTGAAACCAGCCTCTAGCGTGCACGTCTCGGTACAGCCATCGTTCGCGGCATTGGAACCATCGTCGCATTCTTCGGCCGGACCACGGAAGCCGTTGCCGCAAATGTCACAGCGGCTGCGC
Source organism: uncultured Myxococcales bacterium (assembly GCA_965651135.1). Taxonomy (GTDB): domain Bacteria; phylum Myxococcota_A; class Polyangia; order Polyangiales; family Polyangiaceae; genus JAICQQ01. The sequence goes on from CBFGRJ010000361.1 coordinate 1,426, forward strand.
CGCGACCCCGAGGGTTCCTCGCAGACCCAGTCTTGTTCCACCTCGCACGTGGCGCTGCAACCATCCCCGTTCTGTGTATTGCCGTCATCGCAAGCTTCACCGGCCGCAGTTTCGCGGATGGCGTTGCCGCACTTGAAACAGGGCCCGCCTTCTGCCGGACAGGTCCACCCCTCGTCGGGCTTGCATTCGCTGCTGCAGCCGTCGCGATCGTAGCGATTGCCGTCGTCGCACTCCTCTCCGGCTTCGGGTGTGACGACACCGTCGCCGCACAGCACACAAGCCCCGCCCCCTGCTGGACACGTGGCACCCGGCTCGCGCTGGCAGGTCGCCGAGCAGCCGTCGCCGTCTTCTTGGTTGTTGTCGTCGCACTCTTCGCCGATCAGATTGCCTGACTCGATACGGCCGTTGCCGCAGGCAAGGCATGGCTGCCCAGGCAGCGGACAAGCCCACGACCCATATTCCAGGCCGCAGCTCGCCGAACAACCGTCACCAGCTAGCACATTGCCGTCATCGCACTCTTCGTGCTGACCAGAAAAGGCGCCTTCCTGAATGGCGTTGCCGCAGGCGTAACACGGCCGCCCCGCCACGACGCACAGAAAGCCATCCTCGACTTTGGAGCAATCGCCGGAACAGCCATCCCCGCTGTCTGCGTTCCCGTCGTCACAGACTTCCGAGCCCTCCAAGAAGCCGTTGCCGCAAGACTGGCACTCTCCGCCGTCTTCAGGACAGCTGTAGCCGTCCTCGACGGCACTGCAGTTGAACAGGCAACCGTCTCCGGAAAAGCGATTGCCATCGTCGCAGGCCTCATGTCCGTCGACGACGCCATCGCCACACTCCTCACAATCCGCCCCTGCCACGGGGCAAGAAAAACCCGTTTCGATGCTTGAGCAGTCTTCGGAGCAACCGTCGCCGGCATCTTCGTTCCCATCGTCGCAAACCTCGACACCTTCGATCTCTCCGTTGCCACAGTCGCTACAGGCCTGCCCTGGAACCTCGCAGTTGAATCCCGGCTCGACCTGGCAGAGCGCGTCGCAACCATCCCCGGCCTCACGGCCCCCGTCGTCGCAAGTCTCGGAGCTTTCGCGAATTCCGTTGCCACATTCTTCGCAGGCGTGCCCCGGTTCTACGCAGGTGAACCCCTCTTCGCGCTCACATTCCTCCGTACAGCCATCCCCACTCTCTACGTTGCCGTCGTCGCACTGCTCAGCGTCGTCCACGACACCGTCGCCGCAGCCTTGAACGACGGGCGGACTGCCAGCACTACCGCCCATGCCCGTGGTCGTCGTGGGCTCGATGGCCACTCCGGTCGTGACCCCGGCACCTGGGGCGCCGGCCTCGCCCGTCGTACCGTCCAGCTCGCGATCGGTACGAATGACCCGGGGGTAGTTCTCACACGCCGTCGCAAGAACGGCGAAAACCACGGTAACCAGCGAAGGTAGAGGGCGAAGTCTCGGCATCCGGCGATTGTCCTAGTTGGGGCGCGCCACCCGGTACGTTGCGCAGCAGGTCGACCCGGTGCTGCCGACTCCACCTGCAAGACGACTAACGCTCTCGCCGGTTGCCGATTAAGCCGGCCCGGAACCGGGAAATTTTTTGGGCTGGTCCTGATAAGGCCGGCTTCGCTCGACCACTCATCTCGACGGCCTGGTCCATCTCAGCCGATGGGTGACTCCTTCACGCGTCGATACCCCAAGAGTCCAACTTGGCACTCCTGTAGCATCTTGGTGACCTCGGGCGGGACCCGCGCAGCGTCCGGATTGAGATTCGGACAGCGACAGTGCAGCGGCTAATCGCTTGGGCAGCGACGCTGGGTGAACCTGGACGGTGGTTGGCAATCGCGTTGGCGCCGGGCAGGCATGGCCTGCAACTTGCGAGCGGCGTAACTATGCCGTTGCGCTCGCACCGCAATCGAGTGCTCGCCTCAGCGCTGCTTGCTTCAGCAGTCGGCTGCGGCGACGCAGGCGCTCCCCGGGCGCGCATGGTTCAAGTATCGGCAACGGCGTTTCGCCTGGGCTCGGACGGAGCCGCGAGTGTCGAGCAGGCATCCACCATGGAGGCCACAGGTACGGAGCGCATCGAGCTGTGGGCGGAGTCGTTCGAGCAACACCTGGAGCGAAGTGGCACGCCCGGGGCGGCCGTCGCTCTGCTCGTGAACGGCAAGCGAGCGTTCGCCCGCGGATTCGGGGTCAAGAGCGCGGACTCGCGAGAGCCCGTGACTCCCCGTACCCATTTCCGAATCGCATCCCTTTCCAAGCCTTTGCTTGCCCTGGGTGCACTACGCTTGGTGGAGCAAGGCAAGCTCGAGCTCGACGCGGCGATAGGCGCGTACGTGCCGTACTTTCAACGAGCGTCGGGGCGCCAGGACCGCGTCGTGACGTTGTCTCAACTACTTTCGCACACGGCGGGAGTTCCCGATTCGTCGGTGGCCCGATGCTCGTCACCCGACCAAACGATACCCGAGTTCTTCCGGGAACCCAGGCACGCTCGCCTGTGGAGTCCGCCGGGCTGGTTCCAAAATTACTCGAACAACGGTTACGCGTTGGCGGCAGGTGTCATCGCGGGAGCCAGTGGAGTCCCCTTTCAGGTGGCCATGCGCGAGCTTGTGTTCGCTCCGCTGGGCATGCCCACGACCAACTATGACGGGGCGAGCCAGCTCGACCATGCGACAGGCCACGACGACGGCGGTCAGCCGATGGCATTTCCACCGGCAACCTGCGAACCGTCGCAGGCAGCCGGGGGCGTTTACACCAGCGTGCTCGAATTCTCACAGGTTCTGCAGATGCTGCTCGAAAGCGGCAGAGGATTCATCAGCGCCTCGAGCTTCGAGCGCATGACGACGCCCGCGGTCGACGAAGCGCGAAGGACCCAGGGAATAGCTGCCGATTCAGGCATGAGCTACGGCCTTGGTTTTCAAATCGCGTCGCGCCGAGGCACGCGCAGCATCACGCATACCGGTTTGGCGGTTGGCTACAGCAGCTACTTCGAGGTCATTCCGGAATATGGTTTGGCCGCCGTGGCGTTCGCAAACTCCGAGCAGGCGCCGGTCCACTTTTGGCCCGGTGTGATGGATGGCTTGATCGATGCGGCCATGGCCGTGACCGAAAAAGCGACCGGCACCGCTCCGCCCCTACCTCCACCCTTGCCCAGCTGGGACATATACGTCGGACACTACTCCGATCCCCACGGCTGGTTGGCTGAGCTGAGTATCGTGCGAGAAGAAGCCCACTACGTGCTCGAGCTCGACGGTGGTCAGGCTTATCCGCTGTCGCTGCTGGACGTGCTTTCGGGTGAGCTTCGCCAGGGCCCCGATGGCTTGACCTATATCGTGACGCGACTGGGCGTGGCCAGGCGCAAGTCCTGGTGAGCCCCAGGCGTCGTGAATGGCAATTGGGGCCTTGACCCTCACGCGACGTTAGGCCGTAGAGTCTTCTCCATGGCAAACGGTAGATACAAGGTGAAGGAGGTGGCCCGCCTTTCCGGCGTGTCCGTGCGTGCCCTCCACCATTACGATGAGCTTGGACTGCTGGTCCCCTCGGGCCGCACGGAGGCGGGTTACCGCCTTTACAGCGACAATGACCTGCTGCGTCTTCAGCAGATCCTCATCGGCCGTGAGCTCGGTTTGTCGCTCGAACAGATCAAGCGCTCGCTGGACGACCCAGGTTTCGATCGACGCGCGGCGCTCGAGCAGCAGCGCAAGGCGCTCGCAGAGCGTGCACAACGCACCGCCGCCATGCTTCGCGCCGTCGATACTGCACTCGCCGCACTCACCAACGAAGGAGGAAAGACCATGAAAGACATGAGTCAGGAAGAGATCAAGCAACTATTCGACGGCTTCGACCCCTCAGAATACGAGGACGAGGTCAAGCAGCGCTGGGGCACGACCGACGCCTACCAAGAGTCCGCGCGCCGCACGAGCCAGTACACCAAGGCGGACTGGGAGCGATACAAAGCCGAGTCCGATGCCATCATGAACGCCGCGGCGGAGCTCTTTCGCAGAGGTGCACCGCCCGACGGAAAGGAGGCGATGGACGTGGCCGAGCGCCACCGGCTCTCGATCGATACCTGGTTTTACCGCTGTGATTCGGCGATGCACAGCGGCATCGCCGACATGTACGAAGCGGACGCTCGCTTCGCGAAGAGTATCGACGCCTACGCGGAGGGACTCACACCGTGGTGGTCGGCGGCCATTCGCGCCAACGCCCGCCGCTAGGCGCTCGTTGACGACCGCCCGACCAGACCGAGCTACCAGCCCAGCGCTTCAATCATGGTTTCGCCGTAGCGCTGGCCCATGAGGACGACCGATGCATGGTCGAAATGGTACTGATCCATGACATTGGTTCCCTCTTGAGAGACCCAGTACCCCATGGGCAATTGCTCTGCCGCTTGGTGAACCAAGGTGTTGTGTCCGGCGCAACAGCCGCCCTGGGGCAGCTCGCCCAAGATGAATGGGACATCGTAGTCGACGCCCCAGGCGGCTTTCACCTCGTTGTAGAGCTGCACGACCTTGCCCGGCCAGGAGCTTTGCCCACTGTCCGATTCACCCTGATGGAAGATGATCCCGGCAAATCGCCCATTTTCTGCCTGCTTGGCCAGGGCGATCTTGTTCAAGATCATCTGATGATGCACGCCTCCAGAGATGAAGGTGTTGATCGACTCACCGCTTTCGGCAGTACCGATCAGGCCAATCGTGTCGCCTTCGGGAAGCTTCTCGAGCAGTGTCTTGCCGAACCAAATGCCGGGGTCGACGCTGTCAGAAAGGTTCCAGCCTTTTTCGCCGGGGCAGTCGCTCAACGGTGGGTTGGCTATGTTCCACTGCCCCGCCGGCTGATTGCAGCCTCCCAATACCTTGAGCCGTTCGTCGGTGTTGTTGTCGCTGGGTTGCCTCGTGGCTACGCCCGCCATGTTGGACTGACCCATCAACATGAAGATGTGAAACACGGGATCGGCGCTCGACCCGGTGCTGCCCGCGCCGGTGCTGCTCGTGCTGGCTCCGCCACTGCCACCGCCACTGCTGCTGCTTACCGTCTCGAGGCCGTCCGTTCCTCCCTCAGTGCCCTGGGTGCTGGCGCCGCCCGCTCCGCTGCTGGTGCTCCCGGTGTTGGTCGTGCCGGTGGTGACCGCCGCGGTTTGCTGCCCGCTCGTGGCCGCATTGCTGCCGGTAGAGCTCGACGCACTGGAACTAGAACTGCTCATGCTCGCGGTGATTGGCCCCGAGGTGGTGCTCCCGGTAAGCCCCCCAGCACTACCCGTGGCCCCGCCGCTGCCGGTAGCATTCGTATTGCTCGACTTGCCGAATTCCTCGGTGTCGCTGCACGCAACGGCCGCAAGCACTACCAAAGGTGGAAGATAACGCATCATAGTGACTCGGGCTCGGTAGCCTAGAATGGCCCCGATCGCATTGTGCTGCAACATTTTATGAACCCTGGATTCAGCGTGATTGCTCAGAAGCGATCTCTACCATGCCCGGCACGAGCCATCTTGATCGACTGGGTGTCCAGGAGCCCCCATTGGCGCGAATTTCGCCACCGCCGGGCTCGTGGCTCCGAATGCTGGCTGCGATACCAAGCTGCCGACGACGCTGAGCGTCGTCTTCGGGCCATGGGCGACGCACTGTGATGCAAATGTGAGACGTACGGCTGCGCGCGCGGGGCGATGCCGGCGGCGGCCGCCGCCTCCTCCACGACCGCTCCGGCCAGGTGAGGCATGCCGCCATTTGCAAGTGACAATATTGACGCTAGCCAAAGTCCGTTACCCCGCTCCGCTGGCTCGAAGACAAGCGTTAATCTTTGAGCAACCCGCGTGTTCACGACGGTTCGCCGATTGATTTTTTTGCACCAAGCGAGTACCAACAAGCTTGCGGAAGGCAGCGAGGCGACATCCAAGGTCAGCGCACTCACGACGGCATCGAACGTCGTGAAGCGGGCTCGCACAAGCGCAAAGGTCAGCCATGAGAATGTTACTACTAGCGGTGGCGGCATTTCCCGTCGCCCTTGCGGGATGGGTGGCAGGGTGCACGCGCACACACAGCGGCG
>CBFGRJ010000362.1:0-7424 GCA_965651135.1 uncultured Myxococcales bacterium
GGGCATTTGTCGGACCCCGCGGTGGCTGCCTTGCGAAAGCTCCGCAGATCGGGGCGTCGTGCCTTCTTGCTCACGGGCAGAACCCTGGACGAGCTCCGGCGCGACTGCCCTCAACTCGACCTGTTCGATTGCATCGTGGCGGAAAACGGCGCACTGCTCTACGTTCCCTGCAAGCGTCGTGAAACCCTGCTGTGCCCACCCACGGCGCTGGCATTGGTTCCGTGGCTTCGGCGCCGCGGGGTCGAACCGCTCATCACGGGCAAGGCGCTGCTGGCGACTCGGCGCCCCCATGAAGCCACGGTCCTCGAGGGGATCCGCGAGCTGGGCATCGAGCTGCAGATCATCTTCAACGGCGACGCCGTCATGGTCTTGCCATCGGGGATCAACAAGGGCAGCGGTTTGAAGGCGGCGCTGCGTCACAGCGGGCTATCCACACACGAGGTCGTGGGCATCGGCAACGCAGCCAACGATCACTCGTTCCTAGAAATCTGCGAATGTGCCGTAGCAGTCGACAACGCCATCGAAAGCCTGAAACAAAAGGTCGACTTTTGTACGCGAGGCGGCGCGGGTGATGGTGTCATCGAATTGATCGAAGAATTGGTCGACACCGACCTATCCCGGCGCAAACCGGGTGGGCGCGGAGACGTCGTCGTTTTGGCTACGGGGCAAGACGGACCCATCACGTTCTCACCCTACGGACAGAACCTGCTCATCTCCGGCCCCTCGGGCGCAGGAAAGTCGAGCGTTGCTGCGGGCGTCATCGAGCGGCTCATCGAACGAAGCTACCAACTCTGCATCATCGATCCGGAAGGAGACTACAGCACGCTCGACGAGATAATCACTGTCGGTCATCGCCTGCGCGCGCCCTCGGTTGCCGAGGTGCTCGAGCTACTCGCAGACCCGGACGCGAATCTGGTGGTGAACCTCCTCGGCCTGCACCTCGACGAGCGACCCGACTTCTTTGCCCAGTTGTTCCCACGGATCCAAGCCATGCGGGCGCGTCACGGGCGCCCACATTGGGTCGTCATCGACGAAGTGCACCACCTCTTGCCCATGCCGTGGGGCGTTGCTGCGTCCACACTGCCGCAGCGCCTGGGTGAAACGGTCTTGGTCACCCATCAGCCGCGCGAGGTGGCGCCTGCGATCCTGGCCATGGTCGATACCGTAGTCGCCGTCGGTCCCTCGCCAGGGGCTACTCTGAACGAGTTCTCCAGAGCGCTAGGCGTCGAGCCGCCGGAGCTCGGCCCCCGCGAGCTCGAGGCTCGAGAACTGCTGATCTGGGAGCGCACGGCAGCCCGCGCGCCCGTGACCGCGTCGGTCGTGCGGGCCCGTTCCGAGCGCCTGCGGCACCTGCGGAAATACGCCGAGGGAAACCTGGGGCCCAACAGCTTCTTCTTCCGAGGCCCAGATGCTCGCTTGAACCTCAAAGCCGTGAACCTAGTAGCATTTTGCGACATCGCCGACGGGGTGGACGACGAAACCTGGCTCTTCCACCTTCGAAATGGCGACTACACCCACTGGCTGCGCGGCGTGATCAAAGACGACGATCTGGCCCGCGAAGTCGCAGCCATTGCCGAGTCCCACGAGCTCCCGGCCACCGACAGTCGGCGTCTAGTCCGCGAAGTCATCGATCGGCGCTACGTCCTGCTGCGTTGACGCAAGGACTATTCTGACACCGAAACCCGTGCGCTCGCTGCCTGCCAGGCGGCGGCGACTGATGGGTGCCCGGCGCGCTCCGCCAGCTGTGCGGTGAACTTGGCGCACGCTCGCTCACCTCGCACGTCGCCGGCGCGCCGGGCGCAAGCCAAGCCCTCGAGCACCTCGAGCAGGGCATCGCCAGGGCGACCTGCTGCGGCGATGGCGATGCTGAGCGCCAGCGAGGCTCGGCAGCGCTCGCTCGGTCCAGCTCGATTGGCGCGCTCCTTGGCCTCGCGCAGCAAACGCAAGGCATCGCCCACGTTGCCGCGCACCAGCTGGGCCATGGCATCCAGGCGATCGGCGACCACGCTGTGCGCTTCACCGCGCAGCTGCGCCGCCAGCTCGTCCAAGGTCACCGGATCGCCACGGCCTAGCGCGAGGGCGGCCCGCTCCGGCATCAAGCTCTCGCTGTCCGAAGGAATGCCGGCGATGCGCATGGTCGGCGCGGTCGGTGTCGCCCGCTGGCCACCGTTGGGCTTGCTGTTGGCTTCGGGTAGGTCAGTGGCCACCGCGACAGCGCCTTCAGGCTCTTCGGAGCTCGGCACGAGCTCGATGTCGTCGGCGCTCATCGCTTCGAGATCGGTCTCGGAAATTTGCTCCGCGTCTGCCTCCGGCGGAAGCGGCTCGGACACGTTGGGCGGAGGTAGGTTCTCGCGCGCCGTCGATCGCGGCTCCGGAGCTTGGCTCGGGTTCGAATCGCGCCGCGGGCGCGATGAAACAGGTCGCGACTTCGCGGCTTGCGGGCCTGAGTCGGCCTCAGCGGTCAAGCTCGCGTCGAGGAATTGCTCGTCTTGTGACGCTTGCGTGTGGCGGTGATCATCGGCCCAGCTCCCCGCGAGCAGCCTACCTCTCAGGGCCGCAGTGTCTGCGCTCTGTGCATACTGCTCGAGGGCGAACGCAGTCGCCTCGAGCCCCGCTGCGCGCAGCGACTGCGCCGCGCGTTTCGCGAGCAAGCTCGCCTTGCCGCGGTTGCCCGCCAAGCCCGCGTGCAGTGCGGCGCTGGCCAGCGCCAGCGGTTTGCCGCCTTCGGCGCGCAAAGTGGCCGCCGCCTGATGCAGCAGCGCGTAACGCCTGTCGCTCAACTGGGAGATCACGACGGAGCGTTGGGTCCGCGTGGCAAGGCGGACCCACTCACCCGGTCCCGAAGACAGCCAGCCGACGCGCTCGAGGTAGGCCAGCGCCGCCTCCGCATTCGTGACCGTGCGACCCGCGAGCCGCAACAAGGCTACGATGTCTGCGGTGTGAGCGCGGCCTCCCAGCACGGCCAGCGCTTCGAGCAGCAGCCGATCGTTCAATTCGACCAAGTGCAGCCGGCGCCGCAACAAGCTCTCGGTGCTTTGTTGCTCGGGCGTCTCGTCGCGCACTACGCGAGGCACCACTCCGTGGTCAGCCCATAAGTAGCTCACACTGTCGAGAGCTTCGACCAGCGATTGAGTCACGCCGAGCGGGTAAGGCATGCCTCGCGCCGCCAAGCGCTCGGCCAACTCCTGAGAAAGCTGATCGCCCGTCATGCGACGCAGCAGCGCGCTGGCATCCTTCGATTCCAGCGGGCTGAGCACGGCCCGCCCCGCAATGGCCAGCTTCGCCAAAGCAGGCGGAAGTTTCGCTTCGTCGTCCACACCGGCGATCACCGCCACGCCATGTGCGGTAGCCAAGCTTGCCACGGCCTCCAGTGAATCAGCGTCGATTTCGCCGGCATCAGACAGGTAAACGATTCGCGGCAACGCGTGTCGCTCGATCCATTCCGCAAGCAATGCCGAGGTCTGCTCGAGCCGAACGCACTCGCCACCGCGCAGCGCTGCCAGCGTCGCTTCATTTTCTGGTGAAAGCCCTGCGCCCTCGTGAGCTGCATCAAACACCGCTGAAAGAGCTGCCTGTGGATAGCCAAAGGCCAGTCGCGAAAGCACGAGCGCTCCTGGGTGATGCCGGTTCCGATGCTCGGCGAGGAAACGAGAGCCGCCTCCCCCACGCGCCGCCACGATCAAGCTCAGCTGCCCAGCACTGGAGCTTAGGCTCGGCATAGGGCCACACCACGGAGCGGGCGCGAGGCGCGCGACGCTTTCGCACTCCAGGCTGCGCTGCGGGTGCGCGAGATCCAACTTGAGGCCTCGCAGTTTGCTGGAGCCGATGGTCGCGACACGACCGCCCCTCACCAAGAGCTCGCCCCCCGAGGCTTTGACCAACGCGGGCTCCACCAACACTTCGCCCGCGCGCGCCATACGCGCCAGAGAAACTGCCCGCTCGACAGTGGGCCCCGAGCACACCGCCAACATCGGGCCGCCATCCAGGACTTCGGTGAGTGGACCATAGGCAAATCCGGTGCCCACTCCCTGAGCGGGGCTGTCGACGATGAAGTCGATCGCATCTTGCAGCGCCTCGAGCGAAAAATCGACGGCGAGCCACTCAGGGTGCCAAAGGATCAGACGCCCTCCGAGCGCCGCCATTCTCTCGAGCGCCGCTTCTGCCACGCTGGCAAAGCTCTGCGTCTCCTGGCCCTCGCCGCCCGGACGCCAACGCATACAGACGACGAGCCGTTTGCTCATGATTCGATGCGAATTCTCTTCTTGAGCGCCACGAGCTCTTCGTCGATGGCGCTCTCCCCCGAGCCCGTTTCGGCTTGAATCCCCTGCCCCTCGAGCTGCCGGAATTTGGCCTCTACTTCGGCTCGCGACATACCGGTCGGCCCCGGCTGGGCAAGGGCGCTGTCGATCTCGCTCTGCGCCGCGAGCGCCGTTTCCACGCCTTCTATCTGATCTTCCATCCGCCGAAACTCGGCGAAGGCTCCACCCGGAGCCGTCCCTACGGAAGTGCCCGAGGTTTGCTGAGCGATCTTGGCTTGCTGCGCTTTGGCCACGATGGTGCCCTTCTTGGCCTTGATCTCCTCGATCTTGGCTTCCATTCGCTCGAGCTCGCGCTTCATTTCGAGCGCGCTCCCGCGCTGCTCGGCGCGCAGCGCCTCGGCGCGATCCCGTTCGGCCGTGACGCGGCGTTTCTGCATCAGCGCTTCGCGCGCTAGCTCGTCATCATCGTGGCGGATGGCCAGCTCGGCTCGCTTTTCCCACTTGCTGACCTCGGCATCGAGCTCGGCGACCTTTTTCTTCAGCTGCTTCTCGGCGGCTACGCCGCGCACGACCTCTGCGCGAGCCAGCGCGAGCTGCTCCTGCATTTCTTGCAACGTCAGCTCGATGGATTTTTTCGGATCGTCCGCCTTGTCGAGCAGGGCATTGAAGTTGCTGGAAATCACCTTGCCCATTCGGTCCAAGATACCCATGCGCGAACCATGCCATGGCCGCCCGCGAGCGGGCACGAGGCTTTTTGAAGACGCGCAGAAAATCCAGGAATTTCCGGCAAATAACCCAGAAACCCGCTAGCGGCTTGCAATATGGCTAGCGATTCGCAATGTGGATCGCGTGGCCGAGGGCAGCCGCGCTCGCCTCCATCATGGCTTCTCCCAAGGTGGGATGCGGGTGAATCGTGAGCGCCACGTCTTCTGCGGTGGCCACCATTTCCAGCGCCAGGGCTGCCTCACTGATGAGGTCGCTAGCCGACGGACCGACGATGTGCACCCCGACGATGCGCTTGGACCCAACCTCCATGACCACTTTCACGAAACCATCGGTCTCGGCGATGCTCATGGCCCGGCCGAGCACGGAGAACGGGAAGCGCCCCGTTTTTACCTCGAGGCCCTGCTCTTTGGCTTGCGCCTCGGTCAGACCCACACTGGCGATCTCCGGGTGTGTGAAGATGATGCCCGGAACCGTGACCCAGTCCTTGGCGGCTCGTTTGCCGGCGATCACTTCGGCGCAAACCTCGCCCTCCTTGGAGGCTTTGTGAGCCAGCATGGGCGGCCCGCTGACATCCCCGATGGCGAAAATGCCTTCGACGTTCGTCTGACACAGCTCGTTGGTTTGAACGAAGCCTCTGGGATCGATCTGGACTCCGAGCTCCTCCAGTCCAAGCCCTCGCGAGCGCGGCTTCATGCCTACCGCGACCAACACCACGTCGCACGCGAGCTCTTGAGTCTGGCCATTCCCGGCGGCCGTGACCACCAGCGAACCGTCCGGTTGACGCTTGTAGCTCTCGGCGCGCGTGTTCTTCAACACGGTACCCCCGTGCTTGACGATCTGACGTTCTACGACTTTGACGCAATCGGGGTCGGTTCCCGGCAAGAGCGTCGGGGTGAGCTCGATCACGCTGAGTTGGCTGCCGAAGGCCTGGTACACCATGCCGAGCTCGAGCCCGATCACCCCGCCGCCAATCACCACCAGGCGCTTCGGTACGTGCCTGAGGCTGACCGCCTCGCGCGCCCCGATCACTCGCTCGCCGTCGAACTCGAACCCCGGCACCTGAATCGTCGCCGAGCCGGTGGCGACCACGATGCCCTTTTTGGCGGTGGCTCGTTCGACGGCTCCCGACTTCGTCTTGATTTCTACCGAACGTTGGCCGACGAGCTTGGCCGTGCCCTCCACCAATTCGACGCCGTTCGACTTGAGCAGCCCCCGCACACCGCCAGTCAGCTTTTTGACGATGCCATTTTTCCAATCCTGCATCTTATCGGAGTCTACGCTGACGGACTCGATGGAAATGCCGTGCGCAGCCATGGTCTGCGCCTTGGAATAGAAGTGTGCGTTGGCGATCAAGGCCTTGGATGGAATGCATCCCCAATTGAGGCACACACCACCGACCTCCTCTTCTTCGATGCACAGCGTCTTCTGTCCCAATTGGCCCAGGCGGATGGCGCAAACATAGCCACCCGGCCCACCACCGATCACAATCGCGTCAAACTCTCGATCGACCATGCGATGCGTCTACCCGAGTCTCGCGCACCGGACAATGAAATTATCGGCTGCGCCGAGCGCCAGAATTGGGCAGGTTTGCGTGCCCCCGAGGGTCAATAGCCTGCGCTGGAATCGATCTGGGCCAGCGCGTCGCGCACCGTGTCTTGGTTTGCACTGCTTTCGTCGCCCAGCATCGCCAACAGGCGCGCTCGCGCGGGCACCAGACGCGCAGCGCCGGCAGCAGCGGCGGCTAGCGTGCGGGTCTCCCAAGTCCAGGCCCGAAGGTCCGCCAGAATCCCGGTGACCGCGCGCCGATGGCCCATTTTGGCCAGCGCCACACGCGCTTGCCAGGCGAATGGATCGCGCGAAAACCCCCACCAGCCGAAGGCGCGGCGCTCCAGCCCAGGGCGCGCGTCTCGAATACAAAGCTCGCCGGCAATCTCTACGGCTGCCTGTTCGTCCTCGAGCTCTTTGACGCCGGAACGCTCGTTGACCGCGCCGGCTATGACCTCACGATCCGTTTCTGCACCGGCGCGGTGAAGCACGATGGCGGCCAGCAAGCGCACGTGCGAGGCCTCGTCTTTCAAGCAACGCTCGAGGCCCTTCTCGAGCCACTTCGGGGTCTCGCTCGAACGGCCCACGAAACGTTCCTCCGCGATGCGCAATGCCACGAAGCGCACCTCCGCGTCCGAGTCGTGCAGCTTGCGTTCGAGCGCCGCCGCTAACTCGCGCTCCGACACGCGATCAGTAAGATGATGGAAAGCCACCAGCGCCTGAAACCTGAGCGCCGCCGACGCATCGTCCAGCGCGGCTCGGACCGCGGCGATTTCTTCGCGGCGACCGCAACCGACTTCACCCAGTGCCAGCATCGCCATCTGTCGCACACGCTCTTCCGGATCGCCGAGCGCCTTGACTAGACGCGTCGAAGCCCCGGCTGCGCGGGCGTCG
>CBFGRJ010000363.1:0-7417 GCA_965651135.1 uncultured Myxococcales bacterium
GGGCAAATCAACCAGCTCGCCCACACGCCAAGCTCCCCGAGCGCTCGCGGTAGATAGGGACCCGGGCAAATCACGGCGTGAAGCCGCGCGAGCAGCTCGAGCTCGGCGGCATCGGGTGCGAACCCAGCTGGCGCCGAATCGCCCGTGGCCTGGGCCTGACGTACGAACGAGGGCAGGGCATGCAGCACCAGCCCCACGTGGCAGGAGCGGCGGCGCTCGAGCTCGAAGAACGGCGCGAGCGCCGTCTGGTTCAGAAACAACGAGTCCGCCAAGACCCAGTCTCGCCGTGTCGGCGAAAGCGCGCCAACAACCTCCGGCAGCTGCTCCTCCGACACCGAGAGCAAGGTCATGCATTCACAAGCCTGCGAGAGCTTTCGATTGTAGAGGTAGCCGCCGCTGATGCGCTGCAGCGGATCGGGTTGAACCAAGGTGATGCGCACGCGACTCCGCTTAGCCTAGCTCGGCCCGATCCCGAACACATCGAGCTGGTGGGCCACGTACCGAAGCTCGGACGCTTCGATCTGCGCGTGCCGCTCGCGCACCCAACGTTCGAGCTCTGTCGCACGAAGCTCCGTGTGTCCGCGTAGTGCCACGTCGATGGTGTGGACGATATGGTGTAAGAAGTACGCTTCGTCGTCGGGATAGCCGGCGTTACCGGAGAACACGACCCAGTCGGAGCTGCCCGCAGAGAGCAAGCTGGCTCCGGTTTCGCCGACCAAGGTCAGCAAGCGTCGCCCGGTTTTGCTGTCGCCAGCGGGGCGGCCATGACGAACCCGTTCATCCATGGTGCGATGGTAGAGCCGCATGATCTCTGCATCGAGCTCGTGCTCCGGCAAGAGTAGCGTCTCTCCGTCGAAGTTGATCGAAAACCAGAACAAGCCGCGGGGCTTTAGAGCGCGCCAAATGCTCTCGAGCGCCGGTCTCAGGTCCATGAGATCGAGAACCGCATTGGCCATGACGACGTCGAAGCGCTCGCTTTCGGGTACGTCGTCCAAGTAACGGAACGCCTCGTTTGCCTCGAAGTCCATTTGAAGAGCGACCTCGTCGCTGCGTAGAGCGAGCGATCCCTCCCGAACCTCGGTCGTGCATCCCTGGTCGAGCGCCCAACTTCGCAGGTGGTCAGCAGCCGCTCGCAGGCTCGAGGCGTCGCTATCCAACAGCGTGTAGTCTGCAGCCGTCAGTACGCCCCACTCGGCAAGGCGCGATACCATGGTACCGACACCGGCCCCCAGCTCGAGCACTCGCGGTCTGCCTCCACGCTCCGCCAGAGCGTCCTTCAGCGCACCTAGCACGACGCGGTTGAGCGCGCGGTCGTCCACGGTCCGCTTGGCCAGCAAGTAGCGAATATCCGAGTAATCCATCACCGGCTATGACAGCTTGACCATGCCTTCGTAGCTCGCCGAAGCCACGTGAGATTCGCCCAGCGTGACCTTGATGCGACTCACGCGATCGCTCCCAGAACCGAGCTCACCCTGACGCAGGCGTGCCAGTACTCTGTCGAACACGACCTTGGCCATGAACTCGGTGGTCGTGTTGTGCCCTGCGAGCGACTGGTCTTCGTCCAGGTTGCGATAGTTGAAGTCCGCCAAGGTCTGCTCGAGCGCTCGGCTGGCGCGACCAATATCGAGCACCACGCCTTCGGGAGTCAGCTCTTCACTGTAGAACTCGACGTCTACCACGTAGGTCGCACCGTGCAGCTTTTGCGCGGGGCCGAACAGCTCCCCTCGAAAGCTGTGAGCGATCATCATATGACTGCGCACCGAAACACTGAACATCGCTGGTCTCCTTCGCCAGCACCGTAGGTCGATAGACTCTACCGCTTCAAGGCATTTGGCCCGGGGACGGCGGCCTTGTCGAGATACGACCGGATTTGATGCCGCGCCGCACGAGCTCCTGGTCGTAGGCTCGCAATAGGTCCTCGTAGCCGAGAAACCCGGTGATGTGGTTGGGATCGTCAGGGCTGACCACGGGTAGCTGCCGCGAGCGCGAGGTCATGAAATGCTCGAGCGCGGTGCTGAGCGCGTCGTCCGGCCGAAGCGTGACGAGTTCTTGCTGACAGTCCTGCGCGACCGCGATCACACCCAAGCTGTCTTCGAACAAGAAGGAGCGGAGCGTATCCAGCGATACAAGCCCCTGCGGCTTGCCGCTGGAGTCCACCACCGGCATCACCGACTGACTAGACGCTGACATCTCGCGCAAGACCTGGTTGAGCGGCATGGCAGCATTCACGACGTGTGGATGGGTAACACGCTGAAATGCGCTGTCGACCCGGAGACTCTTCAACACGTCGAACAAGTGATCCGCCCAGTGGGCCGCTGAGTCTTTACGCGAGCCGACTTGGCGGCGATACAGGTTGACCGGGCGCAAGATGACGAAGGTGACCGCCTGCGCCAACATCAGCGGCACCAAAAGCTCGTAGCTGCCGGTCATTTCGCAGGCCATCACCAGGGTGGATACGGGAGCATGACAGACGCCACCCACGAAACTAGCCATGCCGACGATCACGAAAGCATCCGGATTCGGCGCCACGTCAGGCAGCCACAGATAAAAGAAATAGCCGAACGCGCCTCCGACCAGACCACCGATCACCACAGAAGGGCCAAAGACGCCTCCCGAGCCCCCCGAGCCGACGCTCAATGACGTGGTGACTATTTTCAATAACGCGAATCCAAGTAGGGTTGCCCCCGCCGTCCAGGTGACGCTCTCCGGCACATGCGACGTATCCAAGATGGTTTGCAGCAGTCCGTAGCCGGCGCCCAACCCAGCGGGGGTGATCAACAGCGCGATCAACCCGACGACGAGACCGCCGAGCGCCGGGGTCAACCATTCCGGAATCGGCAATTTCTTGAAAGCGCCCGAGAACCCGTAGAAAACCTTGACGTACAAGACGCCCACGAGGCCGCATGTCACGGCCATGATCACGTAAAGCGGAAGTTGCAAAGGCTTGAACACGAAACCGCCGGCTACGGCCAGCATGGCTCCTTCGCCCAGCACCATGGTAATGGTCGAGTACGCGATGACCGAGCTGATCACGGAGGGAACGAAGGCCTCGCTCTCGGTATCGTCGCGGTACAAAACCTCGGTAATGAAGAGCGCTGCACCCAGCGGGGTTCTGAAGATGGCGCCGATACCACCTGCTGCGCCCGCCAGCATGAACAAGCGCCTCTCGCGCTCGTTGAGGTTGAACAGCCTGCCCAGCATCTGCCCCAGCGCTCCGCTGATCTGCGCAATGGGGCCTTCGCGACCGGCACTGCCACCAGTGCCAATCACGATCACCGATGCAACGCCCTTGACCAGCGGGATGCGCTTGCGCATGGGCAACCCTTCGTGAAACGCGTGAATCAGCGCGTCGGTACCGTGACCTTCTGCCTCCGCGGCAAAGCGTTTGACCAAGAGCCCCGAGATCAAGCCGCCGACGGCCGGCGCGAGCACCAAAACCCAGCCCCTGACCTGACCCGAGGCCGTTGCAGGAAAGAGGCTGTGCTCGCCGCGAGGCTCCGGCAGGCGCAGATTGGCCCAACCGTCGAGCACCACATGGCTCACCCAGGTCATGCCCAAGTAGAACAACAGGGCCACGACGCCAGAAACCAGTCCAACGATGATCCCAAGGCCCAGCCAGCGCGTGACACTGCGCAGTCCGAGCTGGTCCACTCCTCTGAGCAAATCTTCGAAGCGGGGCAGCGGCGGTTTCAGTGGCATTGATCGAGCGTGCGATAACGCAAACCTGCGTTGATGACAACCTCACCCCAGCTCACTTCAGCTCCGTTCAATAGCGAACACGCTGACATAAAGCGCGGCTACGCGATGACAGCACCTCGGGCATGATTCGCGGCAGCTCGTGGAATGCGACGTCGCGCTCGAACAGCGCGTCGAGCTTCGAGTCGGCGCACAGCGACAGGGCCAGTTTCAACCGCTCGCGGTGGGTAAAGCGCGCTCGCGCGTGCGGACTCACCGTGCCTACTTGTGATGAGCAGAGCTTGAGCCGGCGTACATGGAACTTCGAACCCAACCTGAGACTGACAGCGCGATCGCCGTACCAGCTGAGCTCGATGATGCTGGCCTCCGGCTGAGCCAGCTCGAGCGCCGTCTGAAGACCTGCTTCGCTGCCACTGGCATGAAACACGAGATCGCGCTCCGGCGTTGCCGCCTCGGGCAGAGCGAAGCGAGCACCGAACGCTTCAGCCAACGCGCGGCGATCCGGGTTCGTATCCACCAGCTCGACATCGCTGGCGAGCCCGTGGCAGGCGAGAAAAGCCACCAAGGCTCCGACCACGCCCCCGCCCACGACGCTGATGCGGTCGCCGATCAAAGGGCGCGCATCCCACAGCGCATTGAGGGCGGTTTCGAGATTGGCCGCCAGCACGCCGCGTTCCGGCGGCACCGCATCGGGTAGCACCACCAGCGATTGCGCCGACACCACGAACTCGGTCTGGTGCGGATACAAGCAGAACACGTGACGCCCCTCGAGCTCGGGAGGGCCCTGCATCACTCGTCCCACGTTGGCGTAGCCATACTTGACCGGTAGCGAAAAGCTCCCGACCTGGTGGGGCGCGCGCATGCTCTCCCATTCGCTTTCGGGCACCCGCGCATGAAACACGAGCGCTTCGGTTCCGCGACTGATCGCGCTGAACAGAGTCTTCACGCGCGCGCTGCCGGCAGTGACGGCGGGCAGCCGCTCCGGACGCAGCTCGCCACGGCCCGGCGCCACCACCCAAAAAGCGCTTGCCTCAATCACGAGCGTTGGAATGCCCAGCGACTGCGTCGCCGTTCGGTTCGAAACTGAAGTCGAACAGCACGTCTTGCCCCGAGTCGAAACGGCGCACCCTCGGCCTGAGCGCCTCGCCCATGCTCTGAATCGGCGGCAGCGCGATGCCGGGCCGACCTGCGCCCAAGAACACCGGACTCACGGTGATGTGCAAGCGCGTGAAGGCACCCGCCCTCAAGAAATGCGAGACCGTGACACCGCCGCCTTCGACGAAGAGCCGCCTGAGCCCGCGGCGCCGGAGCTCCTCCAACATGGCGTGCACCGAAAGCACACCGTCGCTGCAGGGTACGCGGATCACCTCACCGCCCGGCCACGAGTGGCATGGCTCGGCGCTCGTCGAAGTGACCACGATCGCTCGCGCTTGGCCGTCGTTGAACACTTTGCGGGCCTTCGGTACGCGCAGCAAAGGGTCGATGACGACACGCACTGGGTTATGACCGGGTACCAAGCGCGTGGTCAGCTGTGGATCGTCGTACACGATCGTGCTGGCGCCCACCAACACGGCGTCCGATAGCGCCCGCAAGCGGTGCATGTGCCGCAGGTTCTCGGGCCCCGTCACGTAGCGCGACGCGCCGCTGGCCGCTGCTATTTGTCCATCCAAGCTCTGCCCCAGGTGCCCGAGCACGAAATCACAGGAGCAGGAGCCGACACAAAGCGGAAGGTACAGCTCGAGCAGGCTGAGTAGCTCGTGAGCAGATCGCGAGGGCGCCCGCGATGCGCTCTCCCTCTCCCCTTCGGCGTTGCTCGTCAGCCAACCCCGCTCCCCCGGAACCATCTCCAGTCGCCCCCTGGGATCGAGCCGGAGCCCGCGTGGGTTGGTGATGGGGCGCCCGGAGCGAGCGCGCTGGCACAGCTCCAGTAACAAAGCCCACACTTCGCTCTCGTCCGGCACCGAAGACGCTTGGCTAGGTGGCTGTTTCACGAATCCCGTCTCCACTTCGACAAAGCCTTCGCAGCAAACACCATGAGCTCGACTCCACCGAGCTTACGTCCTCGTGCCAAGACATCCAAGCCTGGCAATCCGCCACAGCGAGGCGAGGGCGCCGCCCAAGCCGCCGTGTAAAACAGCCCACCCGTGCAGCAGCGCGCGATGTTCCTCGAATTCCACTTGGAGCACAATCTTGGAATCCACCGGAAGAAAAGGATGTGGTATGCCTAGGTGCCGCCTAGTGCTCGAGCACCATCCATGACGACAGCTTATACAGACGCGGCAGCGCGCCTAGGCCCTGGTGGACGGCGCTCCAGTGGATTTGCCTGGTCGAGCGTGGTGCTCAGCATCGCATTGCTCGGCATTTGTGTCTGGTTCGCAGACTCACGCCAGGTGCTCGAAAGGCTCGAAGCCGTCGACGCGCGTTGGTTGGCCGCAGCCTTCGTCGTCACCCTGCTGCAACTGGGGGTCCTCGGGCTGCGCTACGCGCACTTTGCGAGTGCTCTTGGGATTGGGCTCAGCTGGTTGAGAAGCACCAGTGAATATGCCCTGTCAGTGCTGGTCAATCAGGTTCTGCCCACCGGCATGCTCGGTGATGGGCTCAGAGCCGTGCGTCACGCGCAGCAGATCGGCAAGGGCGCGTTGCCTTTGACGCTGCAGGCGGTCGTGCTCGACCGCGTGGCTGGGCAATTCGGGCTGTACCTCGTAGTGCTGGCTGCGCTGCCCTTCGGTGTACCGAACGACAGCATCGATCCCCTGGCGCTGCTCGCCGTCGTTGTCGGCATCGGTGGAGTGCTGGTTTTAGCCCTATGGCTGATCGCGCGCCTACCACCGTTCACACGACTGAGAGGCCTCATCGACAGCAGCGCCCGCCTGCTCTTCACCCCCAGGCGCCTGCTCGTTCATGTGCCGCTGTCCGTGTCGTTGACCCTGCTATTGGTCTTGCAGCTCTACATTGCGAGCCGCGCGATCGGCGTGGAGCTCGACCTGCTCCAGCTTTGCTGGGTCGGCCCCTTGATTCTGATCGCTGCATCGGCGCCGAGCTTCTTTGCGGGTTGGGGCGTCCGGGAGGGCGCCGCAGCGTTGTTGTTTGCAGCACTCGGTTTGCCCAGCAGCACAGGGGTTGCCGTCGCGCTCGTGTTCGGGGCGTTCACCCTGGTGACCTCGCTACCCGGGCTGCTCATCCCGCTATTCACCGCGCATCGCGTAGAATCCAAACTAGCTCGCTGGAGCCATGCGCATGCGCTCGGCATGATGGTAGGGCTCGGGCTCGCGCTGTGGACGCGCTCGCCGGCCGTGCTGGCCATGATGGTCGTCGTGTCGTTTGCGATTCTGATTTGGCAATCGCGCGAAGGCTTCACGCCGTCCGGTGCTTTCGGTGGCGCCAATGCCGTTACCAGCCTGCGCCTGGGCCTGACCCTGGTGTTGCTCTGGAGCCACGAGCACTGGTCGAGCCTGGGGTTGGCGGGGCTCGTGCTCACCGTCCTAACGCTCGACGCGTTCGACGGCTGGTGGGCGCGCCGCACTCATTCGACGAGCCCCTTCGGCGAAGTCTTCGACGTCGAAGTGGACACGATCCTCGTGGTCACGCTCAGCTTCATCCTGCTGACGCAGAACCAAGCCGGCGCGTGGGTGCTGATTCCGCCTTTGCTCCGCTACGCGTACGTGGTCGCGCCCCTGGTCGTTGCACCAACGGGCCACGCGCCAACGCGAACCCTCTTGGG
>CBFGRJ010000364.1:0-7399 GCA_965651135.1 uncultured Myxococcales bacterium
GTCCAAAACCGGAAGGGCCGCTTCAGCCAGACGATGCATCTTGGGGACGTTAGCGAGGTAGCGCTGGTGGGCGCTCAGCGATGAGTGCCCCGCCAGGGCTTGGGCTTGTTACGCCGAAACATCAGCATCCGCCAGGGGCCTGGCTCAGCCCAACTCACCGCAAAAACCGCCGCACCCACAGATGATCCAATGGGTGGATAATCCCCGAGCCTCACGAGTTCCTCGGAGGTAGAACCCGTGAGGCCCTGGGCTAAGCCTCTAGATGGTGGCTACCAGTAGCGTAGCGAGATGTTTCCGTTGCCCGAGCCGCGCAGCTTGATGAAGAGCGGGCAGGCGTCGCTTATGCCGGGCAAGTAGTGGTCGTCGAAGCTGTGGTCGAATTGGCCGCTGCCGCTGGCTCCCGTGCAGGTTTGCTGGTAGTCGAACGGAATGGGGTAGCCACTCCCGCTCGGATTCTGCAGCTGCATGGTGCGGTTGGGACCATAGGCCCACGGGGCGAACTGGGTTACCTTGACGCAGGCGTCGTTCCGGACGGAAACAGGGGAGCCACCAAATACACCGAGATCGATCGAGTTCGTTCCGGTGCAGGGCATCGGGTTTGGCAGCTCCCCTTCACCTAAAAAATCAGCAGACGCCGCCATCACCTGCATTGCCAGGCATTCGCCCGTGATGGGGTCCACTGGAACGGCGACGTAGTGCGTGTCCGTCAGATTGAGGGCTGCGTTCAGCATCATGTGCTCGCGCATCATGAAGTTGTTCGCCGAATAGATCGTGGTGCATTCCAGAGTGTCGCCGTTGGCGGCACGCGCGGCGCACGTGATGAACTGCCCGTCATTGGGGTCGGTCAACACCTGGCAGCCGATGTACTCGCCGGTTTCGGGGAACTCTTGACGTGCGCGGCCGAGGTTGCCTGACATCAAGTGGTAGCCGAGCACCGTGTTGCGGACGATTCGGACTTCTCCATTCACCGATTGCGCGGCGAGCGGCCCCGTTTGAAAGACGTCGTACCACCAAGGGTCATCCATCGATTGGGCCGCGACGGTGCCGACCCCCAAGGCAATGGCACCAGCGGCGCAAGCGGTCGCGGTGCGCGACCATCTCCTGGTTGATCTCATGTGCTGCTCCTCCTCAATAGTCACGCTAGCGACTAGCCAGCGGATCCTCTCACCATCGCACCATTGAAAGCATACGCGAACTTCGATTGCAAGAGCTTGTTACTCGAAAGTGATCGAGTGAACGTGAACAGCGCGATGAGCCACTTACGCTCGCGTATGTTTGCGCCTGGTGTGCGATGCGAATACTGTGCGAAGAGGTGGAGCCGTGTAATACGCTGGATTGGGATGTTAGCGGCTGTGTATGTTGACGCGAAGTCTGCGATTGGCAAGCAGATGCGGGCGGTGATGATGCTGGCGCAGTGTGGCTGCGGTGGAACCGTTGCCGACGGGCGCCAACGGGCCTTTTCAATGAGTGTCGTCGCGCTGTGATACACACGCCAAGCCCCACTTTACTGTGGGGTCATGTGCGTCGTTCGATGGGCGCTCGTTTCAGTGTCGCGCGTCGAGCTGATGTCGTTGCGTGGAGCACCGACAACGACAGACTTTGCGACAAACTTCGCGAAATGAGCGCTTCGAGCAGCCCACGCGATGCTGAGTCGCTGAGTCGCCGTGTCGAGTCGTGTCAAAGGGTTTGTCGCGGCACGGAAACATTGTTAACGAGGTAACTGGCCTCGGAGGTGACAACCATGAAACATGTATCCACGTCAATCTGCCTGGTTTTTCTGGCGCTTTTGCCGGCATGTGAAGAACAGAAGCCGGCACCCGCAGCGGACAATCCACCGGCAGTTTCGGCGCTGAAGCCCGCAGAACCTGCGCCGGTCGCCAGCGCAGCCGAGCCAGAAGAGGCGGAGAAGCCAGCGCGCCCGGCAACCATCGAAACCGACTTGACCGACGATCGGCGCGCCAAGGTGGAGAAAGAGTACGCACAAGCGCGCGGGTTCTTGGTCGCCAAGGAGATCGAAACGAGCCTGAAGGAGAACAAGGCCGTCAAGGAGGAGAAGAACGCAATCAAGGCCTTCGACGCCAAGGCGAAAGGTAAGTGGGTGCTGTTCAGCGGTACCATGGTGAACTTGACGGAAAAGGGATTCGACATGGCCGTCGTCTACACCCCGCAGCTACCCAACGACCCCATGGGTATGAGTCGGCAGTTTTTTACCGTAACTTTTGCCGAGGTGGAGGGTTACGATTCGAGCAAGTTCAAGGTTGGTAACACGGGAGTCGTGTTGGCCAAGTACAACGGCGACAAGATGGCATCGCCTGGCTACGAGCTCGTCGAAGCCGGCCATTGGCAGTAGCGCCGAAAGTCACACCCTTGCTGACATGCGCCCGCACGGATGCTTTGGTCTCGGAACATTCTCGAGGTTTGGACGTATTTAGTCGTATGCTCTCTGCACCGTTCGCTCGTCGTGCTCGCGTTTTGGCTCGGACCTTCAGCACGGCAGTGAGTCTGTTGCTGGCAGCCCTCGTGCTGGCGTCTCCGGCGGCGGGAACGGTGGAGCCCAGTGGCCTTTCGACAGCGCGCGTCAGTGACGAGGCCTTCGAGCTCGAGCTGCGCCCGGTTGGCACCTACAAGGCAGGCCAACTGGGCACCGCGCAGGTCGTGCTGACGCCGCGTGGAGCGTTCAAAGTCAACGACAAGTACCCGTATAAATTCGAGTTTGCGAAGTTAGATGGCATCAAGCCACTGAGCGAGAAGGTGTCGTCGGAGCATCTGGAGGTCAACGGGCAGCGGGCGGTCATGACTCTGCGCTTCACGCCAATGGCGGCTGGCCAGGCGACCGTTGCCGGCCTGTTCAAGTTCTCCGTGTGCACCGAAGACCGCTGCCTGGTCGAGCGGCAGGAGCTGGCGCTCGACGTGCGAGTCCACTAGGCGGGATTGGGCCCTCTTCTGGCACCCTTTTCGAGCTCCGTTTCGGGCAAGAGGGCATGACAGCAATGTCACGCTCGTAGTGCAGGCAACATCAGGGGTTTCGAAGACTTGCACAGCTGGCACGGCTGTAGCTTACTGTCTGCCAGTTCCAGTGATTCCGAGGTTCGACTTCCTTCGTCGTTGGCACGCCGGCTCGTGGGTTGCCTGGGGAGCGCTCGGCCTTGCCGGTGCCGTTGCCTTACCGGGGGGATGCACCGTCCGCTCGCTG
Source organism: uncultured Myxococcales bacterium (assembly GCA_965651135.1). Classification (GTDB taxonomy): domain Bacteria; phylum Myxococcota_A; class Polyangia; order Polyangiales; family Polyangiaceae; genus JAICQQ01. The sequence continues at coordinate 3,194 of CBFGRJ010000364.1, forward strand.
CAGGATTCGGCCCCGGAGCCCTCGGTGAACCAGTGCGACTCGGGTTCTGACTGCGGAGGGGGGCGCTGCGTAGAAAACCGCTGCGTGGCCGAGTCCGGGCAGATCAAGCGGCTGCTGGTCGAGGTCGTCCCACCGGTGACGACCAGCCGAGTGGGAGAGGGCGATGCGCCGGTGCCGTCCATCGCGAGTGTCCGCTACCTCACCGACCTGGTGTTACCGGAAAAGGGCACTGACTTTTTGCCGAGCCGCGAACGGGAGGCCTTCGGTATCGAGCTTCGTCCCATTGCGCAGGTGACCGGTGCGGTGGACTTGAGCAACATCGCTACGGAAAGCTGCTCATTCGACGAGGTCGAGTCGATCACGCTGCACGCTCGGTTCACGCCTTCCGAGCAACTCTTGGGACTCTCGGCGACCAGTTACACTACCGAGGTCACCTCGCACAATCTCGCCGAGCCGGTGGAGTTCGACATCAAAGTCCCGCCTGGCTACTACGACATCTATCTGCAAGGCAGCATGACCTATCTTCCAACGGCGGCGGAGGGATCCCAATGCGACATGACCCCGCGCTTGTTCCGCAAGCGGCCCATCGGCATCGCTGCGTCCAGCGAGGCCCCGGCATTCGAGGAGCCGGTGGATGGCATTCGCATTCCGCTATTGCTTGCCAAACCGGCCACGTTGATGGTCCACCTTCTCAGCGATCTCGATCTCGAGGGGTGGACGCTCGATATGGTCGACAGTCAAAGCGGTTTGCTGATCTCGACACAGAAGGTGCTCGAAGATAGCTCGGGCGGCTACCAGGTTCCGCTTGCGTATTCTTCGGTGGATTACTCGAGCACGACAGCGCCGGAAGTGCTGGCAGAGACGGAGGTCTTGCGATTGTCGCCGCCTGCCGATGTGGTCGCCCCGACCTTGTACGCGGCTCGCGTAGGGCTCGAGTTGTTCGTTGCCAATGAGGCCGTCATGGAGCTCAAACAGCTGCCGCCGGTGGTCGATGTGGTCGGGCAAGTGCTGCTGAATTCGGACGCCAGCATGAGCTGCGCCCAGGTCAATTCGGACAGCACCACCGAAAACCCCTGCTCGGTACCGTTCGGCGTGCAGATCTTGTCGTCGGCCGATTTCGGGAAGACCTCGACCTTCAACGACACGATTCCGAAAGGGATGATCGCTAGCTACCAGCGAGTCGTAGAAACCAATCCCGATTTGAGCTTCCGGGTGCGCTTGCCGGTCGGTGAGTATCGCGCGGTCGCAGTTCCGACCGTGGATGAACAACGCCCGTGGGCCATTGGCGAAGATGCTTGGGTGATTGGCGACGAAGACCGCGAGGTGCACGGCAAGAGCGTTACCGTGAGAGCAAGGGCCAGAGTCAGCGGTCAGGTGCTTTCTAGAGGGTCCAGCAACGTTTCGGGCTTTGGCGTGCAGCTGACGGCTTCGCCTCGAGAGATCGTGCAAAACCAACAGATGTTGCGAGCCAGCACGGTTTTGGAGCTCACACGCCGGGCCAGTTTCGTGCCCCGGGCCGCTACCACCACACTTTCAGAGAACGGGGCGTTCGACGTGCGAGCGGACGCGGGCGTGTTCGATCTCAGTGTTCGTCCAGATGCGGCTTCCGGTTATGCCTGGTTGGTGAAACCGAATATCAACGTCATGTCTTCGTCGTCGCGCGCCGAGCAAAGCTTGGGAACGCTGACGATGCCGCTACCAGTGCGCTACGCAGGAGCGGTCAAGTCGCTGAACCTGGGAGGCAATGTAGCCGATGCTCTGATTCGCGCCCACGTCTACCTGGACGCGGAGGGAGTCATCACGGAGGAACCGTCCGAGGCGTACTCGGTGCTACAGGTGGCGGAAACGAGGGCGGACCGCGAGGGGCGCTTCGAGCTGCTGCTCCCGGCCGAGCTTCTCGGTACCGAGTGAAGGCGTCAAAGTGCTGATATCGTTCCCAGGGCGCGGACCCGGCGGGATCAGGTAAGCGTGCTTTACCTTGCCATCGGCTTTGTCGTTTTTCGTGAAGGAATCAGGTCGAAACCGCCATGCAACATGAACGTCGAAAGTCTTTGGCGGTCGTGAAGCGGTTTGTGCAGTGACTTTTGGGGTTGTAACGACTCTATCTGCAAGAGAGTCGGTTGAACGCAGCGCTAGGGGAGGGGTATCCGGTGAAATGAATTATCTCGGCTTGCGGTTTCGTGCAGAGGCAAATAAAGACGCCGACTTCCGGGCATACGCAGCATGGACTGGGGCATTGCGAAAGCGAAATTTGACCCGTTTGCCAGTCCTCGAGTCACTGCTTAGGTGAGAACGATGCAAGACAGCGTGCAACAGCGGGGGCGAGTCCAATCGGCTCCCCACCTGCGCCTGCTGACCTGGCAGGGCAGTGACGCAGAGCTTCTGGACCTGGTGGCGATGAATGACCCCGGGGCTCCGGCGCGCTTCCACGATCGGTTCGGCAATGACGTGCATGCGCTGGTGAGGGCTTTGGTGGGCCCCGACCGAGCGCACGCGCGGCTGGTGGAGAAGAGTCTCTTGGCGGCGCTGCGCAGCCTCTACGTGCGCAACCGTCATGGCCGCGGCAGCTACTCGCGCGAGTCGAACGCGTTCGGTTTGAGTGTGGGGATGCTGCCCTCTTGGGTCGAGCGTCACACCGTTCGGGTGGTGAAGGCGCACCTGCGCCGGCAATACTGGGTGAGGCGTCTGGGCGGGCGTGCACCTCGTGTCGAAAGCGGTGCGCCCGACCAAGTGTTGGTGTTCTACGAGCGCCTGGCGCATCTGGTTCCCGATGTGCGTCTAGCGTTCTGCCTGCGCTACGTGGCTGGGCGAGCCTTGAGCGACACGGCACGGCTGTGCTGCTGTTCGGTATCCGAGGTACGCAGTCGCCTGCAACAGGCCGAGTGCCAATTGCGTACGGCGGTCGAGGACGATTTCGGAGCCGACATGCCTGAATTCGGTTGGGAGAGCTAGCGACGCACGAGGTGCGATGACTGAGTTCGAGCGTCTCGGGTCACGCATCGCCCAAGCGCTTGGCGGTGTCTCGGAAGAGCGCTTCGAGGATGTCCGGCTCTCTTTTCTGGAGAAGGCAGGCAAGCTCGCCAAATGGCGGGCGAAGCGCCGGGTGCTCTGGGCCATGGCCGTATTGCTCGGCTGTTCGTTGCTGGCAGTGGGCGCCTGGATGTACATGGTCCACGCACCCAACGCCCCGACGACGGCGAGCCCGCTGACCGCCGAAGACCTCTGGCTCGAGGGCCCCAAGCACGGAGCTCCCACGCGTGTGGAGCTGGGCAACGGCGCGCACATCGATCTAGTCGCCGGCACCCGGGCGCGGGTGCATCGCTCGGGGGACGGCCGGACGCGCGTCACCCTGGAAGGGGGCGTCATCGAAGTGCTGGTGAGCGACGCCGACGCCGCACGCTGGTCGTTCTATGCCGGGCCCTACCTAGCGAAAACCACCGGAGGCGGGTTCTTTTTGAACTATCAACCGACCGTTGCCAGCCTCGAGGCGGGGGTGACCTCGGGCCTGCTGCGCGTCAGCGGCGGGCCGCTCGGCACTGACTCGGTGGCGCTGGAGCGTGGCCAGCGCCTGAGCGCCGGGGAGGGCAACATTGCCGTCAATCGTCTTACGCTTCCCGAGGAGGCGGGCGCACGCTGAACCGGCCGTGCGAACCGGGTGCGTAGCCAGCTATGGCAGCCGGACAAAATGGGGCGAGACTCCGTGCTGCGGATGGGGATTGGGGAGAGTGAGCACGGAGCCTCTGGGCACCGAGGAACCCAAGGGTGGGGCGGAGGGTCAACGTCTCGGTGCTTGGGAGGTAGTCTAAGGCGGTCGGGCAAAACGACAACCCCCAAGCGCCGAATACGTGATCGGGGGCGCCTTCGTGCATCCGTGGGTGCTTGAACCTGGGCGATGCGAGGACCAGTTCTGCCGGGAGCTCCGGGGCGGCCCACGCTGCCAGCGGGTCCCGAGCCCGTGCGCGGAGGGGATCGAGGGGGCTGCGCGATGTACACGGCCCAGTGACTACGATCCGAGCGGTATCGATATCCCGCGCTCCGTCGAGGAACGCCTTCGCGAATTTGCAGAGGGAGTTTTGGCCACGACTTTAGCCACTGCCTTGGGTGCTCCCCAAAGCGGGTCTTTTTTACCTGAGTTGGGCATGGGGCCGACAAGGCCTATTGCGTTGCATGATGCGCCTACTAAACTAGCCGTATATCCACCCCTGC
>CBFGRJ010000365.1:0-7397 GCA_965651135.1 uncultured Myxococcales bacterium
GGCGCCTATGCCTCCCGTTCGCTGGTCATCGGCGGCTCGGCCATTCTGCTGGCCCGTAACATGGAGCCTGGCGCCAGGCCGAATTTTTGCCCGTTTCGACCGCTAGCCGCCGGTGGCGGACTCCAGCGCCCCGCTGATGAGCGCCGCGACCTGGCCCGGGTCGGCTTCGTCGAGATTGCCCAGGAGCGTGGTGGCCTCGAGCAACGGAATACCGAGCACCGAGCACAACTCCTGAGCCGCGGGCGGCGCCGCGTACCCCAGCGTCAGCACCAGGGCACTGCCCGGCAGCGACAGCGCCCACAGCGGCTGAAAGGCTTCCATCGCCGGAATGCCGAGCACCTCGAGCTCCACGCCATCGGCCAGCCGCAAGGTGGCCAAGAGATAAGGCACCGGCGCCGTGGGCACCGATTCGGTGGGGACGATGGCGTCCACGATGCGCCTGACCGAGTGCATGAGAGCCGTGATGCGACGCGGCGGCGCCAGCACCGCGATGCGGGTTGCGCCCGAAAAACCGGGGCGCTCGAGCTTCTTGACCAACGCGCTCAGCACCGCGAAGCGTTCGCGCTGCGCCAATTCCACTTGCACGGCGCCGCGGTGAACCTTGCGCACCGTGCCCACTTCCAGCAGCGCTTCGAGCGCATTGAGAATGCTCAGATCCGAGTACGGCAGATCTTCGAGCAGCTCCTCGAGCGTGTGCGGGACGGACAAAGTCTCGGCCACACGCTGGGTCACCTCGTCCGCCGAGTCCGACGGCGGGTTCACCGACAACAACGCGTCGGCACCGTCCGCGATGCGCTGCATGCCCCGCCGCACTTCGTCTACCTGGCGCATGCCCTCCAAAAGCAGCGCGTGCGTCGGGACCTGGATGCGCCGGTGCGGTGAGGGGGCCGAGGTCGCGAACGCAAAGCTTCCTTCGGTCTGCCCGAACAGGCGATACAAGGCCTTGGCGCCCTCCATGCGGCGAAACACAGCGTCCACCACCTCGCCTCCGACCAAGCGGACTTCGCCGGCGCCGTGCAGGGTGTTGATGGACAAGGTCCCGGTGCGCGCGTTCATCGCGAGAAGTTGCAGCAAGTCTGCCATGCTGACTTGCTTGAGGTCGCCGCGAAAATCTTCGGAGGCAGGGACCACCGAATGGTTTTGTCTAGCCAGCGTAAATAGCCGTTTGGCGATCGCGGCAGGGTCCGCGTAGGGCAAGAGCTCGAGCCCCGGCAGGTCGTACTGCTCGGTTTGGTCCCGCACCAAGATGAAGCGAGGCACTTGCGCCAGGTCCTTTTCGGCATCCAATCGCGTGAGCACGTCGCTTGTCTTGACGAGCTCAGCCGAGAGCAAGATCGCATCGGGGCCCAGCGACCGGGCGCGCTCCAGGGCTCCCTGAACCTGATCGGCAAGCCCCACGGTGAGGCCAACGGCACGCAGGCGCGACGCGAGATCGCCCAGCACATCGATGTCGGGCTCCACCAGCAGCACCTTGCGCGACATCAGTACACGAACCTCGTTCCCAGTGCGGCGCCAACCCGGTCGGTGATCAGGTCGGCGAAGAGCGGGTCGGCGGAATGTACGGCACGCATGATGTCGCCACTGACGCGACCGAGCAGCGTGTAGGCGCTGTGCTGAGTCACGAGCGCCAGCACCTCGAGGTCTTTACACCCGTCGAGCGCGCTCAGATCGACCGATTCGATGCGTGGAGCATCGCGATCGCGGCTCACCGCGGCGCGCACCGCCGAGCCGACGCTGAGACCCGCGCGTTGACTGGCCAAAAGCCACGTGGCGCCCGCGCGCGTCGCCTCTTGAACGGCAGAACCTGCCACAGCCAGCACATCGCGCACGGGCAACTCGATGGGACGGGGGAATTCGAGCGATTGGTCGTCTTCGCGCGCATCCCACAAAATGGAATCCAACAGCTCGCTCAGCGGCAGCTGCCAAAGCTCCTGGCGGCGCGTGAGCGAACGCCCCGACGCTTCAGCACGGTGCTTGGCGACCCTCAGGAGCTGAGAGAGATCGCGACCGTCGTGGGGGAACGCGGCAAGGCCCATCAAGACGTTCTGGCGCTCTTCTGCGCCTCCGAGGTGTTGCATGATACGCCGGCGGCAAGAGTGGGCGCCGATGCCGCCGGTTTCGGGTAGCAGCAAATAGAACTCGGTTTCGTCGATACGCGCCACGATATCGGTGTCGCGAACCGCGGCGAGCAAGCGATCGGCCAGCTCGACGTTGCTGCGCTGCCCGCCTTCGGCCTCCGTTTTGAGTGTGACGGTGGCCAGTGCAAAGCGGCGCGAGTGGCGCACGGCTTTGTCGATTTCGCGACCGGCCACGTCCACGAAGTAGGCGAACGTGTAGGCGCTCGAGTGGGGGTCCTTCATGGCGCCCCGATGCGACTGCTCCCGTTCACCAATCAACGCCAAACCAGTCGTGGCCTGCGCGACGAACAGGTCCCAGAGCGGCAAGCTCTCCACGTCACCGCTGTCGAGGATCAAAAACCCCTGATGCACGGACCCCAATGAGAGCCTCACGACCCGGTAGTTGGCGTCCGAGGCGTAGGTCAACAGCTCCATTTCTTCGCAGAAGCTGGGTCCATCGGCGATGTCCCCCACCGAACCGGCACGCATCAATTGTCGCGAACGCTCACCTGTCAAAATGTAGGCCGCGGCTGCCGTGGCTGGGGTCTGCGCCACCACCATGCGGGCTAGCGCAACGGCCGCAGCGCGGCGGCTTTGATGCGTCGCCAGGTCGGCCGCGCTGGCCACCAGCTGGTGCGCGCGTTCCGATGCTTGCTGCTCGCGTTCCAGCTGCACGCGGGTCTGACGCTCGGCGAGACGCGTGCGGACGTCGCTCAAGGTCACCAGCACGTCGTCTCCCGCAAGCGGCAACAGCAAGAGCCCCGCGCTACCCAAGGAGAGCGCCTGGGTGGAGAGCTCGAGCTTGGACTTTTCGACCAACGAGTACACCCTAACGCCGGGGCACAGCGCCTGCACGTGGTGGATGACAGCGAGCCCGGCGTTGTCGCCCATCGCCACGTCCACCAGCACCACATCGGGTGATTGTTGGGCGGCCAGGGCCAAGCCCTCTGCCAGGTCACTGGCCAGCTGAAGCTCGTCTTCGGTGCGAGTCATCACCTCGGTGAGCACGCGGCGCGCTTCTGCATCGGCAACGATGGCGACGACGGAAAGCGATAGCCCGTGCACCCCACCCGCAGGCACCGAGCTCACAGCGGCATTTCTCCCTTGAAGACGCGGACCGCTGGCCCGGTCAGGCGGGTCATCAGCTCCTTGCTGACCTCGATCGAAAGCGGGCCACCGGGCAGCTCGACCGTCACCGGTTCGCCGAATGGCACGCGACCACGCTGGGCAGCGGCAACCGCTGTCGCCACTGCGCCGGTCCCGCAGGCCAGCGTGCGCCCCACGCCGCGCTCCCAGACGACCACTTTGAGCGCTCGCGGCCCCAGTTGCTCGGCGAATTCCACGTTGCTGCCGCCAGGAATGGCAGCTGAAACCCGAGGCGACAAGCGGTCGATGCCCTCGGTATCGAAGGACTCGTCGAACAAGATGGCGTGGGGGTTTCCCGTAGAGACGCGGTCGAAAGTCAGCTGCCGGCCGTCGGCGTCGAATGGCAGCGGTGATCCGATCGACGCTTGGCCCATGCTCAGCGTGACGCTGGCGCTTTCGCCGTTGCGTGTGACGTCGCAACCGAGCAGGCCCGCCCCCGTGTGCACGGAAAAGCTGCTTTGGCTCGTTGCGTCGGCCAGCGCCAGATGCAAGGCTACGCAGCGCAAACCGTTGCCGCACATCTCGGGTTCGGAACCGTCTGCATTCAAGACGCGCATGCTACCGCGCGCGCCAGCACTGGCCGGCCCCACCAGCAGCACTCCATCGGCGCCTATGCCGCGGTGGCGATCGCACAGCGCGCGCGCTGTTTCGGCCGTCCACCGCTCGGGCGTTTCTGTATCGACGACGATGAAGTCGTTACCCAGGCCATGGTACTTCGTGAATGAAAGCATAGCCACCGCGCTCAGTGCACCTTAACCTCGAAGGCAACGGGAAACCAGGGCGCTCCCTCAGGGTCGAACCGACAGAAGTTCCCGGCAGCGTTCGGCACTGAGTCCTTGAACAGCAATTCGTTTGTTCCTTCCACGTTGTCCGGACGCCAATCGCAGGTGACTCTTGGGCAAGCCTAGCCTGCGGGCCATCTCACGGATCAATTCTTGGTTGGCCGCGCCGTCCAGCGGGGGAGCCGCCACGGCCACTTGGAGCGCGCCCTCCTTGCACCCCAAAATCCGCGTGTGGGAGGCTCTGGGCTTGACTCGAACCGGAACGTAGAGCACCCCATCCACCGAAACGAGTTGGAGTTCTTCGAGCACCACTAGAGCATAGCTTGCCATGCACGCATTGGAACAGTTGCCCCGAAAGCCCGCGCCCTCATGCTGAGACCGCTATTGATCAACGGTTTCATGTCGACCGGCAAGTCGACCCTCGCCCGCCGTGTCGCCGAGCGCACCGGGCACCCGTACGTGGACCTGGACGCGCGTCTGGTGAGGCGCACGGGGCTTGGCATCCCACAGTTTTTCGAACAGCACGGCGAGGGGGCCTTCCGTGAAGTCGAACGTGAAGAGCTGGAGCAGCTGCTGACGAGTTGGCCGGGCGAGTTCGAGCGGCCCCCGGTGTGCGCCCTGGGTGGTGGGGCGCTCGTACATCGCCCCACCCGTGTCTTGGCGCTGCGACATGCCGTCGTGGTGAGCTTGGAGGCGAGCTTGGCCACCTTGGTCGAGCGAGCGCGACGCCAAGGGGGGCGCCCCTTGTTGATGAAGAATCCGGAGGCGGAGGCAGCGCGCCTGCTGGAGCAGCGCCGAATCACCTATCGAGAAGCCAACGCCGTCCTCGACAGCGAGGCGCTCGCTCCGGAGGTGCTCGCCGAGCGCGCCATGGAGGTATGGCAGCGCGACTCGATTGCGGTAGCAGCCGGCGAGCGCAGTTATGTGGTCGAAGTGGGCAGCGGCATTCTGAGCCAACGCTTACCGAGCTTCGTGCAGGGCGCGTCGAGTCTGCTCCTGGTCAGCGACAGCACGGTTCACGGCCTCTACGGCGAGCGGGTCGAGCATGGGCTTCGCGAAGGGGGCAGCGCCCTGTCGAGCGTGGTGCTTGCACCCGGCGAGCAGGCCAAGCAGCTCGGCAGCATCGAACGCATCTACCAAGCTGCGCTCGAGCGGGGCGTCGACCGCCAAGGGGCCTTCATCGGCCTGGGTGGCGGCGTGGTGACCGATATGACGGGTTTTGCGGCAGCAACCTGGCTGCGGGGCGTGCGCTGGGTCGCTGCGGCTACCACGCTGCTGGCGATGGTCGATGCCTCGGTGGGAGGAAAGACCGGAGTAGACTTCGGCCCGGCGAAGAATTCGGTGGGTGCCTTTTGGCAGCCGAGCGGGGTCGTGTGTGACACGGACGCCATTCAGAGCGAGAGCGAGCGGGCGTATCGAGGCGCGCTCGCAGAAGTGGTCAAGACCGCGCTGATCGGCGACCCGCAGCTCTTCGCGCTCCTGGAAGACGAGTCCGCCGCCATTGCGCGCAGGGAGCCCGAGGTCCTGACTCGAATCGTGCGGCGCTCGGTCGCTCTGAAGGCGTGGGTGGTGGCAACGGACGAACGCGAGAGCGGCATTCGCGCGTGGCTGAATCTCGGTCACACGCTGGGTCATGCCCTCGAAGCCCAAGGCGGTTACGCACGGCTCACCCACGGTGAGGCGGTCAGCCTCGGGCTCGTGGCTGCGCTGCGAATCGGCAAGCAGCTGGGAGAGACGCCGCCCGAGCTCGTTGAGCGGACCGGGCGCTTGTTGCAGCGGCTCGAGCTTCCCCACGACCTCACCGGCGAACCACTTACAGAAGCCGTCGAGCTGTTGGGCCACGACAAGAAGCGAGCGGGCCGGAGCATTCGATTCGTCGTGGCCCGCGCTGTCGGCGACGTGGCGCTTCGCCCCTTGGAGGTCTCCGAAATCAAGCGCCTAGCGCTCGCGTTATGAACCAATGCTGAGTGTGAGGACTGCTCGCACACTTCACTAAGCGCCAATTCGCGGATTGTTTGGCGCCCGCGGCTGGTCCTCGATACACTTTTGGCGTGCGCGGGCGTCCCGCCCGTCACGAAAGGTAATTCGATGCGGAGTGTCTCGCCCCTTCGTCTAGTGTCACTTGGGCTCGTGGTCGGCCTAGCGGCGTGTCTACCGCTCTCGGGCTGCGCCGATAACGACAGCAGCCTGTTCATCAAGGGCGTGCTCGTGCCCGAAGAGGGAGAAAACGAAGGCTGTCGTTACACGGCCGAGGGGGACGCGACCCTATTGTTGTCGGGGACCTTGGACCTGTCGATCAGCAATACGTACAAGATGCCGCTCTTGCTCGGCAATCAATTGATTCCACGCGGTGACGCCGACAAGCTGCGGACAGAAACGGCTCGTATCGTGATTCGAGGGGCCGTGGTCACGGTGCTCGAAGCGGGAGCGGACGAGAGGGAGCTGTTCGCCTTTACCACCAATGCCAGCGGGTTCGTCGACCCAGCTTCAGGCTCGGATCCAGGCTGGGGCCTGAGCATCGTGCATGCCATCCCCAGTGATCTGGAAGCACAGTTGGGGTTGGGGTTGGGCGAAGCCATCGAGCTCAATGTCGCGGTCAGCGTCTTCGGAGACACGCTGGGCGGTGATGAGGTGGAATCATCGACCATTACCTTCCCGATCTTCGTGTGCAGAGGCTGCTTGGTCGACTGTTCGACGGCCGGATTCGACGGAAGCTGTAGGACGGTGCCGGAGGGTGGCGAGCTCGATGTCTACTGCAATCCCGGGCAGGACGCGCCCACGCCGTGCCAGTACTCGGGGGACGCCGACGCCATTTGTGGTTCATAGACCGAACGGTTCATCGATTGTTACGGTGCACCACGCACCAGCTCGTATAAGGCGATGAACGGCAGCGCGGGCCACGCTAGATCGAGCTGAAGCATCAGACTGAAGGTGCTGGCCGGCTCTCTACCAAAGCGTCGCTGAAAGCCGGCGAGAAAGCCCGAGGCCATGCTGTACGACCCGTGAAAGTTGTAGCTGCTGGGTCCCCAAAAGAGCCACGCCTCGGCGCCCGCCGCCGGCTCGTCGAGCGGCCCGAGCGAGGTTCCGCCCGAGAGAATGAACGGATAGGTCGGGTTCACCGGCAAGAGCACGCTGACCCCGCCGCCCATGCTGACCCCTGCTTCGCGGACGTGGGTGGCGCGCAGGTAGGGGCCAAGCCCCAGGTCCAAATCGCGTCGGCGGCCGAAAAGTAGGTGCCCGCCGAGGCTGCTGCACCAGCGCAGGGCGGCAGCGGCTTCGGATTCGTCGTACGCGCAGGCGCCCGACGCGACGGCAGCGTGCCACTGCGGGTCGGCAGCACAGGGGCGAGTCA
>CBFGRJ010000366.1:0-7392 GCA_965651135.1 uncultured Myxococcales bacterium
CCGATTGGCTTTCTCCTGTTACAGGATTTGTCCAAAGTAGTGAGAAGCTCAGAGTCTGAATCGAGTCGAGAATTGAGTTCTAGAATTGAGTTCTAGAATTGAGTCTAGAATTGTTTGTCCAGAACGATCGTCCAACGAGAGTAACCCTCCAACGTGGTGTCAAATCATGAATAAAATCATGAACATGAGGTCCTTCCTGCTGTCGATGTGTCTGCTGGCCAGTCTGTGCGTCGGCTCACTCATCTTCGCGGCACCGCCCCCTTCGCTCAACTCGAGCGACCTGGCACAAGGCCCGTATTCGTCGATGCACATGCTGCTCGAAAAGACCATCCTCAATGTCGATGTGCTTACGGTAGACGTTCGCTTCGGCAAGAAGGTGCACCCCCGCTTGGTGGAGATTGCCAAAGGCAAGAGCTACTCGGAGGATCTCGGCAAGCAGGTGGCAAAGGTAGCCATCGGTGCCGACGACGCGTTGGTTCAATTGAAGTTCGTGCGTGACGTCTCGCTCGATCAGTGGATCGACGGCGTGCGGGAGAACCTGGAGCAGGCCCGCAAAGCTGGGTTGATCTCGGCGGCGGTCGAGAAGAAGGTGAGCCAGGGCTTGCCGAACTGGTTTGCTGCCATCAAAGAGCGCGGTTACAAGACCAATGACCGGTTACTTTACCGTGTGAACGCGGATTCGCTGCGCACGGTAGTGGTCGCCGCCGACGGCAAGATACTCGTCGATCGCACCGACAAGGAAAAGGACGCGCCCAGGGTGGTGATGGCCAGCTACTTCGCACCGGGCAGCGATTTTCGCGAGCCGTTGATTCGGTCCTTGTTCAAGGCGAAGTGAGTGGGCGCGCCGCGCGTGGCAAATGGGTCACGTGCGCGCGAAGCGCTGCGCCGAGCGAGCTTTGGCTTTGGCCGCCTCCGCTTCGCGATCTTTGGGCGGTGCTGAGGTGACGAGCTCATCGAGGAGCCGGCGCGCGACCTGGTGAGTCTCCTCCACTGCTTGCCAAAAGACCTGCTCGTTGGGCTTGGAGGGTTTGCTGAAGCCGCTGAGCTTACGCACGAACTGCAGGCACGCGGCCCGCACTTCCTCGTCCGTGGCGGGCGGATCGAAGTTGAATAGGGTCTTGATGTTCCGGCACATGCCGATAGCCTCGCGCGAAAGGGGGCGCCTCGCCAGCCCCTTTGGGGCGGATTGATGGGTAGCTGGACAACTCGGCAGGCCCGTGCTGAAAAAGTTCCCGTCGTGCACTTTGCAAGGCTGAAACGCCAGCAGCGTGACCTCCGCTTCGATGTCGAATGGTTAGACACCGAGCCATTCGTGGATTTCGCACCTGAGTTCAAAGCTCGGGTGCGGCACTCGAGCGATTGGCCTCCGGTGGAGGCTTATGACGAGCTCGTGTCGGTCGTGCGGGGCGTCGCAGCGAGCTGGGGCGGGCCTGCGCTGACGCCGCGCTTCGTCCCCTTCGACCGTGACGCTGTTCGAGAGGCAGGGGGCTACGAGGCTCATGTCGCGCGCTGCCGTGCGGTTCCCACTCGTCCGAAAAACTGGCATGACTTTTTCAACATGGCAGCGTGGGCTCATTTCCCGCGAGTGCGCTGGGCGCTGAATGGTATTCACATCCGCGCCGTCAAGGCCGAGGCAGATCCGCGTAATGGGCGCACGCCCGCTCAGAACCGCGCGGCGCACTTCGACGAATCCGGCATGGTCGTGGTGAGCAGTGATGCCAGTGTGCTCACGGAGCTGCAGGGGTTGCAATTCAAGCGGGTCTTTTGGCAGCGCCGGGAGACGCTCGCACGGACCACTCGCTTCGTCTTGGTGGGTCACGGAAGCATGGAATCGTTGCTCACCCCTCACCTGGGATTGGCTGCCAAGGCTCTCCTGGTGCACGAGCCCGATATCGGCGAGCGCACAGACCGAATGCACGAGTTCGTCGACGAGCTCGCCGCTGCTCGCATCGAAGAGTGGCCGCAGCGCCTCGAACCATTGTATCCGATTCCGATGCTCGGAATACCGGGGTGGTATGCCAAGCAGTGCGAAGCGCTCTACGACGATACGAGATACTTCCCTACACGACGGTGGCGTGAGCACAGCGCCTAGCAAGAGCTGTGTCTAAAAGGCGTAAGTCAGGGCAGCCGGAAGCAACAAGAAGCCATCGACCAACCAGGCGTAGGCGGCGCGGGGTGAACGGGGGCCGAGCAGGAAGCACAATGGGATCACGACGCAGCACGCGGCCAACGCTTGATCTCGGAGGCCGGGTTCCAGCATGGCGATGCCCAAGAAACTCGCGCCTCCGACAAATGCTAGGGCGCGCTGAGTGGTGTGGACTCCGAGCACGACGGGCAAGGTTCGGAGGCCTCTGTCACGGTCTTGTCGGTAATCGCGCACGTCGAACAGCGTTGCGTTGACGGTCGTCAGCGTCACGATGAACCAGAACGTGAACGCCGTGAACGGCGTCGGTGTGATGCCCTGTGACAGCAACGGCACAGCCACAACCGCAGTCGCGACGGCCACGCCTACGACCAGGCTCTTCATGCCTGGTAGCGCCTTGACCCTCAAGCGGCGAGGACCCAACGGCACTGCATACAGGCAGCTGATACCCGCTCCCGCCAGCACCACACCGATGGTAGGCCACGAGCAGGGCGCCAGCGTGGTGATCAAAGCACCCAGCGACGCCCATGACAAGGTCGTCGCGCAACGCGCGCGCCAGGTTTCGCGAGCCGTGTGAGCCTTCGCCAGGTCGCGCGAGGTGTCCAAGTTGTAGATGAGCATCGTGCTGAAGAACACGATAGCCAGAGGCGTGGCATCCGCTGTCACACCGTGTTGCCACATCACGAACGCTGCGAGCGCCGTGACTCCCAGCGATACCCAGACATGGCTGCCTACGCAGCAGTCATACAGCGTTACAAGGGTCTGTGGCCGTTCGGCTTCGAGCCAGCGACTATCGACTGCCATGAGCCACTTTCGAAAACTTGAGCGTGCAGAGCCAGCTCGGACCGTGGCGAAAGACGCGAACTCGCTCGACACCGACCAATGCCAGGCCAAGCTGCCCGGCAACCACGCGATAGTCGTACAACGGATGCCAGGCGTTTTTGGTGAGTAGCCTGAACAGAACCAGCGGAGGTAGGTAGTAGAGGTACTGCGCCAGCCGTTCGAACCAACGATTCGCAGGGGGAGCGAAGTCTCCAATCAGAAGCAGCCCTTCACTGCGCAGAAAACTTTTCAGCCGGCGCAGCACTTTTGGCATGCTCGACGGCGAAAATACATTGAGGAAGAAATTAGCCACGACGGCGTCGTAAGGCTGACGGGGGCGATGCTCGAAGACGCTTTCGCAACGAAACTCCACTTCGGTATGGGCTGCACCTAGCCTGCGCTGGGCGCGCCTCAGCATAGCCGCGGACGAATCGAGCGCGGTGGCCCTGAGACCCGCTTCGAGTGCTCCGGGCAGTTCTTCCCCGGTTCCGATGCCTGCGTACAGCACGCGCGAGCCAGGTTCGAGATCACCCAATTGAGTCTGCTTGAGTCGCGTGATTTGGCCTCCCGTGTACAGCCAACCGAGCGCGTCGTAATAGCGCGCGATTCGGTTGTCGTAGCGAGATGCAGTGGAACGAATGACTTCAGCTCTCGTCGGGATCGAGCACCCGACAGGTCTTGGGAACGGCCACCAAAGGGTCCCCCTCGTGAATCCACTTGCCGCTCGGGCTCCAGCGAATTCCAGGGTTTTTCATTTGACCAATGAATTCGACTTCGCATTCGGCCACGAAGCGGGCCAGATTTTTCTCGGCAACGCCGCGAGGCGGTTCGAAATGTAACCTGGTGGCCAGTGCCGGTGTGGCCCACAGGCCACTGATGAAGATCAACTTGTTCGATCCGTGCGTGCGGTACGGTTGGACCAGGGTTTTCTTGTTGTCATCAATGGGGGCGTTGGGGTCACGGCGGAAGGCCTGCGTCTCCGTTTCGAACTGGCAATGGTGGCCCTTGAAGGTTTGCTTCGAATAGCAAGAGAGCTTGTTGTAATCCGCGGTAATCAGGGTGACGTGGACGGTAGCCGATTTCCCCACTTCCCAAGCGCCGGTGTCGGTGGGAACCGGTGAGTCCGGCTCGAGCGCCCTACCGATGCCCATGAACGGAATCATGGCCATCGCCGCCAAGATAATGGTGGCGATCATCAAGCGCCCCGATAGGACGGGAGGTGACTCCTCTACAGCCGCGCGCTTTTTGCGATGGCCCTTGCGCGGTCGGTCGGCTCTTGGTTTGCTGCCCGAACCCTTCCCTGCAGGGTGCTTGTCGCCCGTGCTCTTGGTTTGTTTGCGGTCCGGGGAAACATCCCTGTCTTTCGCCATTTCGCCGCTTGATAGCGCAAAGCGTCGTTTCCTCCAACCTCCGCATCGTCGACCCTGAGTCGGACTTGTCCGTGCTTCGCAATTGTGTGAAATCATGACCATTTCTGTTGTTATTCGGGGCGCCTTGGGCAGGCGGTTGGGTGTCTGCTCTGCACGGTAGCGTAGGTGGTCGCGGGCGGGCCCGCTGGCGACTCGAGTCGCGTCTGCTCCTGAATGTGGTTGCGCATCCGACAGCTCGATGTTGGCGCGGCAAATTTTCTTCCAATGCGCTGACGTCGAGTACGATCCAACCCCCTGAACATGACCACCAGTAGCTCACCAGGGACCACCCGCGCGCGCACCGGTCGGTTCAGTCTCGCCACGTTTCAAACCGAGCCCCTGGTAGGTCGCTGGCTGAAAACACACGCCTGTGTCGGGGTGTTCTGTGGGGCGCTGCTGTCTTTGATCCATCAGCTGACGCAGGCCAGGTTCGGCGATGGTTCCGCGTCTCTGACGGAACGAGCGCTGGCGGTTCTGCTGACTTCCGTCGGATATGCCGCGTTGATGTTGGTAGCAGCGGCCATCGCTGGCTGGTTGTGCGTGGTACGCGGCTCCTGGCGTCGCCTGGCGGTGAGCTTCGGAGCGGCGGCGCTGTGGCTTGCGTCGTGTGCCCACCTGCTCGCCGAGGCCGTCTACGTGACTGCGGGTTCTCCCATGACCGTTGGCGCGCTCGAGTTCTTCGCAAACGGTTGGCAGCACATGCTGCGAGCCCTGCTGCACGGATATTGGCAGGTCTTGTCCCTGTTCGCGCTGGGCACCGTGGTATTGGTCGTGCTGGTGGCGCTGGTCTTGTCGCGGGCCACGCACGACCCGGTGCTCTCGGGGCGCCGCTTGCTGGTTGGGTTGCTGATCGGAATCGGCGTCTTGCTCGGCTTGAACGAGCTGGTTGCGCGCGATCGCGGTGGTTGGGCCCTGGTCTGGGCTTCCACGCCCGAATTGGCATTCCTCGAGTCGATCCACTTGCAGGCGAAGGAGCGAGAGAGCCTCGAGAGCGACAAGAGCCTGCGGCCGGACGCTGGGAACGAGTTGAGCGCCGGTCGCTTGTGGGCCGGCGCTGCGCACGAGAGCGACCAGCGCGGTCCCAATGTCTTGTTCATCATGCTCGAATCCGTGGGCGCCAACCATTTGGGGTTCGCCGGCTATCAGCGGGGGGTCGACGAACCCAGCGTGACGCCCAACATCGATCGGATCGCCGAGAAAAGCTTGTGGCTACGGCGAGCTTGGACAACCGCCACCCACTCCAATTACGCCCAAATGGCGGCGCTGTCGTCTTTGTTTCCGCGTCGCACCAGCGGGCTCGATACCTACAAGAGGCTCGACTACCCGCGCGTGCTCTTGCACGACTTTTTATACGCGCTGTCGTATCGCACGGCCACGATTTCCAGTCAGGACGAGACCTGGCAGGGAATGTTGCGGTTTCAGACGACTGCGACACCCACGCTGCGCTTCCACGCACGGGATCATCAGGGGCCTCTGATCAACACCGGGACGGAGCGGATCGTACCCGATCATCTGACCGCGGAGCGAGTGCGGCGCCTGATCTTGGCGCAGCAACGAGAACCTTGGGGCGTCTACGTCAATTTTCAAATGACGCATTTTCCGTACAAGCTGCCGCCGGGAGTGAGCGGGCCGTTCGAGCCCGCCACGCCGAATCCAAAGACCTTCCGATACCTGAGCTATCCCAAAGCGGACCTCGAGAAGGTGCTCAACAAGTACGACAATGCGCTCCACTACGTAGATCAGGCGGTTGGGCGCCTGTATGACGCCCTGATCGAGTCCCATCAACTCGATCGCACCATCGTGGTGCTGACCAGCGATCACGGTGAGCTGTTTCACGAGCATGGTCTGGTCACCCATGGCCGGACGTTGTACGACGCCGAGGCACGGGTGCCGTTGCTCGTGCATTTCCCGCGGGCTCTCGAGCCCGGCGTTTCCGATGCGCCGGTGTCGCACTTGGATATCCTTCCCACTCTGGCCGATTTGCTCGAGGTCGCGCCGCATCCTTCGTTTCAGGGTCAGAGTTTTGCCGACCCAGGCAGCATCGATGCGCGTCAAAAGGCGGTATTTCTCAACATCCAGGGCATGCGTACGGCCGAGGCGATCGTGTGCTGGCCCTACAAGCTCATCAAGGAGCGCGAGCGGCGTCATCCGGAGCTGTACAACCTGGAACGCGACCCTGGCGAGACCGATAACCTCTACTATCGCGATTCTCGGCCGGCTCAGAGGCTGCAGCGGTTGTTGCGTGCTCAGATGCGAGCGCAGCTCGAATACCATCACCCCGACAACGCTGAGCTTCGCGAGGAGCGCTTCGCTCCCCGACTGTTGACCTGCGACGCACCGCTCGATTGAACGGCAAAGCTCTTCGTGACGCCTAGCGGCAGTTGCTGAACACCGCCTCGAACAGGGCTTTGCCCAAGAGCTCGTGACCCAAAGGCCCCAAATGTAGACCGTCGTGCGAGCTTTGCTCGTAGTCGGGGCAGAGCCGACTCTCGTCACCGCAAGACAGAAGGCGATAGGCGTCCAAGAGGTAATCTACGCTCCCCTGCTCGTGCTGGGCATGAATCCACCGGTTCAGTTGCACCGTGTAGCGCTGGCGCCGTTCGTTGTGGTAGCGGCGAAAGCCGCCCCACGGAGAGACGGTGAGGGCGACCACTTTGGCTCCTTTGGCTCGCGCCTTGTCGTAGATCACCTGGAGGTCGGCTTGCGCTTTTTCCGGGGTACGCAGTGCGGTCAGGTCGCTGTACAGGTCGTTGACGCCTCCCCAGACGACGACATGGGTGTAGGTGCCGTGGGGCTGGTTGTGAACCGTGTTTTCGAAGCGCCGGCGGATCTGATTGAGCATGTGCCCCCCCTGGGCGAAGTTGTCGATACGCGTCTCCGGGCAACGCTTTTGTACGTAGTCGAGATAGCCTCCGCCAAAGCTGCGCTTGTCGGTGAGCGAGTCGCCGACAGCTGCTATGCGGTACGCTTGCTTGGGCTCGGGTGCGCTTGGGCTGGGTGAACTTGGGCTGGGTGAAC
>CBFGRJ010000367.1:0-7387 GCA_965651135.1 uncultured Myxococcales bacterium
GTGATTTCGATCTCGATAGTGCGCTTGCTGATGAAGTGGCGGTTGAGCTTTTGCTCGTCAGCGTCGAATTCGAAGTGTTTTGTCTGCTCGGAGCGTTCGAGCTCGTGCTGCTTCAGCTCGACATCCAGATCGGTGGCGAACTCGAACAACTGACGCTCACCTGGTTTCAGCCGAACCAATGCGCTTTCGCCGGCGAATCCTCGCGCGTCGTAAACGGCGATGGTTCCCGGTGGCAGCGTATGCGGGCTTGCGTTGACCAGCACGACCGCGCTTCGACCGTGTTCGGCCCCGTGCGCGAACCACGTGACGCGGGTTCCTTGGACACGAGCGTCGAGAAACGGAACGAGTGTCGAGCTATGCGCGCGCAGACTCAGCGATGAAGGCAGCCGATACGAAAACAGCGCGCCGTGTTCCTCGCCGCTGGCTTGCTGAAGCTCGGCGAGGTTGCCGATCACGATGTGTTTGCTGGAGCTCGGGCCCCCGCTCGCGTGGGTGCCTCCCAGTCTGCCACGACCGGCACCGAAACCCTGCCCATAGCCTCCACCTCCGTAGCCTTCGCCCGCCAATCCCAGCCCGCCGGACTCGGAGTCGTCATCGACATGGTCGCCCCACAACGCGTCAGCCGTGTGTCGCGCGAGCTGGGGGACCGTCGACATCACCTCGCTGGGCAGGGCCAGCTGCCGGCGCGAGTACCTGGGTGCGCTCAATGGAAACAGAAAGGAGTCGGGCTCTCCGTTGACGAGGTCGACAGCGACGCCGTGCCAGTTTTCGTCGGTGTCGTTGTGCAGAAGCGCCCAGCCTTGAAGCTGCATAGTCCCCGACTCCGGCATCATCAAGCGGTAGGTGGCGCGCCACACCGGCGCTTCTGCAATGTAGCCGATGCGAATGGCGCGCGAGCCCCGCGCCACCACCCGAAGATCCCGCCTGAGCTGCGCCGCCCGTTTCGATAGTGCCGTGGCGGCTACCTCGAGTCGCTTGGCAACGGTGGGATCGCGAGGGACCACGCTGACCACTTGGTTCGTGGTGAACCGTCGCAGGGCGCCGCTCGTGTCCAGCACGGTGAGCTGGTACTCCGTGAGCGAGCCGGTTTCGCTATCCGGCACGCCGGACTCCGCCGGATCCTCCTCGGGTGAGCTGGTTTCGAGCAAGCTGACGTCGAGCAACGTGCCCGACACCTTCTGGGTTTCCTCGTGGCTTCCGGCGGCGACCTCGAGCTCGACTTCGAGCCCTCGCAAACTTTCCAGCACGGCCCCATAGCTAGGGTGGCTATGGGAGCCCAGCGGCAGACTCGCCAGAGCGCGCGCCATGCCGTGGCTCAGCACGCTGCTGAATTCGATGCCCGATATCCTAGTCGTTCCGCCCTGGTCGAGAACGACCAGGCTCTTGATGGCGTCGTCGACATGAGCCGCCGGCACCGGCAGGCTCGCATCGTTGTCCGCTTCCAGCTTGCCGGCGCGCTCGAAGTAGCCAACGCCCGTTTCGTAGAGCTTGAGGTGAGTGAGCGGCAGCACGGCTCCCACGTCCGACGAGCTCGAGTGACCTGCGCCCGACGAGCTGGCAAAGCAACCGGCAGTGGACAGGAAACAGAAGGCAGCGGTGACGAAAGTCCGTGGCCAGCGAGCTGGGCTAGTGGGCATGAGGGTTCGCTTCCGTGGCCGCGCTCGAGGCGCGCTACACTACGAAAGCGACATCATCCAAAAAGTTCCCGCCCGTGTGCGATGCTCCGTGAAGGCGCAAGTCATTTCGACTTTTTGATGGGAACAGCGGGGCAAGATTGGCGTTGTAGGTTCTTCTTACTGACCTCGGTGTAGCCGGGCTCCGGCCAGGTTGCGATCTGGCTGAGGTGATACAAAGTCGCCGAGCGGATCTGTTCGTCGGGCTCGTGGCGCTCGTTCCAATCCCGGCACACCCATTTCAGAAAATAGGGGCGCACCACCGCGTGCCGCTCGTTGGTGATATTGTCGAGGAATTTGCGCCAGCGTTGGGCGCGATAGGTAGCCGAAGGCACCTCCGGCTTCTCCCAGCTCACCGGGCTCACGTTGTTCCAAACGTCCACCTCCAGGCCGTTCTTTTGGTTTCCCACGATCACGAACCAGCCGCTGGTGTTCGGAGGGTTTGGCGCGAACATGCCCCAGTTGGCGTACAAGCGCAGGATCAACAGCGGATTGAACTGCTTTCCTTCCACGTCGCCTCGATGCGTGGCGGAGTAGGCCGTCCCGTAAGCCGTGTAGACTGCCAACACCGAGACCAAGATAGTACCGAACTTCGTCGGATGAATGCGGAGGTCGCGCAGTTCTCGCCGGCAAAACCAGTGGCGGTGTCGGACAATGAAGCCCTGGAGCCGGGCCGACAGCTGCTCGATGACGGGCTCGAGCCGAACCTTCTGCAGTAGGCCCTTGAGTGGCTTGTCCCAGAACCAGCTGGGAAACATCATGAGCCATGCGCCCATGGCCACCCATGGGAAGTGCCCGAGCTCCATCGTTAGAAATAGCCCGAAATGAAAGCTCATGAAGATGAGCGCCTGAGCGGTGCGAGCCCATTCGTTCTTGTACGGCACGAAGAAGAGCAGGGGACCCAAAAGCTCGAGATAGTAGACGCTCCAGGTCATGTACTGCAGCAACGGTATCGGCAATTGACGAAACCAGATACCGAACGGGGTCGCGAAGGCGTGGTGATGCAGCGCCAAATAGATGGCGTTACCCTGAGCGTGCCAGGTTGGGCCGGTCTTGAGCACGCCCGAGACGAAGTACATGGTCAAGAGCTGCACGGCGAGCACCAGCGAGGCGACCGTGAGAATGCGCTTGGGCAGCACACGTGGCGCCGGCTGATCGGCACGAGCCAGCACGGCGTCGATGCTGAAGCGTGCCCCGAGCGGGACGAACATGCCCCAAAACAGCATCACCCGCAGCAGATCGTCGCCGCCCTGTAGGATCAAGTAGTTGCGCCCCTGAACCGAGGCAACCATCAAGAAAGTCAGAATGGTGGCGAGCCGCGTCTTGAACCCGACCAGCAACATGGCGGCGAAGACAGCGGCGATGGCGAACAGAATGAATTGGCTGGTCTTGTCGCCGCCCCAGTTGTGGAACGAATAAAAGAGCGGCTGACTCCAACCTCCGAGCAGCCGATCCCGCGGCATGAAGCCCACGTCGGTGTAGTGCGCTTCCAAATTCAGCGCCCGGTGATAGACATCGGACAGCACTAACAAGGCCATCGCAATGCGGAACGCGGCGAGCGAGCGAAGATCGAGGCCCAAATGAGAGCTCAGCGCTTCGTTCGCGTCCAGGGCCTTGAGGCGCGCGAACCAGCCCTTTGCCTTGCTCGGGGCCTTTGACTTTGGCTCGGCTTTTGGCTCGGCTTTTGGCTCGGCCTTTGGATCAGGGGCTTGGCTAGAAGGTGTGTGGTTCTGGTCGCTCATCCGCTGGTGGCCCGCCTGGCGCTGATGGTGCGTTCGCGACCGCCATGACTAGCAGCGCGACAAAAAGTGTGCCATCAAATTTTGAAACGACCCAACTCGGTGCGCCGCAGGCCCTGTTTTGATCGCGGCTACATTTCCGCGAGGCGTTGCTCCGCTTCATTCAAGTCGGCATGCGCCTTGCCGACCCAGGCCTCGCCCCAGAAAAAGTTGCAGCTGGTTTGCGCGCGCAAAAGCCGATAGTAGGCCGATTCCCAGTGCTCGGGATGTGGGGCCCGCTCGCGCCGTGCCCACAACTGGCGGGATAGCTCTCGCACGCGATCGAGCGCCTGCTGCTGAGCTTTCGAGCCCAACCATTGGGTGAAATCGCGACCGTGGTGCCAGCCCGTGTTCCACGCGCCGGTTCGAACGTGCACGGGGCCACCGACTCCATGAGCATTCAGATAGTCATCGATGAAACAAGGACGCACCGGTGATTCCCCTCGTCGCACGCGCTCGAGCAGCGGTAGGTAGAACGCCGTCCAAAAGTTGGCTCCCGGCGTCGTGTTGCGGAACCACCCGCCATTGTCACCGTCGGTGGCCGTGGTCACGAGCGCGGGAAAATCGCAGAAGCGGGTTCGCCAGCTCACCTCCCGCTCGAACCAGGATACTTCCATACCGGACTCTTGCGCATCGGAGAGCTCCCGGTCGCGTACCACTACCGTCATGCTCTCGCCTTCGAAAGTTGCTACGTGGGGTCGATAGCGTAGCTCTTCCCAGCGCATCGGAACGAGCGGTTCGACGTGTTCGCTATCGACTAACACGTAGCGATAGCCCAGGCGCTTGAGCAGCGGGATGAGCGCCATGTCGAACCCCATTTCCGGAGGCCAAAATCCCTGGAACTTGTCGCGCGCCATCAAGTGTCCCGCGATGCCTCGCCAGCGCACCAATTGTTCCGGCCAGTCTTCTTTGGGGATCAGCGGCAATACGGGGTGGTAGTAGCCTGTCCCTAGGACTTCGAGAATCTTTTCGTTCTGCAAATGCCACAGCAGATCGCCGCATTTGACGATGCCGTAGACTCGTTCTTGAAACTCCGGGCTCTGCAGGGTTTCGAGCAGGGTGCCCGAGAGGCTCAAGTGCGCTCGCGCCACGTCTTCATAGCCCCATAACGAGCGCGGGATGCGATCGAGGGCGTACAGAATTTCTTTTGCTTCCCACTCGGCGTGGGTCAACAGGTGTTCGAGGTTACCCGAGGGCTGATGCAGGTTGAGCACCAAGGCGTGGTAGGCCGTCATGGGGCCTCCATGGTGTGCCGTGTCGCAAGGGCTGTCGAGACGCCTTGTGGTTGACTCGCCGGCCAACGCGGTTGTAGCGCTGACTGGCAGCGTGGGTGTCTTGAAGGCGCTGTGGCAGTTTGGCCGTAGCGGGTGAAACAGATCCGAAACAGGGTTTGCCGTGTAATCGGTCCCGCCAAGAGCGGTGCACCGCATGAACAGTCGCTACACGTTTGGGGATTCGGATGTTGCTGCTCGGCGGCTGAAGCTGCTGGCGGAGGCCTACGCGGAGCCGAGCCGCGCTTTTTTGAGCCAGTTCGTGCCGGCGCCGA
The DNA here is from genome assembly GCA_965651135.1 of uncultured Myxococcales bacterium. Classification (GTDB taxonomy): domain Bacteria; phylum Myxococcota_A; class Polyangia; order Polyangiales; family Polyangiaceae; genus JAICQQ01. Next base: position 4,998 of record CBFGRJ010000367.1, read on the forward strand.
GCGAGTTGGCCATCGATCTGGGCTGTGGTCCTGGCTGCAGCACTCAGCTCTTGCATGAGGTGGCTCGCGGCGCATCGACCGTGGGAATCGACAACTCCGAGCACTTCATAGAAATTGCTCGGGCAGAGGCGCGAGACGGCGTTCGCTTCATCGTGCACGACGTGCTCGCCGGAGGGGTTCCGGTGCCACGCGCCGACCTCGCCTATTGCCGCTTCTTGCTGACGCACTTGGCCGATCCAGCTGCTGCGCTGCGTGCCTGGTCGGAGCTCTTGATGCCGCGTGGGGTATTGCTATTGCAGGAGGTCTCGCTTCTCGACAGTGAGCACCCCACGCTCATCAGGTACTATCAACTGGTGGAGGCGCTGCAAGCCGAGTACGAGCAGTCGCTCTACATCGGTAGGGAGCTGGCGCGCTACGCGGAGGGAACGCCGTTCATCGTTGAGCACTTTGGCCAACGGCTGTTCGAATTGCCGGCCCACGTGATGGCGACGTTGCACGCCCTGAACCTGCCCACTTGGAAGAACGACCCCGTAGCGCGACGCCTGTTCGACGCCAAGGAGCTCGCCGACGTGGAGCAAGGGCTGCTGCGTATTGCCCAGCGCGCGGAGCTTTGTGCGCCAGTTCGGCTGGGGCTTGGCGAGCTCGTGCTGCGGGCGACACCCTAATTTATGGGCCCGCGGGCCGGTCGGCTTCGCAACTGGTTCCTATGTAGGGGATCGTGCTAACCATGACAGCGCAAGGGTTCGATGCCGCGCCGCGGGTTTTAGGCCGGGCGAACGAGGCGCACTGCAGTGTTACTTTTTTCGCAAGCGAGGGCGACAGTGATCCGATGGGTACCCGGCATGTCCGCACCCACCGTACACGTCGACGCCGGCGCCGAGGAAGCGTCGAGCGACCCGTTCCAGGGGACGCCTTATCGCGCTGTCTCCCGACTAGGGGCGGGCGGCATGGGTGAAGTGTTCGTGGTGGAGCACCGCGAGCTCGAGCGGCACTTCGTGGCAAAAGTGCTCAGGGCCGAGCATCACGATGACGCGCGCACGGTCGATCGGATGCGCGTCGAAGCCGAGTCGCTGGGCCGTCTAGCGCACCCACATATCGTCTCCGTCACAGGTTCGGGTCACGCGAGCGACGGCCGACCCTTCATCGTGATGGAACTGCTGCAGGGCATGACCTTGGCTCGAGCCCTCGCCAAGCGAGGCACGCTATCGCTGTGGGAAGCCGTACGCTACGCGCGCGCGACGTTGTCTGCGCTCAGTGCCGCCCACCAACTGGGCATCGTGCATCGTGATATCAAGCCGCAGAACCTGTTCCTTCACGAAGCCGAAGATGGCGCCATCGTGCTCAAGGTGCTCGACTTCGGTATCGCCCGCGTCTTGCCCGATGCATCGAGTCTGGCGCCCTTGCCTCTATCTTTCGCCACCGAGACGGGCACCGTGCTCGGAACGCCGCGCTTCGTGAGCCCAGAGGCGGCGGCCGGCCACCCCGTCGATGCACGCGCCGACCTGTATGGCGTGGGTCTAGTGCTCTACACGGCATTGGCCGGCCGTGGTCCTTTCGATCACGTCGAACGCCTGGGTGACGTGCTCGCGGCTCACGCCAGCGAGAAGCCGCGCCCGCCGAGTCATTATGCGAAGCGGCCGCTGCCGCCCGAGCTCGATGCGGTCGTTTTGAAGGCGCTATCCAAGCAACCCGAGGCTCGCTACCAAAGCGCCGATGAGTTCGATGCCGAGCTCAGCCTCATCGAGCAGGGGCTCGGCGACGAAGCCGCGCCCGGCGCTGCCCTGCGGGGCGATCCACCGGCGTGGACGGCCCCTCAGCTGACGCCGCGAGTCAGCTGGCGCTACGACAAACTGGTTGCTTTCTGGTGCAACCCCGCACCCGGTCCGTGGTCGGCGTTGGCTCTGTTCGCCGCCTCGCTGCTCGTGACCTCGTTCATGACCGCAGGGGGCGCGATGCTGTTGGCAGCCCTGCTAGGAGGCATGCCATGAGGAAAAAGGCGGCTCCGCTCCGCCCGGGGCAGCGCTTCGTCAAGTACGACATCGTGCAGCTACTCGGAACGGGCGGCCACGCGCACGTGTATGCGGCGCACGACCCTTTTCTCGATCGCGACGTAGCCGTGAAAGTCATCGCGGCACCCAAAGGTTCCGGGCAAAACCTGGCCAAGCGCGCCCAGTCCGAAGCGCGCGTGCTGGTGCGCATCGATCATCCCAACGTGGTCAAGGTGTACGACGCGGGCGCTACGGAAGACGGTCTGGTGTACCTCGTGATGGAGCGCTTGCACGGGCGCACGTTGCGCGAGGTCTACAACGACGTAGGGCGTATCAGCGTCGTGGAAGCCCTGGAGCTGGCGAAGCAGATTTGCGCCGGCGTGCACGCTGCGCACCAGCTGG